>NZ_JBSFTV010000014.1:0-175040 GCF_053591455.1 Streptomyces sp. NPDC003016
AGCCCGCCCCCTTGTGGATACCGCATGCCTTCGGTGATACCGCACCCACCGGCCAGCCGTCACCCCCTACGACACCACACGTTCAATCTCAGTAACTGGAGGGTGTCAGGCCGGACTGGAGGAAGGCCAGCAGTGGAGGCGGCATGATCACGCCGGGGAAGTCGAGTAGCTCCCACTGGCAACCAGGAACCTTCTCATCCAGATCGCGGAATGCCTGCCGCATCAGCAACAGGCCCACGGACGTCGACGCCCGATCCGCCGGGGAGCAGTAGCGATCACTCATCTCGGCCATCAGTACGATCCCCGACGCAAAGGTTCTGCTCATCAGCCATTCGAAGGCCGCGCCATCCAGTTCGTCGGCCTCCAGCTCCGCTTCGACCCGTGCGCACAGGTCGAGAGCCCATTCCCGGATCGCCCCGCTCGCCGCCCAGGCGTCTCGCAGATCGTCCAGGGCCGCTGCCTCCACGAGACGCAGCAGGGTGTCGCGAACAGGGCCGTCGGGGAGGGTGCTCATCCCGCCGTCGGGGAGGAACACCTCCTGGGCAAGATCCGGGACGTCCTCGACCGTGTACTCGGCCAGGGACGCCCACGGGTTGCCCCACCCCGCCGGCTGTATGGCCCGCAGCAGGTCACCGATTCCCTGCGGTGTGATGTCGGCACCCCCGCGCAACACCGTGGTCACCGCCGCAGCGGTGGCTTCCCCGTCGGACGGCCTCGAAGGTTCCGGGTTGCGGTCCAGCGCAGCCAGCTCCGGCGGCGGCCAGGCCACCCCCCGGTCGCGCATGCACCGGGCGATGCCCTCGTCGATCCGACGTGCCCGAGCGGGAACAAGCCGGAACCGCTGCCCGGAGGCGACCACCTCGTCGGCGACGCGCTCCGCCCATTCCTCCTCGTCCTCCCCTGCTTCTGGACCCTCCGCGCCGAGGCCGGCGCCCAGGCCCCGGACAGCCTTTCCGAAGGCCTCCCGTACGGTCTTCTCCGGCACCGGGTGTCCCTCGCTGAACAGGGCCAGTGCCAGATGAGAGGGTCGAGCGCCCCTCCGCGCCAGCCGGGCGAGCGCCACGACCAGGCCGAACGCCTCGTCATCCGGAACCGACGCGCTCCCGCGCCCCCGGCCCAGCCACCGCGCCGTGTTCCTGGGCAATAGCCCCGCCCGCCGCCACGACGCAAGCTGCTTCGCCGACACCACAAAGCCGTGCCGAAGCGCGTGGCTCATGAGCTGCTGATCAGCGGATCCCGGATCACCCGTAGAAGAAGACATGCCGCGAAGCTACCTACCTCCGCCAGAAGGGGGCGTGCCTTTTGGACATAGAGACCCCCCACCTTCACCAAGGTTGGGTGCACCGCGCCTGGTCTTCTTGGGGAACCGCCGGAGTACACCACCCGGCAACGAACCAGGAGAGACCATGCTCACTACACTGACCAGCCTGCTCCCGACGACCGGCCCCCTGCCCTGCGCGCTGATCACGGCCCTGTACATCTGGATCACCGTGTACGTCGTCATCGTCGGCGTCGCCCTGGTCCACCCCCGCCGCTCCCGCCGGGCGGAGGCCCGCAAGATCCTGGACTGCCACCTTTTCGCCCTTCGGACCCTGTGACCAAGGCGACGATGGGATGACGGCAAAGACCGCTCCGACACCACGGAGCGGTCGCTGACCAGACACGTCGATGACCGGCAGCCGCCGCGCCAGCCGTAGACGCCGGCTGCGATAGCGCCAAAGGCATCATGCCCACCTCGCAGATCCACGCGAGCGACCTTCTCCGACGCCCGTCCACGCAATCCTGGCGCTCGGCACGGCCGGTCGGAGCGGCGACCGTCCTACGGCCGAAGGGCATTACGAAATCGGCACGGATCGCCGCCTCGGCACCGTGATGGCTACCGGGGTGGTTTGCCGGGTCTTCGACGTGGGTGCCGATGGTCAACCAGACCCAGTCGGCGTGACACGACCGACATCGGACGTTGCGAGGCCACTTCGGCGACAACTCTCCGTGAAGGCTGACGGGCGCTCAGATTCCTCTGACATATCGTCAACTATTCAAGATCATCTTGCACGTGCGTTGCACAAGGTGCTGAAAAACAACAGTGATCAGTGGAGGGCTGTGAAGGTAGGTATCCGCAGGTCAGATGGCATATTGCGGTGTCGTGCCCCTTGCCCCCAAGGGACACGACACCCCGCCGATCAGATGTCGCGGAAGATCTCGATCTGCGCGCCGATCGAGTTCAGGCGCTCGGCGAGGTCTTCGTATCCGCGGTTGATGACGTACACGTTGCGCAGTACGGACGTGCCTTCGGCCGCCATCATGGCCAGCAGGACGACCACCGCGGGCCGCAGCGCCGGCGGGCACATCATCTCGGCGGCGCGCCACCGGGTCGGGCCCTCGACCAGCACGCGGTGCGGGTCCAGGAGCTGGAGGCGGCCGCCGAGGCGGTTGAGGTCCGTCAGGTAGATCGCGCGATTGTCGTACACCCAGTCGTGGATCAGGGTCTGGCCCTGGGCGACCGCCGCGATCGCCGCGAAGAACGGCACGTTGTCGATGTTCAGCCCGGGGAACGGCATCGGGTGGATCTTGTCGATCGGCGCCTCCAGCTTGGAGGGCCGTACGGTCAGGTCCACCAGCCGCGTACGCCCGTTGTCGGCCTCGTACTCGCCCGTGCGGTCGTGGTCGAGGCCCATCTCCTCCAGCACCGCGAGCTCGATCTCCAGGAACTCGATCGGGACCCGGCGGATCGTCAGTTCGGAACCCGTCACCACGGCGGCCGCGAGCAGGCTCATCGCCTCGACCGGGTCCTCGGAGGGCGAGTAGTCGACGTCCACGTCGATGTTCGGTACGCCGTGCACGGTCAGTGTGGTCGTGCCGACCCCGTCGACCCGTACGCCCAGGGCCTCCAGGAAGAAGCACAGGTCCTGGACCATGTAGTTGGACGAGGCGTTGCGGATGACGCTCACGCCGTCGTGGCGGGCGGCGGCGAGCAGCGCGTTCTCGGTCACCGTGTCGCCGCGCTCGGTCAGCACGATCGGGCGGCCGGGACCGGCCGAAGGCTCCACCACCGCGTGGTAGATGCCCTCGGTCGCGGTGATGTCCAGCCCGAAGCGGCGCAGCGCGATCATGTGCGGCTCGATGGTGCGGGTGCCGAGGTCGCAGCCGCCCGCGTACGGGAGTTTGAAGCGGTCCATGCGGTGCAGCAGCGGGCCGAGGAACATGATGATGCTCCGCGTCCGGCGCGCCGCCTCGGCGTCCATGGAGTCCATGTCCAGCTCGGCGGGCGGGACGATCTCCAGGTCCTTCCCGTCGTTGATCCAACGGGTGCGCACGCCGATCGAGTTGAGCACCTCCAGCAGGCGGTACACCTCCTCGATGCGCGCGACGCGCCTGAGCACGGTACGGCCCTTGTTGAGCAGCGAGGCGCAAAGCAGCGCCACGCATGCGTTCTTGCTCGTCTTCACGTCGATCGAGCCGGAGAGACGCCGTCCACCGACGACACGTAGATGCATCGGTCCCGCGTACCCCAACGAGACGATTTCACTGTCGAGAGCCTCACCGATGCGCGCGATCATCTCAAGACTGATGTTCTGGTTCCCGCGCTCGATGCGGTTCACGGCGCTCTGGCTGGTGCCCAGCGCCTCGGCGAGCTGACTCTGTGTCCAGCCCCGGTGCTGACGGGCGTCACGGATGAGCTTGCCGATGCGTACGAGGTAGTCGTCTGCCATAGCGGCAGGTTATCTCAGATATGAGATGACGCATTCCGGGAGGTGGGTGTGCAAGTGGTGGCCGAAGAGGCGGGGGCGGGCGAAATACTGCGGTTGAGGTGGAAGAGGTCGGCGGGGCCCAGGCGTGCTTTCAGTTCCCTCGGCCGCCGGTAGGCGTCCGGGGCGCGGCCGGTCCGGGTCTGCTCCTCGCCCGCCCGCTCCCCGTCGCCGTACAGGAACGGCAGCGAGCTGCCGGTGGTCCACGGCGCGAGCGCCTCCGGCACCCGCTCCTGCGTCCGGCGGGCCTGCCCGATGGCGTCCGGCCCGTCCGGCATCGTGACGACCCGCAGGATGTACCGCACGTCGCGGTTGCCGACCGCGCTCGCCACGGCCGGCTCGCGCGCGAGCGCGCCCCCCCAGGTGCCGCAGGTCCACGGCGGTCATCAAGGGCCGGTCGGGCCCCGTCAGTTCGCGTACGGCCCTGAGCGCGGCCGGGTCGAGTGCGCGGAGCATGGCGTTGGCGCCGGTGTACGCGTGCGGGAAGGGTGGGTCCTTGTGGATGGACTCCCTTCCGCCGTACGGGAGTTCCCTGACGCCGTCGACGATCCGCGGCCCGATCGCGCGCAGCGGCGCCACCAGCCGCTCGCCCTCCGCGGCGTCGCCGTCGAAGGCGGTCCGTACGTGCGTGGTACAGCGCCCGCGCGGTGCCACGGGAAGCCGCGGCGGATCGGGGTACACGATGAGCCCGACCGACGACGTCATCTCCTCCGGCGCGGCCGCGGTCCAGTCGGCGTACGTCCGCAGTACGTCCTCCACCGGCGCGCCGTCGAAGTGCAGTCCGCCCCGAGCACCCGCTCGACCGGCACCAGGTCCACCTCCAGGCCGGTCACCACCCCGAAAGTTGAGCCCCGCCCCGCGCAGCGCCCAGAACAGCTCGGGATCGCTCTGCGCGGTGACGTACCGCGACCCGCCGTCCGAGGTGACGATCTCCGCGCCCCGCACCCGGTCGGCGGCGTACCCGAACTGCCGGGCCGGCAGCCCGGTCCCGCCGCCCAGGGTGTAAAGCACGGCCCGACCCCGGCGGCCGACCCGCCGAGCGGCGCCAGCCCGTGGGGCGCGGTGGCCCCGACCACCTGCTTCCGGACCACGCCCGCCCCGAACCAGGCGGTCCGTGCCCGCGCGTCGATACGGACCTCCCGCATCCGGCGCGTACTGATCGGCATCCCGCCGTCCGCCGCCACCGAAAGCCCGTGCCCGGTGGCCTGCACGGCGACCGGCGGCCCGTGCGCCGCAGCGCATCCCACGGCGGCCCGGACGTCGGCGGCCCCCTCCGCGCCGACGACCAGGGCGGGCCGGTGCCGGCCGGCGGTCCGGAACCCGGCGAGTTCGTCGTCGTACCCCTCGTCGCCGGGCGGCAGTACGGGCCCGCGCACGGCCTCGCGCAGCGTCCTGAAGCCGGCGTCCGGGAAATTCTTCGTGGTCATGGGGGGTGCCTCCACATCTCGCGGTCCGGTGGAGACCCTTTTGCGCATACCTGACACCTGCCGTCAGGTTTTCCCGGCCGTCGGTCGTGCGGCGCGCCGGGTCGCTGACCACCGCGGCGCCGGGCGGCCTCCGGGCGGCCTCCGGGATCGGGCCGGGCACACCGGTCACCCCGGACGCCCTCAGCGGCGGAAGGGGGGCTTCGGTACGGGCCCGGCCGGGCCGGGCCGGTCGAGGGCGAGTCCGGCAGCTTCGGCGAGACGGCCGACCCCGTGGTGCCCGCCGGCCCCGTGGTGCTCGCCGAGCGCCTGGACGAGGACCGGACCTGTTCTGCGGCGCTACTGCTCGGGGGAGGGGCGCGAAAACAGCCGCTGCGGCGGTCGTCGGCCGAGCCAGCGGCCGTCACGCATGAGGCCGTGCCCCCGCAGCTCGTTCGCCCCACTCTCCAGCGGTGACACCTCGGGGCGCGGGCGCCGGCGACGCGGCCCCCCACGCGAACCCGTCCGCGTCTCCCGGCAGGAGCGCGATCGCGTCGATCTGCCGGGTGGCGGGGCCGGTGTCCTTCGGCAGGGGCCGGCTGGGACACCGTGAGCGCCAGGGTGAACCCACGGAAACCGGTTGTGGGTACCTCCGGAGGCCCGCAGGCGTATCTGCGGGTCCAGGCCGAAGGCGGTGGTGTGGAAGCGGTGGGCGGCCACGGGGTCGGCCACGTCGAGGGTGGCGGATGCGGTGGATGCCGTGAACGTCACGCCAGGTGCGGCTCGGCGACCGGCGCTTCTCGATTCCTGACCGGTCTTGTCACCTGTCTCGCCACCGCGGCGGTCACCCGTTTTCGCTGTGAGAGGTCAGGTCCGGACATGACCGGGCCACGGCCATGTACTAGAGTTATCTCGACATCGAGATATCTGCCGAAGGCGTACCGGAGCCGCCGACCGGTAAGGGTGACCTAACTAAGTCTTACCTTAGCGGATGGCCAGGGGGTCGTGGCGGCAGGATGCGGTAGAAACGCGCACATTGAAGAAGGAGACTGTCGTGTCGGCGAACAGCTTCGACGCCCGCAGCACGCTGCGCGTGGGCGACGAGTCGTACGAGATCTTCAAGCTGGACAAGGTCGAGGGCTCCGCGCGCCTCCCTTACAGCCTGAAGGTGCTGCTGGAGAACCTGCTCCGCACCGAGGACGGCGCGAACATCACCGCCGACCACATCCGGGCGATCGGCGGTTGGGACTCGCAGGCCCAGCCCAGCCAGGAGATCCAGTTCACGCCCGCCCGCGTGATCATGCAGGACTTCACCGGCGTGCCCTGTGTCGTCGACCTCGCCACCATGCGCGAGGCCGTCAAGGAGCTCGGCGGCGACCCGGCGAAGATCAACCCGCTGGCCCCGGCCGAGCTGGTCATCGATCACTCCGTCATCGCCGACAAGTTCGGTACGGCCAACGCCTTCCAGCAGAACGTCGAGCTGGAGTACGGTCGCAACAAGGAGCGCTACCAGTTCCTGCGCTGGGGCCAGACCGCCTTCGACGAGTTCAAGGTCGTCCCCCCGGGCACCGGCATCGTCCACCAGGTCAACATCGAGCACCTGGCCCGCACGGTCATGGTCCGTAACGGCCAGGCGTACCCCGACACCCTCGTCGGTACCGACTCGCACACCACCATGGTCAACGGCCTCGGCGTGCTGGGCTGGGGCGTCGGCGGCATCGAGGCCGAGGCCGCGATGCTCGGCCAGCCGGTCTCCATGCTCATCCCGCGCGTCGTCGGCTTCAAGCTGACCGGCGAGCTGCCGGCCGGCACCACCGCCACCGACCTCGTGCTGACCATCACCGAGATGCTCCGCAAGCACGGCGTCGTCGGCAAGTTCGTCGAGTTCTACGGCGAGGGCGTCGCCGCCACCTCGCTGGCGAACCGCGCCACCATCGGCAACATGTCGCCGGAGTTCGGCTCCACCGCCGCGATCTTCCCGATCGACGACGAGACGCTGAAGTACCTGCGCCTGACCGGCCGCGACGCGCAGCAGGTCGCGCTCGTCGAGGCGTACGCCAAGGAGCAGGGCCTCTGGCTCGACCCGGCAGCCGAGCCCGACTTCTCCGAGAAGCTGGAGCTCGACCTGTCGACGGTCGTTCCGTCGATCGCCGGCCCGAAGCGTCCGCAGGACCGTATCGTCCTCGCCAACGCCGCCGAGCAGTTCAAGATCGACGTACTCAACTACGTCGAGGCGGGCGTCACCGGCGGCGACGACCGCAAGGCGGGCGTGCCGCAGCAGGAGAAGCCGCACGGTGTCGCGTCCCCGGTCGACGAGGCGAGCTCCGAGTCCTTCCCGGCCTCCGACGCCCCGGCCTACGGCCACGACGACAACGGCGCCGGCGCCCCGCAGCACGACGACGCCACGGGCGACGCGGTCCCGTCGAACCCGGTCACGGTCACCGCCCCCGACGGTTCGACGTACGAGCTGGACCACGGCGCCGTGACGGTCGCGGCCATCACCTCCTGCACCAACACCTCGAACCCGTACGTCATGGTCGCCGCCGCGCTGGTGGCCAAGAAGGCGGTCGAGAAGGGCCTGACCCGCAAGCCGTGGGTCAAGACCACCCTCGCCCCGGGCTCGAAGGTCGTCACCGACTACTTCGACAAGGCGGGCCTGACCCCCTACCTCGACAAGGTCGGCTTCAACCTCGTCGGCTACGGCTGCACCACCTGCATCGGCAACTCGGGCCCGCTGCCCGAGGAGGTCTCCAAGGCCGTCAACGACAACGACCTGGCCGTCACGTCGGTCCTCTCGGGCAACCGCAACTTCGAGGGCCGCATCAACCCCGACGTCAAGATGAACTACCTGGCCTCCCCGCCGCTGGTCGTCGCGTACGCCATCGCGGGCTCCATGAAGGTGGACATCACCAAGGACGCCCTGGGCACCGACCAGGACGGCAAGCCGGTCCACCTCGCGGACATCTGGCCCACCGAGGCCGAGGTCAACGACGTCGTCGCCAACTCCATCGGCGAGGACATGTTCAACAAGTCCTACGCCGACGTCTTCGCGGGCGACGCGCAGTGGCAGGCGCTGGAGATCCCCACCGGCAACACCTTCGAGTGGGACAACGAGTCGACGTACGTGCGCAAGCCCCCGTACTTCGAGGGCATGACGATGGAGACGACCCCGGTCGCCGACATCTCCGGCGCGCGCGTCCTCGCCAAGCTGGGCGACTCGGTCACCACCGACCACATCTCCCCGGCCGGCGCCATCAAGGCCGACACCCCGGCCGGCAAGTACCTCACGGAGCACGGCGTCGAGCGCCGTGACTTCAACTCCTACGGCTCGCGCCGTGGCAACCACGAGGTCATGATCCGCGGCACGTTCGCCAACATCCGCCTGCGCAACCAGATCGCGCCGGGTACGGAAGGCGGCTTCACCCGCGACTTCACCCAGCCCGACGCGCCGGTGTCGTACATCTACGACGCCTCGCAGAACTACCAGGCCGCCGGCGTCCCGCTGGTCATCCTGGCGGGCAAGGAGTACGGCTCGGGCTCGTCCCGCGACTGGGCGGCCAAGGGCACCGCGCTGCTCGGCGTCAAGGCCGTCATCGCCGAGTCGTACGAGCGCATCCACCGCTCGAACCTGATCGGTATGGGTGTTCTGCCGCTCCAGTACCCGGAGGGCGCCTCGGCCGAGTCCCTCGGTCTGACGGGTGAGGAGACCTTCGAGATCACCGGCGTCACCGGCCTCAACGACGGCGGCATCCCGGACACCCTGAAGGTCAAGGCCGTCAAGGCCGGCGGCGAGACCGTCGAGTTCGACGCGAAGCTGCGCATCGACACGCCCGGCGAGGCCGACTACTACCGCAACGGCGGCATCCTGCAGTACGTGCTGCGGTCGCTGATCCGCAACTAGTCGTCACCGCCTGACGCAGAAGGGCCGCATCCCAGCGACGGGGTGCGGCCCTTCTGCGACTCCGGTGCGGTCAGAGCGCGCCGTTCCTCACGGCGGTGACGAAGGGCGCCCAGCCCGCGGCCCGGAACACGAGCGCGGGGCCCCCGGGTGCGGTCTTGCTGTCGCGGACGGGTATGACGCCGCCGTGGCAGTCGTCGGCAACCTCGACGCAGTTGCCCCCGTCGCCGTTGCTGTACGAGGACTTGCGCCACGTGGCTGTGCTCAGGTCAGGTGTGGTGATCATGTGTCGTGTAGTCCTTCGCCGCCGACTCGATCAGGGCCAGGGACGCCTCCGGCGACAGCGCGGCGGCCCTGGCCAGATCGTAGGCCGACCGGAACTGGGCGACCAGGGCGGGTTCTTCGACGAGCTGGCCGGTATACGCGCCTTCGGTGTAAACGACGGGCGGCTCGTCGGTGAAGTCCATCAGGGACACGCTCGTGTCGAGGAACGGATGCGGTCCGGCGCTGAAGGGCAGGACCTGGAGCACGACATGGGGCCGTGCGTGCGCCGCCTTGAGGAGGTGCATGAGCTGCCCGTGCATGACGGCGGGACCGCCGACCGGCACGCGCAGCGCCTCATGGGTGATCACCCAGAACACCGGCGCCGTGGGCGAGTCGAGCAGCTCGGCCCGTTCCATTCTGGTGCTGACGTGCCCCTCGATCACCGACTGCGCGGCGAACGGGTGGGCGCCACGGGTCAGGGCCCGTGCGTAGCCCTCCGTCTGCAACAGTCCCGGAACCAGCATCGACCCGTACTCGCTGATCGCCGTCGCCCGCTGCTGCAAGTCCGCCGCGTCGGCGAAGTACTTCGCGACCTTCGACTTGCGTGCGAGGCGGCACAGGCGCTGAAGGTGCTCACCACTGCCCAGCACACCGTCGAGCATCTTCGACAGGTCGAGTTGGGCCGCCGCGTCGCGCCCTCCAACTGGCCGATGTACGCGCCGGAGCAGAAGACCTGCTCTCCGAGCTGCTCCTGCGAGTGCCCACCGGCTTCACGCAGGCGGCGCAGTTCCGAGCCGTAGAACGACCTCGGGTCGGTGTACGGATCGAGGTCCTTGGGCTGAGGCATGGGCAACGCTCCTTCCGCGCACACCGAGCGCAGCCGTCCGCAGTGACACTACGCACACGAACGATTACAACGACCGCCACATGCGTGGCAGGGAGGACCGGCCGCCGGACCGGTCCTCCCCCCTCGCCTGGGTCACCCCAGCAGTTCCACCTCGGCCAGGGTCGCCGGTCCGTCCGGCACCAGCCGGTACTTCTCGTACCCGTGCGGGCGGGCGACGGTGAAGACGCGGGTCTGGTGGTCCCACGCGAAGGACTCTCCCGTACGCCTGTCGAGGTCTCTCCACGTCTCGCCGTCCCGCGAGCCCTGGAGCACCCAGCCCCGAGGGGCCTTGGCCCGCTCCGAGGAGGTGAGGGTGTACTGGAGGGCGCGGGTGTCCGGCTTCACCGGCAGGTCGAGGCTCTCGAACTGCGCGTCCGTGACCGACGAGTTGTCGAACAGCGGACCGGAGCCCGTGATCGCGTCCCCGCGCGGCGACGGCACCTTGTCGTCCTCGGTGATGGAGACGGGCGCGGCCTTCCTGCCCGTGCCCCACGACGACGGCTCGGGGCCCATGTCGAACTCCAGCGTCCCGCCGCGCGCGAGCACGCTGTGCGGCAGCGCGGTGGACTTCCAGGGCTTGCCGTCGACCTTCAGGCCCTGGACGTAGATGTTCTTCGCGCTGTTCTTCGGCGCCCTGACCACCAGGTCGCGGCCGTTCTCCAGGTGCACGGTCGTCTTGGTGAAGAGCGGCGAGCCGATCGCGTACTCGCCACTGCCCATGACCAGCGGATAGAAGCCGAGCGAGGAGAAGAGGTACCAGGCGGACTGCTCGCCGTTGTCCTCGTCGCCGTGGTAGCCCTGGCCGATCTCGCTGCCGGTGTAGAGGCGGGAGAGGACTTCGCGGACCTTCTCCTGTGTCTTCCAGGGCTGCGAGGCGGCGTTGTACATGTACGTCGCGTGGTGGGCCACCTGGTTGCTGTGCCCGTACATGCCCATCCGTACGTCGCGCGCCTCCGTCATCTCGTGGATGACACCGCCGTACGAGCCGGTGAACTCGGGGGCCGCCGTCTCCGGGGTGGAGAAGTAGCGGTCGAGCTTGTCGCCGAGGCCGGCGCGGCCGCCGTAGAGGTTGGCCAGGCCGCGCGAGTCCTGGGGCGCGGTGAAGGCGTAGCCCCAGCCGTTGGTCTCGGTGTAGTCGTAACCCCAGATGCGCGGGTCGTACTTCTCGGACGGGACCCGCCAGTCGCCCTTGAGGTCGCGGCCCTGGAAGAAGCCGGCCCTGTCGTCGAAGAGCTTGACGTAGTTGCGGGCGCGGTTGAGGAAGTACGCCGACTCCTCCTTGTAGCGCGCCTTCTTCGTCTTCTTGTGCAGCGCCTCGCCCATCTTCGCGAGGCCGTAGTCGTTGAGATAGCCCTCAAGGGACCAGGAGAGCCCTTCGTGGGTCTCGGTGGAGGCGTACCCCAGGAAGGGCGAGGTCTTCATGCCCTTGCGGCCCACACCGGAGAAGGGCGGCACGACGGTGGCGTTCTTGAGCGCCGCCTCGTACGCCGCCTCCGCGTCGAAGTCCACGCCCTTGACGTACGCGTCGGCGAACGCCACGTCGGAGCTGGTGCCGGTCATGAGGTCGGCGTATCCGGGCGACGACCAGCGCGAAATCCAGCCGCCGTCCTTGTACTGCTGGACGAAGCCCTCGACGAGCCTGCCGGCCTTCTGCGGGGTGAGGAAGGAGTACGCCGGCCAGGTCGTCCGGTAGGTGTCCCAGAAGCCGTTGTTGACGTACACCTCACCGTCGACGATCTTCGCGCCGGTGTGGGTGGGCGTGTCGGGCCCGGTCTGCTTCGAGAAGGGGCTCGCGTACTGCTGCCTGGGGCGGGCCCGGGTGCCGGTGTTCTCGAAACCGGAGTTCGGATAGAGGTACAGCCGGTAGAGGCTGGAGTAGAGGGTCGTCAGTTGGTCGCGGCTCGCGCCCTCGACCTCGACGCGGCCGAGGATGTCGTCCCAGGCTTTCCGCGCCCGGTCCTTGACGCGCTCGAAGCGGGTGCCCGCCGGGATCTCGTCGGCGAGGTTCTTCTTCGCCTGGTCCACACTGATGAGCGAAGTCGCCAGCCGCAGCGCCACCCGGCGGTCGGCGCCCGGCTCGAAGCGCAGGTAGCCGGTGACGTCATCGCCCCCGCCGCCGCCGAGCTTGCCGCTCCCGGTGACCGGGGCGTCGAAGACGCCGTACACGAAGAGCCTGGTGGCGCCGGTGGACAGGCCGCTCTTGACGTCCGAGAAGCCGGTGAAGGAGCGGGTCGCCGGGTCGAGGCTGAGGCCGCCGTCGTTCGACACGTTGTCGAAGACGACGCTCGCGTCGTCACCGGGATAGGTGAACCGCATCATCGCCGCGTGGTCGGTCGGGGTCATCTCGGCCTTGAGGCCGTTCTCGAAGGTGACCTCGTACTCGTGCGGCTTGGCCGTCTCCTTCTCATGGCGGAAGGGCAGGGCCCGCGCCTTGCGGTCGGCGTCCGGGGTGCCCGCCGCGACGGACGGCATCAGCTGGAACGTCTGCCGGTCGCCCATCCACGGGCTCGGCTCGTGGCTCGCGCTGAACGCCTGGAGGGTGGGGAGGTTGTCGCTGTTGTTGCCCCGGGCGTAGTCGTAGAGCCAGCTCGTGGAGGCGGCGTTGGTCACCGGCGTCCAGAAGTTGAACCCGTGCGGGACGGCGGTGGCGGGAATGTTGTTGCCGCGCGAGAAGGCGCCGCTGGAGTTGGTGCCGCGGGTGGTCGACACGTAGTCGGAGAGATGGGCGAAACGCTTCTCCGGCGCCTTGGGGGCGAGGGTGACGTCGTCGACCCAGCCGCTGAACTTCGCCGGCCCCTTCGGGGAGTCGTACGCCACCAGCACCCGGTCGACCGTCTTGCCGGCCGCGACCGCGCCGATCCGCGAGGTCTTGTGGTTCCACTGGTTGACGTACAGCGTCTTGGAGGCGCCCTGGCCCTGCGGGGACACGACCGCGCCGTGCTGGTCGACGGCGCGCAGGTCGCTCAGATAGGTGCCGTCCGTGAAGGCCAGGTCCACCGACACGTTCGTGGCCGGGTAGTCGAGGTCGGTCTCGGGGAGGGAGGGGAAGACCCGGTAGGACAGCTCGGTGTCCCGCGTGACGCGCGTGTCGACGTCGAAGACCTTGTTGTACGCGTATGCCCGGCCCTGCGGCTTGTGCGTGCCGGCGTACCGCAGCGCCCGCTTTCCCGTGAACCCCGCGCCCGCCTTGGCGGTGGGGGAGCCCGAGGGCCCGCGGTCGACCTGGCTGCGCATGTCGTCCGGGGCGGGCGTGGAGGTGTCACCGTTCGAGAACTGAACGTCCGCGAGCTGGGTGGCGTCCGAGGCGCCGTTGTTGCGGGTGATGTCGAGGCGGTAGTGCGCGTACGCCGTCGTGTTCTCGAAGCCGTAGCTCTTCGTCTCGAAGCGCTTCGCGAAGGTCTGTCCCTCGCGGGTGTCCAGGACCTTCCACTCCTTGCCGTCGGCGGACCCCTTGAGCGTCCAGTCCTTCGGGTCGCGCTCCGCGTGATCGTTGGCCGAAGTGAGGGCGTATGCCACGAGCTTGGCCGGTTCATCCAGATCGAACTCGATCCAGGCGGTCGGCTCGAAGGCCAGCCACTTGGTGGCGGACTGGACGTCGACGAGGTTCTCCTTGACCTCTCCGCCGCCGGTGTTCTCGCCACTGGCGCGCAGCTCGACGACGCGGTCGGTCACATTGCCCGGAATCCCGGCACTGTATCCGCCGTCGAC
This sequence comes from Streptomyces sp. NPDC003016, assembly GCF_053591455.1. Classification (NCBI taxonomy): domain Bacteria; kingdom Bacillati; phylum Actinomycetota; class Actinomycetes; order Kitasatosporales; family Streptomycetaceae; genus Streptomyces; species Streptomyces sp. NPDC003016. The sequence continues at coordinate 13,906 of NZ_JBSFTV010000014.1, forward strand.
CCCCGAGGAGCGCTTCTCGCCGCCGGGTCCGGTTTCTACGGTGTTGCGCCAGTCCGGCTGGGGCTCGTCGGCCTCGAAGGAGGAACGGAACACGCGCTCCGGCTCCGGGGGCCGGGCGGGCCGGGCGACGGCCGCGGAAGGGGCCGTGGCCACCAGCAGCAGGGCGATCGCTGTGACGGCGGCCGCCGCATGGTGTGGTGCGTACCGAGGTGTGTACTGCATCCCGGACTTTTCCTCCCCTTGGACAACGTTGTCATGGGCAGTGCATGAGACCCAGTAGGGAGCCAAGTCGCCGATGGTGTCAAGGGTGTTGCAAGTGAAGGGGGAGGTGAAGGAGGTGCGTCGCGTCCGCGGAGCCACGCGGGCGACTGCGTGCGCGTTCCACATATCCGTGAGGTCTCAACTAGGGAAAGACTGCCGCCCAACCTTGCTTTCGATCTTGCCCAGTTGACGTGAAGTGGACTATACCTGTCGGCGTCTGCAACGCCGTTTCACGGCCGCGGACCAGGGGGGCGGGGACCGGTGGGGGAAACTGCTGCGGCGGTTGCCGAACGCTATGTCCGTACCTTCTGCAACTCAGCACGACCCAGCGTCATTTGACTGCGGTGGCGGGGCCCTTCGCCTAGGCGAAATAAGTACGGGCGACCGGTACACCGCCTGAGTCCTGGAGAAGGCGAGGACTTGAGCATGGGATCCACCTCCGCCCACAACAATGAGGGCCTTGGCCGTCGCGATCTGATCAAGCGGTCTGCCGCACTCGGTCTGGTCACCGTTCCGACGATGAGCTTCCTGTCCGCCTGCGCGAGCGGCGACAGCGGCAGCGACGAGAAGGTCGAAAAGGGCAAGAAGACCGGGAAGAACCCGCTGGGTGTCAATGAGAGCGCGCCGCTCGAAATCGTCATTTTCGACGGTGGATTCGGAACGAAGTACGCCGAGGACGCCAAGGCCGTCTATGAGAAGACCTATCCCAAGGCGACGGTCAAGTTCTCCAAGACGCAGAAGATCCAGTCGGTTCTCCAGCCCCGCTTCAACGGCGGCACCCCGCCGGACCTGATCGACAACTCGGGCGCCCAGCAGATGGACATGGGCGTCCTGGTCGGCAAGAAGCAGCTCACCGACCTCACCCCGCTGCTGGACGCCGCTTCCGTCGACGACCCGGACAAGAAGGTCCGCGACACGCTGCGGCCCGGCATCGTCGAGATGGGCCAGTTCGACGGCGACCCGGTCTGGATCATGTACTACGCGTACACCGTCTACGGCGTCTGGTACTCGCAGACCGCGCTGGAGAAGCTGGACTCGACGTACCCGGAGAACTGGGACGACATGCTCGCCCTCTGCGCCAAGGCGAAGAAGAAGGGCATCGCGGGCTGGACGTACCCGGGCAAGCACCCGTACTACGTGCCGTTCTCGCTGTACCCCTTCATCGCCAAGATCGGTGGCGCCGGGGTGCTCGACGCGATCGACAACCTGGAGCCGAAGGCCTGGGAGCACCCCGCGGTCAAGGCGGCCTTCGAGGCGTACTACGAGCTCTTCAAGAAGGGTTACATCCTCAAGGGCACCCCCGGCCTCGACCACCGCGGTTCGCAGGGCGCCTGGGCCCGCGGCAAGGCGCTGTTCATCCCGAACGGCTCCTGGGTGGAGAACGAGGAAGCGGCGATCATCCCCAAGGACTTCAAGCTGTCCGTGGGCGCGCCGTCCGGCCTCGACTCCTCGGACAAGCTGCCCTTCGGCACCATCTGGGCCTCCGGCGGTGAGCCCTTCATCGTCCCGGCCAACGCGAAGAACCCCGAGGGCGGCATGGAGCAGCTGCGCATCATGCTCAGCGAGGCATCCTCGAAGTCCTTCACGACCAGCACGAAGTCGCTGTCCGCCTTCAACGGCGGTACGGACGGCATCGAGCTGTCGGACGGCCTCAAGTCGGGCGTCGCCGCGCTGGACAAGGCCGGCGAGAACGTGGTCAACCCGCGTCTCCAGGACTGGTACGTGAAGCTGCAGAAGGAGCAGATCGGCGTCGCCGGAATCGGCGAGATGATGGCGGGCCGCGCGACTCCGGCCGAGACCATCAAGAAGATCCAGGGCTTCGCCGACAAGGCCGCCAAGGACCAGTCCATCAAGCACTTCAAGCACCAGTGACAACGCGTCACCAGCAGCGGCATCGCAGGAAGGTCGGAGTCGGCAACGATGCAACACGGTAAGTACCGGTTCATAGCCGGGTTCCTGGCGGTTCCCATGACGTTGTACGTCGTCTTCGTCATCTGGCCGTTCATCCAGTCCGTCTACTACTCGTTCACGGACTGGACCGGCCTGAGCCCGGACTTCGAAATGGTCGGCTTCGACAACTACAGCAAGATGCTCGACGACGACATCTTCTGGAAATCCCTGCAGCACAGCGTCCTGCTCGCGATCGTGCTGCCGCTGGTGACGCTGGGCCTCGCGCTCTTCTTCGCCTTCATGCTCAATGTCGGCGGGCGGCGCCGCAAGGGCGCCGCCATCGCGGGCGTCCGCGGTTCGGCGTTCTACAAAATCGCCTATTTCTTCCCGCAGGTGCTCTCGATCGCGATCGTGGCCATCCTGTTCCAGTTCGCCTTCGACCCGGCCCAGGGCATGATCAACGAGTCGCTCAAGGGGCTCGGCTTCCAGGACGTCCCGGACTGGCTGGGCGATCCGCAACTGGCCCTGTGGTGCATCATGGCGGTCCTCGTCTGGTGCACGACCGGCTTCTTCGTGGTGCTGTTCTCCGCCGGCATGGCCTCCATCCCGAAGGACTTCTACGAGGCGGCGCTGCTGGACGGCGCCAGCCGGATCACGACCTTCTTCAGGATCACGCTGCCGCTGCTCTGGGACACGGTGCAGTCCGGCTGGGTCTACATGGGCATCCTGGCGCTGGGCGCCGAAGGCTTCGCCATCGTGCACATCATGAGCGTCGGCCCCGGCGGGCCCGACTACTCGACGACCGTCCTGCCGCTGTACGTCTACCAGACGGCGTTCCGCGACGGACAGGCGGGCTACGCGACCACGATCGGTGTCGCCCTGCTCCTCGTGACGCTGGCCTTCGCGGCCGTCGTGATGCGGCTGGGCCGGCGCGAGCGGCTGGAGTTCTGATGAAGACCACTGACACCCCTCCCACCGGCCTCGACGACGCGAGCGTGCCGGAGCGGCGCACCACCGGCCGGCCCGCCGGCGCGGCCCCGGCGAAGAGCGGCGAGGGCAAGGTCCTCAACGCCTTCTCGCACGGGATGCTGGTCCTCTGGGCCTTCATGGTCATCCTGCCCCTGCTGTGGGCCGTGATGTCCTCCTTCAAGAGCGACGCGGACATCTTCAACACTCCGTGGTCGCTCCCCGACTCCCTGGACTTCGACAGCTGGGGGAGGGCCTGGACCCAGGCGCACATGAGTGAGTACTTCCTCAACACCGTCGTGGTGGTGGGAGGGTCGCTCGTCGGCACCCTGGTGCTCGGTTCGATGGCCGCCTATGTGCTCGCGCGCTTCGAGTTCCCCGGCAACCGCTTCATCTACTTCCTGTTCGTCGGCGGCATGAGCTTCCCGGTCATGCTGGCGCTGGTGCCGCTGTTCTACGTCCTGGACAACATGGGGCTGCTGAACACGATGCACGGCCTGATCCTGGTCTACATCGCGTACTCGCTGCCGTTCACCGTGTTCTTCCTGACCTCGTTCTTCCGTACGCTGCCGACGTCCATCGCGGAAGCGGCGATCATCGACGGGGCCTCGCACACCCGGACGTTCTTCCAGGTCATGCTGCCGATGGCCAGGCCGGGCCTGATCAGTGTCGGCATCTTCAACTTCCTGGGGCAGTGGAACCAGTACATGCTGCCGACGGTGCTCAACACCGACCCGGACAAGCGCGTGCTCGCCCAGGGCCTGGTCGAGCTCTCCACCAGCCAGGGGTACAAGGGCGACTACTCCGGCCTCTTCGCCGGTCTGGTGATCGCGATGCTGCCGGTCCTGGCGGCGTACATCATCTTCCAGCGCCAGGTCGTCTCGGGCCTGACCGCGGGAGCGCTCAAGTAATACGGGCCGGTCCGGTTCTCCCGGCACGGCGAATGCCCCGGCAGGTTTCTGCCGGGGCATTCGTTTTCGGCGGATACCTCAGCTGCTCAGCCGCAATTTCCGTAGCTGTCCCGGCCGGCGGAACTGCCTGAAATCGAACCGCTGGAATTGACGCACTTCCCGGCGGCGTTCCTGGAGACCGCGGCGAAGTGCGAGCAGGTGCCCGAGTCCGTGTAGCTGCCGACGCCCTGGACGCCGAGCCGGGCCGACATGGACTGGCTGATGCCGTGCCCGGCCGTCGTCGGGGTGACCACGCAGTTCTCGCCGTACGTCCCGCTCCACAGCAGGTAGACCGTGCCGTTCTCGGCACCCGCCGGGTTGAGGATGGTCCTCGAGTCCAGGGTGGACATGGTCCCCGACGGCCATGCGCAGCCCGCACGGGCCGCCTCGGTCAGCGTGTGCGCCGCAGCCGGTGTCGCGGTCCCGCGACGAGTGCGGCGGAGAGCGGAACGGTGGATGCGGCCACCGTGCAGAGCTTTTTCAGATCGAGCCCGAATGCCAGGTCTTCACGTCAGTCCCCTTGTCCATTCATGCGGTTACTGGAATGACACGGGGCACTTCGGTGCGTTACCGATCCTGTGGATCGGACCACTCGGCGGCAGGGGAGCAGAGGAATTCGCCCACCCGGTCCGCCACTCCGTTCCGCCCCTCAGCTCCGACGACCCGGTCCCGCGGCCCCGTCCCGCCCCGGCGGCGCGCGGCACGGCGGCCGGCCGAGCCCCGTGGCCCTCAGGTCTTGACGGGGGGCAACCCGAAAGGCTCATCTTAGAGTTCACATGTTGGAGAAAGAGGAGAGTCAATGGAGACTCCGGGGTCGCAGACGTCACTGCACCGGGCCAATCTGGAACGGGTCGTACGCGCCGTGCGCATGGCGGGTTCGCTCACCCAGGCAGAGATCGCCAGGAGCACAGGGCTCTCCGCAGCCACGGTGTCCAATATCGTCCGCGAGCTGAAGGACGGCGGGACCGTCGAGGTCACCCCGACCTCCGCGGGCGGCCGCCGGGCGCGCAGCGTCTCGCTCAGCGGCGACGCCGGCATCGTCATCGGCGTCGATTTCGGCCATACGCACCTGCGCGTCGCCGTCGGCAACCTCGCCCACCAGGTGCTCGCCGAGGAAGCCGAGCCGCTGGACGTCGACGGTTCGGCCGCCGAGGGCTTCGACCGGGCGGAACAGCTGGTCAAGCGGCTGATCGCGGCGAGCGGTCTCAGCCAGGACAAGGTGATCGGCGTCGGCCTGGGCGTACCGGGCCCGATCGACGTGGAGTCCGGCACGCTCGGCTCGACGTCCATCCTGCCGGGCTGGAAGGGCATCAACCCGAGCAAGGAGCTGGCCGGGCGCCTCGGCGTGCCCGTGTACGTCGACAACGACGCCAACCTCGGCGCGCTCGGCGAGCTGGTCTGGGGGAGCGGGCGCGGGGTCAAGGACCTGGCGTACATCAAGGTCGCGAGCGGTGTCGGCGCCGGTCTGGTGATCAGTGGCCAGATCTACCGGGGGCCCGGCGGCACGGCCGGCGAGATCGGGCACATCACGCTCGACGAGTCGGGCCCGGTCTGCCGCTGCGGCAACCGCGGCTGCCTGGAGACCTTCACGGCCGCCCGGTACGTCCTGCCGCTGCTGCAGTCCAGCCACGGCGCCGACCTGACCATGGAGCGCGTGGTCCGGCTCGCGCGCGAGGGCGATCCGGGCTGCCGCCGGGTGATCGGGGACGTCGGCCGCCACATCGGCAGCGGGGTCGCCAACCTCTGCAACCTGCTCAATCCCAGCCGGGTGGTCCTGGGCGGGGACCTCGCGGAAGCCGGTGAGCTGGTGCTCGGGCCGATCCGCGACTCGGTCTCGCGGTACGCGATCCCGAGTGCGGCCAGGCAGCTCTCGGTGCTTCCGGGGGCGCTCGGCGGACGGTCCGAGGTCCTGGGCGCGCTCGCGCTCGTACTCAATGAAATGGGCGATTCGTCCCTTCTGGACAGCGCCCTGCCTGCGAGTGCCCCTGCCTTCACTTAGATAACGAATGGCACCGTTGTCATCTCGTTAAGGATTTACTCCTTGACGCTGTCATCGGGGCGGAGTTGACTTCCAGCCACCTCGGCCGCAACGACGCGGCCTCGTCAGGGAGGTTTCTGAAGTGAACACACAGATGCGTCGTGCCGCCGTGGCCGTGGCCGCCACCGCGATGGCTGTTTCCCTCGCCGCCTGTGGCAGCGCCAAGGAGTCCGGGAACGCCTCGGGGGGAGCCAAGGAGCCGGAGGGCAAGAAGACCGACGCCCTCAAGATAGGTCTGCTGCTTCCGGAGAATCAGACCGCTCGTTACGAGAAGTTCGACAAGCCGCTGATCGAGAAGAAGGTCAGCGAGCTGACCGGTGGCAAGGGCGAGGTCGTCTACGCCAACGCCAAGCAGGACGCCACCGTCCAGACGCAGCAGATCGACACGATGATCACCAACAAGGTCGACGTGCTGATCCTGGACGCGGTGGACGCCAAGGCGGTCGCCAACGGCGTGAAGAAGGCCAAGGACCAGGGCATCCCGGTCGTCGCCTTCGACCGCCTCGCCGAGGGCCCGATCGACGCGTACACCTCCTTCGACAACGAAGAGGTCGGCCACGTCCAGGGCAAGGCCCTGATCGAGGCGCTGGGCGACAAGGCCGAGGACGCCCAGATCGTCATGATGAACGGTGCCATCACCGACCCGAACGCCAAGCTCTTCAAGAAGGGCGCGCTGGCCGAGCTCGAGGGCAAGGTCAAGATCGGCAAGTCGTACGACACCAAGGAGTGGAAGCCGGAGAACGCCAACGCCAACATGGAAGGCGCGCTCTCCGCCCTCGGCAAGGACAAGATCGATGGCGTCTACTCCGCCAACGACGGCATGGCGGGCGGCATCATCACCGCCCTCAAGGGCGCCGGCCTCGCCAAGCTCCCGCCGGTCACCGGCCAGGACGCCGAACTCGCCGGTGTGCAGCGCATCGTCGCCGGTGAGCAGTTCATGAGCGTCTACAAGCCGTACGCCCCGGAGGCGGCCGCCGCCGCCGAGATGGCCGTCGCGCTCGCCAAGGGCGAGAAGCTCGACTCCATCGCCAAGGACACCGTGGCCAACGCCACCGCCAAGGACGTCCCGACCGTGCTCGTGCCGGTCGTCTCGCTGACCAAGGACAACATCAAGGACACCGTCCTCAAGGACGGCGTCTACACGGTCGCCGAGATCTGCACCCCCAAGTACAAGGCCGCCTGCGACAAGCTCGGGCTGAAGTAAGTCCCCGCTCCCACGGGATTTCCCCGCGGCTGAAGCCTGTCCGGTGCCCCGCCCTCCACAGCCCCGCAGCTCGGGCCGGGCACCGGACGGAACACCCCGCACCCCCCACTTTCCTGCTCGACCTCCGCGCCGCTTTCCCCCGGCGCGGCATCCCCGCCGGTCAGGCGGCGAAGGAGATGGTTCACGTGTCCGCTACGCCCGTGCTGGCGTTGCGAGGGGTCTCCAAGCGGTTCGGTGCCGTCCAGGCGCTCACCGACGTAGAGCTTGAGGTCCACGCCGGTGAAGTGGTCGCCCTGGTGGGCGACAACGGCGCCGGAAAGTCCACGCTGGTCAAGACGATCGCCGGCGTGCACCCCATCGATGACGGTGTCATCGAGTGGGAAGGCAGCGCCGTACAGATCAACAAGCCCCACGACGCCCAGAGCCTCGGCATCGCGACCGTCTACCAGGACCTCGCGCTGTGCGACAACATCGACGTCGTGGGCAACCTCTACCTCGGCCGGGAGCTCCGCAGGCGCGGCGTCCTCGACGAGGTCGAGATGGAGCGCCGCGCCCGCGAGCTCCTCACCACGCTGTCCATCCGCATCCCGAGCGTGCGCATCCCGATCGCCTCGCTCTCCGGCGGTCAGCGCCAGACCGTGGCCATCGCCCGCTCCATGCTCGGCGAGCCCAGGCTCGTCATCCTCGACGAGCCGACCGCGGCCCTCGGTGTCGAGCAGACCGCGCAGGTCCTCGACCTCGTCGAGCGGCTGCGCGACCGTGGCCACGCGGTCATCCTCATCAGCCACAACATGGCGGACGTCAAGGCCGTCGCGGACAAGGTGGCGGTCCTGAGGCTGGGTCGCAACAACGGCGTCTTCGACGTCGCGTCCACCTCGCAGGAAGAGATCATTTCAGCCATCACCGGTGCCACGGAGAACGCCGTGACCCGCCGTGCGGCGCGCAACGCGGAGGTCCAGAAGTGAGCACCGACAAGACCTCCACGCCCGTCGAGGAGTCAGCACCGGTCGACGCGCCGGCGCCCGCCCCCGCCGCCGTCACGGCCGTCGACCCGCGCCTGCTCGTGCGCGAGCAGGGCTTCGCCGGCTACCTCTCCGAGTTCAAGCGCAAGATGCGCGCCGGCGACCTGGGCTCCATACCCGTCGTCATCGGCCTGATCGTCATCTGGGCGATCTTCCAGGGCCTGAACTCGAACTTCCTGTCCGCGGGCAACCTCAGCAACATCGCCGTCTCCATGGTCGCCACCGGCATGATGGCCGTCGGCATCATCTTCGTGCTGCTGCTCGGCGAGATCGACCTCTCCGTCGGCTCGGTCAGCGGCGTCTCGGGCGCCATCGTCGCCGTACTCAGCGTCACCAACGGCATCAACGAATGGCTCGCGATCGTCGCCGCGATCGTCGGCGGCGCCCTCATCGGCGCGATCCACGGCTTCTTCTTCGCCCGGATCGGCGCCCCCGCCTTCGCCGTCACCCTGTCCGGCCTGCTGTTCTGGCAGGGCTTCATGCTCCAGCTGCTCGGCAGCAACGGCACGATCAACCTGGACTCCGAGGGCCTGGTCGGCCGGCTCACGACGTACTACTTCTCGGACGTCGCCGCCGCCTACGGCCTCGCCGTGGTCGCCGTCGCCGCCTTCTTCCTCTCCTCCTTCACCGACAGCCGCCGCCGCGAGGCCGCGGGCGTCCCGTCCCGGCCGCTCAGCGAGATCGTCCTGCGCACGGCGCTGCTCGCCGTCCTGGCCTTCGCCGCCGCGGCCACCTTCAACCAGTACAAGGGCCTGCCGCTCGCGGTGCTGTTCTTCCTCCTGGTGCTGGTGGCGTCCGACTTCGTACTCCGCCGCACCACCTACGGCCGCAAGGTCTTCGCACTGGGCGGCAGCGTCGAGGCGTCCCGGCGGGCCGGCATCAACGTCACGGCGGTCCGGATCTCGGTCTTCGCCATCGCCGGTACGTTCGCGGCCGTCGGCGGCCTGTTCTGGGCCTCCAAGATCGCCGCGGCCAACCAGAGCGCCGGCGCCGGCGACCTGCTGATGAACGTCATCGCGGCGGCCGTCATCGGCGGCACCAGCCTCTTCGGCGGCCGCGGCCGCACCTGGAACGCGCTCCTCGGCGTCATGGTGATCACCTCGATCCAGTACGGCCTGGCCCTCGAGGGCATCGCCACCCCGATCCAGTACATGATCACCGGTGGTGTCCTGCTGGCGACCGTCGTGATCGACTCCGTCACCCGCAAGACCCAGAAGACGGCGGGCCGCGCCTGACCGCTTCACCTCAGGCGTGCCCGGCACCGGACCCCGGTGCCGGGCACGCCTGCGCGTACGCCCGGCCCCGGCTCGGGCCCCGGCCGACGCGTGGCGCGGAACCCGCCGCCCGATGACTACAGTCGCGGGCGGAACATTAGACTCGACAGACCGGCAAGCAGACAGTTCAACTGCAAGGAGGCACGGGTGGCGCTGCTGACCCGCATCACGGGACCGCGCGATCTGGACCGGCTCACCCCGGAGCAGCTGGACCGGCTGGCCGCCGAGATCCGGACATTTCTCGTCGACGAGGTCTCGAAGACCGGCGGACACCTGGGGCCCAACCTCGGTGTGGTCGAGCTGACGATCGCTCTCCACCGTGTCTTCGAGTCGCCGAAGGACAAGATCCTCTTCGACACCGGACACCAGAGTTACGTCCACAAGCTGCTCACCGGCCGCCAGGACTTCTCGAAGCTGAAGATGAAGGGCGGCCTGTCCGGCTACCCCTCGCGCGCCGAGTCCGAGCACGACGTGATCGAGAACTCGCACGCCTCGACCGTCCTGGGCTGGGCCGACGGTCTCGCCAAGGCCAACGAGGTCCTGAAGAAGGACGACCGCGTCGTCGCCGTCATCGGTGACGGCGCGCTCACCGGCGGCATGGCCTGGGAGGCGCTGAACAACATCGCCGTCGCCAAGGACCGCCCGCTCGTGATCGTCGTCAACGACAACGAACGTTCGTACGCCCCGACCATCGGCGGCCTCGCGAACCACCTCGCGACCCTGCGCACCACCGACGGCTACGAGCGCTTCCTCGCCCGCGGCAAGGACATCCTGGAGCGCACGCCGGTCGTCGGCCGCCCGCTCTACGAGACCCTGCACGGCGCGAAGAAGGGCCTCAAGGACTTCATCGCCCCGCAGGGCATGTTCGAGGACCTCGGTCTGAAGTACGTCGGCCCGATCGACGGCCACGACATCGAGGCCCTGGAGTCCGCGCTCCAGCGCGCCAAGCGCTTCGGCGGCCCCGTCATCGTGCACTGCCTCACCGAGAAGGGCCGCGGCTACCAGCCGGCCCTCGCCGACGAGGCGGACCGCTTCCACGCCGTCGGCAAGATCCACCCCGACACGGGCCTGCCGATCGCCTCCTCGGGCGTCGACTGGACCTCGGTGTTCGGCGAGGAGATGGTCAAGCTCGGCAAGGAGCGCGAGGACATCGTCGCGATCACCGCCGCGATGCTCCAGCCGGTCGGCCTCGACAGGTTCGCGAAGGCGTTCCCGGGCCGGGTGTACGACGTCGGGATCGCCGAGCAGCACGGCGCGGTCTCCGCGGCGGGCCTGGCCACCGGCGGCCTGCACCCCGTCTTCGCCGTGTACGCGACCTTCCTCAACCGGGCCTTCGACCAGGTCCTGATGGACGTCGCCCTGCACCAGTGCGGCGTCACCTTCGTCCTGGACCGGGCGGGCGTCACCGGCACCGACGGCGCCTCGCACAACGGCATGTGGGACATGTCGATCCTCCAGTGCGTCCCGACACTGCGGATCGCCGCCCCGCGCGACGCGGACCAGGTCCGCGCCCAGCTGCGCGAGGCCGTCGAGGTCGACGACGCGCCCACCGTCGTCCGCTTCTCCAAGGGCGCGGTCGGCCCCGCGGTCAAGGCCGTGGGCAAGGCCGGCGCCATGGACATCCTGCGCAGGCCCGTCGAAGGCGCCGCGGACGTCCTGCTCGTCTCCGTGGGCGCGCTCGCGCCGATGTGCCTGGAGATCGCCGACCTCCTCGACCGGCAGGGCATCACCACGACCGTCGTCGACCCGCGCTGGGTCAAGCCGGTCGACGAGGCGCTCGCGCCGCTCGCCGAGCAGCACCGCGTCGTCGTCACCGTCGAGGACAACAGCCGCGCCGGCGGTGTCGGCTCCGCGATCGCCCAGGCGCTGCGGGACGCGGGCGTCGACGTACCGCTGCGCGACTTCGGCATCCCGCCGCGCTTCCTCGACCACGCCTCCCGCAAGGAGGTCATGGCCGAGATCGGTCTGACGGCCCCGGACATCGCCCGCCAGGTGACGGGTCTGGTGGCCAGGCTGGACGGCCGTCTGGAGGCCGCGCCGGCCGAGGCCGCGCGCGACTGACGCGTCCCGGACGCGTCCCGTACGGACAGGAGGCCCGCCCCGAGCAGAAGCTCGGGGCGGGCCTCTCGCGTTTCGGTCGGCCGAAAGGGTCAACTCGCAGGACCGGTACGCATACCGGTCCGTGCCTCCCATCGGGTGAAAGAGGGCGGCGGTCCTCGTGGGAAGTGACCGGTTCACTCACGATCATGACTGAAACTCGCTCACTTCAAGGTTGGGCGACAGCCGACAGTCGGAGGTACGCCGGTGAGTACGCAGCACGACCCAGGGCCGGTCAAAGGCGGCATGTTCCGCACCAAGACGGTCGAACAGTCGATCCGCGACACGGAGGAGCCGGAGCACGAGCTCAAGAAGTCCCTCTCCGCGCTGGACCTGACGGTCTTCGGAGTCGGTGTCATCATCGGCACCGGCATCTTCGTCCTCACGGGCAAGGTGGCCAAGGAGACGGCGGGCCCCGCGACCGCCCTCGCCTTCGTCGCCGCCGGCATCGTCTGCGCGCTCGCCGCACTCTGTTACGCCGAGTTCGCCTCCACCGTCCCGGTGGCCGGTTCCGCGTACACCTTCTCGTACGCCTCACTCGGCGAGCTGGTCGCCTGGACCATCGGCTGGGACCTGGTCCTCGAATTCGCCCTGGGCACGGCGGTGGTGGCCGTCGGCTGGTCGGGCTACGTCCGCTCGCTGATGGACAACATCGGCTGGAGCATGCCCGAAGTGCTCTCCGGGCCCGAAGCGGCGGACGGGTTCGGCTTCGACCTGCTGGCGTTCGTCCTGGTCCTGCTGCTCACGGTCATCCTGGTGGTCGGCGTGAAGCTCTCCGCACGGGTCACCGCGCTGGTGGTCGCCATCAAGGTGACCGTGGTGCTGATCGTGATCGTCGCGGGCTCGTTCTTCATCAAGGCCGACAACTACTCGCCCTTCGTCCCCGACCCCGTGCAGCAGCCCGCCGGATCGGGCATGGACGCCCCCCTGGTCCAGCTGATCTTCGGTTACGCGCCCACCAACTTCGGCGTCATGGGCATCTTCACCGCCGCCTCGGTCGTCTTCTTCGCCTTCATCGGCTTCGACGTCGTGGCCACCGCCGCCGAGGAGACCAAGCTCCCGCAGCGCGACATGCCGCGCGGCATCCTCGGCTCGCTCCTCATCTGCACCGTGCTGTACGTCGCCGTGTCGCTCGTGGTCACCGGCATGCAGCACTACGGCGAACTGTCGGTGAGCGCCCCGCTCGCCGACGCGTTCAAGGCCACCGGGCACCCCTTCTACGCCGGTGTCATCAGCTTCGGCGCCGCGGTCGGCCTCACCACGGTCTGCATGATCCTGCTGCTCGGCCAGACCCGGGTGTTCTTCGCGATGAGCCGCGACGGGCTGCTCCCGCGCTTCTTCTCCGTCACGCACCCGAAGTTCCGCACCCCGTACCGCCCGACCATCCTGCTCGGTGTGCTCATCGCGATCATCGCGGGGTTCACCAGCCTCGAAGAGCTCGCGACGCTGGTGAACATCGGCACGCTCTTCGCGTTCGTCGTCGTCGCCCTCGGCGTGATCGTCCTGCGCCGGACCCGGCCCGACCTGCCCCGCGCCTTCCGTACGCCGCTGGTGCCGCTCGTCCCGATCCTCTCGGTGGCCGCCTCCCTCTGGCTGATGCTCAATCTGCCGGCCGAGACCTGGCTGCGGTTCGCCATCTGGATGGCGCTGGGCTACGTGCTGTACTTCGCGTACGGCCGCGGCCACAGCCGCCTCGGCCGCCTCGGCGACGGCGCCAAGTACTAGGTACGGGCACCGGGTACGGGGCCGCTGCCTCCGGCGGACGCGGTTCTGTCCCCGGCCCGCTCCGGCTCCGTACGCCCCGCTCCGGCGGGGGCCGCGGAGCCGGACGGCCCGGCGCGCGTGCGCACGCGGCCGACGGCCTCGCTCCCGCGCGTGACCACGCCGGAACGGACCGCCTTCTCGCGCAAGACATCCGGCCGCCGCTCCCTACGGCCCGTCCGAGCCGCCCGGCCGGGGCCGCACGGTGCGCGGCCCCGCGCACCGTGCGCCATGCGCCTCCACGCGCTGCCTGAGCTCCCGGTCGGCGGTGACGACGAGGACGGCCGCCCCCTTGCCCGTCTCCTCCGCGACCACCTCGACGATCCGGTCGTCGCCGCTGCCGGGCGCCGCCTCGACCCGTACGCCGGGCACGGAGGTGACGCCACGGGCGGCGCCCTCGACCACGAGGACCACGGAGAGCGGGCCGGGGTGGCCCGGGAGGCCCTCGTCGGCGTACACCCGGAGGCGGTCGCGCAGGCGCTCGGCGGCCCCGTGGCGGTCGCGCCACCAGCCGTCGGGGACGGATCCGACGACATTGGCAGCGTCCACGACGACCAGGGTTCTCATACCGTTCTCTTAGCACGAGCATGCTGGACGAACCAGCGTCATCAGGCAAAACGCTATGCTTGTTCGATACCACGGAGAACCGAAGAGCCGATGCACAGAAGGTTGGCGTGACGCCATGAGGCCGCGGAGCGCGCGTAAGGCCGAGCCGATTTCCTCCTCCCCGTCCGGCCGTCCCCCGCTCGCGACCGGGCCGGGGACGAGCCGGTGGCTTCTGCGCGGCAGGGACGGCCGGCTCACCGCCTACGCCCCCACCGACGGCGGGCTGCTGCGCTGGACGGAGACGGCTCCGGGCGGCCCCGGGTGGGAGGGCCCGCGGTTCTTCCCGGCGCCCGGCATCGAGGACATCGTCCTCGCCCAGGGACCCGACGGCTATGTGCACTTCGTCGGCCGGCGCCAGAAGGCCGGGGCGGTGGACATCGTGCACGCCATCCAGTATCAGACCGGCCGCCCGCTGACCGCCTGGCACTCCCTCGGCAACCCGTACCAGGCGGCCGGACGCGGTCTCAGGATCGGCATCCCGGCCGCCGCCGTCAACACGGCCGGCTCGGTCCACGTCTTCGTACGCAACGCCGGGCGCGGCCTCCAGATGCGCCGTCAGGCCGCGAACGGCACGTGGGAAGGCTGGAAGGACCTGCGCGGCAGCAAGGCCCACGACGGTCCGGTCGCGGTGGCCACGGCGTCCGGCACGGTGGAGGTCCTCGTCCCGGCGGAGGCCGGGGTGCTGCGCTGGACGCAGGAGAAGCCCGGGGGCGGGCTGACACGGGCCGAGGACGTCCCACTGTCCCCGGTGGTCCGTACGGTCACCGGTCTGGAGACCACCGACGACCGCGTCACGTACTACTGGAACGACCCCGACTCCCAGGGCATCACCGCCCACCGCCCCGGCGAGGACTCCACCGCCCTGTCCGGCAGCCCCGCGGACAGCCCGCCCGCCGCCCTGCGCGCCGAGATCGGCGGCCACGACTGCACGGTCCTGGCCCACCGCGGCAGCGACGGCCGGCCCGTGCTCGCGGCGTGCCTGACGCAGGCCGAGGGCGACGGGGTGTGGTGGACCGCCACGGGCGGGGAATGCGTGGGCGCGCCGGCGCTGGCGGTCGACGGCGCGGGCCGCGTCGTCCTCGCGGCGATCGGCCGGGACGGCGCGCTGCACGTGGCCCGTCAGAAGCCGGAGGAGGGCCTGGCCCTGGCGGCCTGGACCCGCGTCTGACCTCACCCGTCCCTCAACGCCTGTGCCCGGCACGCCTCTTGGCGGGCCGGGCACAGGCGCGTACGGCGGACGGTGTTACGCCGGGACGCTCGCCACGCCCTGCGGCAGGAACTTCCTGCCGTTCACGCGCTCCGCGTAGCCCTCGCGGTCCAGGTACGGCGTGATGCCGCCCAGGTG
Source organism: Streptomyces sp. NPDC003016 (assembly GCF_053591455.1). NCBI lineage: Bacteria > Bacillati > Actinomycetota > Actinomycetes > Kitasatosporales > Streptomycetaceae > Streptomyces > Streptomyces sp. NPDC003016. The sequence continues at coordinate 29,320 of NZ_JBSFTV010000014.1, forward strand.
GAAGGGCCAGCCGGCCCCCGTGATCAGGCAGAGGTCGATGTCCTGCGCCTCGGCGACGACACCCTCCTCCAGCATCAGCCCGATCTCCTGCGCCACGGCCTCCATGACGCGGGTGCGGACCTGCTCCTCCGTCAGGACGGTGTCGCCCTGCTTGAGGAGAGCGGCGACCTCGGGGTCCAGCTCGGGCTTGAACCCGTTCTCGGCGGAGTAGACGTAGAAGCCGCGCTTGCCGGCCTTGACGACCGCCGCCAGGTTCGGGGACACCGTGAAGCGCTCCGGGAAGGCGCGGTTCAGGGTCTCCGAGACGTGCAGACCGATGGCCGGGCCGACCAGCTCGAGGAGCACCAGCGGGGACATCGGCAGACCGAGCGGCTCGATGGCCTTCTCGGCCGTCTCGACCGGGGTGCCCTCGTCGATGACGTTCTGGATCTCGCCCATGAAGCGGGTCAGGATGCGGTTCACGACGAACGCCGGGGCGTCCTTGGTGAGGACCGCGGTCTTCTTCAGCTTCTTCGCCACGCCGAAGGCGGTGGCCAGCGACGCGTCGTCCGTCTTCTCGCCGCGCACGATCTCCAGGAGGGGGAGGATCGCGACCGGGTTGAAGAAGTGGAAGCCGACCACACGCTCGGGGTGCCGCAGCTTCGACGCCATCTCGGAGACGGACAGCGACGAGGTGTTGGTCGCCAGGATCGCGTGGGCGGGGGCCACGGCCTCCACCTCCGCGAACACCTTCTGCTTGACCGACATCTCCTCGAACACGGCCTCGATGACGAAGTCCGCGTCCGCGAAGCCCTCGGCCTTGTCGAGCACACCGGAGACCAGGCCCTTGAGACGGTTGGCCCTGTCCTGGTTGATGCGGCCCTTGCCGAGCAGCTTCTCGATCTCGGCGTGGACGTAGCCCACACCCTTGTCGACGCGCTCCTGGTCGATGTCGGTCAGGACGACCGGCACCTCCAGGCGGCGCAGGAACAGCAGGGCGAGCTGCGAGGCCATCAGGCCGGCGCCGACGACACCGACCTTGGTGACCGGGCGGGCCAGCGACTTGTCCGGAGCGCCGGCCGGCCGCTTGGCGCGCTTCTGCACCAGGTTGAAGGCGTAGATGCCGGAGCGCAGTTCGCCGCCCATGATCAGGTCGGCGAGCGCGGTGTCCTCGGCGTCGAAGCCCTTCCGCAGGTCGCCGTCCTTGGCCGCCTCGATGATCTCCAGGGCGCGGTACGCCGCCGGGGCCGCGCCGTGCACCTTGGAGTCCGCGATGGCCCTGCCGCGCGCGACGGCCTGGTCCCAGGCCTCGCCGCGGTCGATCTCCGGCCGTACGACCTGGAGCTCGCCGCGCAGCACGGACGCGGTCCAGATCAGCGACTGCTCCAGGAAGTCCGCGCCCTCGAAGATCGCGTCGGCGATCCCGAGCTCGTAGACCTGGGCGCCCTTGAGCTGCTTGTTCTGGTTGAGCGAGTTCTCGATGATGACCGAGACCGCCCGGTCGGCGCCGATCAGGTTCGGCAGCAGCGCGCAGCCGCCCCAGCCGGGCACCAGGCCGAGGAAGACCTCCGGCAGCGAGAACGCGGGGAGCGCGGCCGAGACCGTGCGGTAGGTGCAGTGCAGACCGGCCTCGACGCCGCCGCCCATCGCCGCGCCGTTGTAGTACGCGAAGGTCGGGACAGCGAGTCCGGACAGACGGCGGAAGACGTCGTGGCCGCCCTTGCCGATCGCCAGCGCGTCCTCGTGGCGCTTCAGCAGCTCGACGCCCTTGAGGTCGGCGCCGACGGCGAAGATGAACGGCTTGCCGGTGAGGCCGACGCCGACGATCGTGCCCTCGGCCGCCTCCTTCTCGACCTGGTCGATGGCCAGGTCGAGGTTGGCCAGCGACTGCGGGCCGAAGGTGGTCGGCTTGGTGTGGTCGAAGCCGTTGTCCAGCGTGATCAGCGCGAACCGGCCCGCACCCGCGGGCAGCTCGAAGTGCCGTACGTGGGCGCTGGTGACGACCTCGTCCGGGAACAGCGCGGCCGCACCCTTCAAAAGCTCAGCGGTGGTGGTCACTTGCTGCCTCCGGCGTCCTTGTGGTTCGGGTTCTCCCAGATGACGGTGGCGCCCATGCCGAAGCCGACGCACATCGTGGTGAGGCCGTAGCGGACCTCCGGCTGCTCCTCGAACTGGCGGGCCAGCTGCGTCATCAGACGCACGCCGGAGGAGGCCAGCGGGTGACCGTAGGCGATGGCGCCGCCGTACTGGTTGACGCGCGCGTCGTCGTCGGCGATGCCGTAGTGCTCCAGGAACGCGAGGACCTGGACCGCGAAGGCCTCGTTGATCTCGAAGAGGTTGATGTCCTCGATGGACAGACCCGCCTTGGCGAGGGCCTTCTCCGTGGCCGGGATCGGGCCGTAGCCCATGACCTCGGGCTCGACGCCGGCGAAGGCGTACGAGACGAGGCGCATCTTGACCGGCAGGCCGTTCTCGCGGGCGAAGTCCTCGGAGGCGATGATCGAGGCGGTGGCGCCGTCGTTCAGACCGGCCGCGTTACCGGCGGTGACGTTGCCGTGGACGCGGAACGGCGTCTTCAGGTTCGCCAGCGACTCCAGGGTCGTGCCCGGGCGCATCGGCTCGTCGGCGGTGACCAGGCCCCAGCCCGTCTCACCGGCCTCGGCGTTCGTGCGGCGGACCGAGACCGGTACCAGGTCGGCCTGGATCCTGCCGTCGGCGTACGCCTTGGCGGCCTTCTCCTGCGAGCGCACGGCGTACTCGTCGGCGCGCTGCTTGGTGATGCCCGGGTAGCGGTCGTGCAGGTTCTCGGCGGTCATGCCCATGAAGAGGGCGGACTCGTCGACCAGCTTCTCGCTCACGAACCGCGGGTTCGGGTCGACGCCCTCGCCCATCGGGTGGCGGCCCATGTGCTCGACGCCACCGGCGATCACGGCGTCGTACGCGCCGAAGGCGATCGAGCCGGCGGTCGCCGTCACGGCGGTCAGCGCGCCCGCGCACATGCGGTCGATGGAGTAGCCGGGGACGGACTGCGGCAGACCGGCGAGGATGCCGGCGGTGCGGCCGAGCGTGAGGCCCTGGTCACCGATCTGCGTGGTCGCGGCGATGGCGACCTCGTCGATCTTCGCGGGGTCGAGGGCCGGGTTGCGGCGCAGCAGCTCCCGGATCGCCTTCACGACGAGATCGTCGGCGCGGGTCTCGTGGTAAATGCCCTTCGGGCCCGCCTTGCCGAACGGGGTGCGGACGCCGTCGACGAAGACGACATCCCTGACGGTACGAGGCACGATTGGCTCTCCTCCAGGGTGCGGGGTGGCACTGCTGCACACACGGCACGCCGCGTGGGCGTGTTGCGTACCGCCATGCTACTTGCGGGTAACCAAGCTGCCCACCCCCCACGACGGGAGCGGCGAAGGTCACACGGGGAAGCCCCCGGCCGCAGGCGGTCGGGGGCTTGCGCGCGGAGCGGTCTCGGCGCCCGCGGTCAGGCGGCCGCCGTCGCGGCCAGCGCCTTGGTCAGCAGCGGCGCCACCAGCTCGATCTGCCACTGACGCGCGCCGTACGACGCCAGCGAAGCCGCCACCGCGTCCTGCGTCGCGTCCTTCGGCGGCTCCCAGCAGACCCGTCGCACCGTGTCCGGGGTGATCACGTTCTCCTGAGGCATCTTCAGCTCCTCGGCGAGCGCCGAGACCGCCGCCCGCGCGGCCGACAGCCGGGCCGCCGCCGTGGGGTCCTTGTCCGCCCAGGAGCGCGGCGGGGGCGGGCCCGTCACCGCGGCTCCCGGCTGCGGAAGCTCCGAATCGGGCAGTGCCTTGGCGCGGTCGACGATCCCCTGCCACTGCTCCAGCTGCCGGCGTCCCATGCGGTGGCCGAAGCCGGGCAGCGCGGACAGGGCCTGCACGGTCGCCGGCACGGCCAGCGCCGCCTCGACGATCGCGGTGTCGCTGAGCACCTTGCCGGGCGACACGTCACGGCGCTGGGCGATCCGGTCCCGGGCGTTCCACAGCTCCCGCACGATCGCCATCTGCCGTCGGCGGCGCACCTTGTGCATCCCCGACGTACGGCGCCACGGGTCCTTGCGGGGCGGTGCGGGCGGGGCCGACGCGATGGCGTCGAACTCCTGACGGGCCCACTCCAGCTTCCCCTGCCGGTCGAGCTCCTTCTCCAGCGCGTCCCGCAGGTCGACGAGCAGCTCCACGTCGAGCGCGGCGTAGCGCAGCCAGGGCTCGGGCAGCGGGCGGGTGGACCAGTCGACCGCGGAGTGGCCCTTCTCCAGGGCGTATCCGAGGACCGACTCGACCATCGCGCCCAGACCCACGCGCGGGAACCCCGCGAGCCGGCCCGCCAGCTCCGTGTCGAAGAGCCGGGTGGGCACCATGCCTATTTCGCGCAGGCACGGAAGGTCCTGCGTGGCGGCGTGGAGGATCCACTCGCTGCCGGCGAGGGCTTCCCCCAGGGCGGAGAGGTCGGGACAGCCGACCGGGTCGACGAGCGCGCTGCCCGCGCCTTCGCGGCGCAGCTGTACGAGGTAGGCCCGCTGCCCGTACCGGTATCCGGACGCCCGCTCGGCGTCGACGGCCACGGGTCCGGTGCCGCGGGCGAAAGCCGCGACGACTTCGTCGAGCGCCTCTTGGGTGGCAACCACCGGCGGAATGCCTTCGCGAGGCTCCAACAGGGGAATCGGCGCCGTCTCGACGTCGACCGGGGGGGCGCCCCCGGGGTTTCGCAGGTCTGGCTCTGCTGCGGTCTCTTGGGCGTCGGTCACGTGTAAAGGGTATCTGCACGAGCGAACGGCTGACCTGCACTCGTCCATGAAAGTGCGGGTGACCTGCGAGAACCAGTCCCGGCGCGATGCCCCCCGAAGGTGCCCTCCCCAGGCGCCGCAATGAGGGGCGCCCACCGGCGGAACGTTCCGCCAGTGAGCGCGTGGGGGATGTGACGGGGGAGGTGGATCGATCAGTGGATGATGCCGGTGCGCAGTGCCACCGCGACCATCCCGGCACGGTCGCCCGTGCCGAGCTTGCGCGCGATGCGGGCGAGGTGGCTCTTGACCGTCAGGGCGGAGAGCCCCATCGAGACACCGATCGCCTTGTTCGACTGGCCTTCCGCGACCAGTCTGAGCACCTCGACCTCGCGGCCGGAGAGCTCGCGGTAGCCGCCCGGGTGGCTCGGGGCACCCGGGGGGCGGCGCTGCATGCGTGCGGCCACGGCGCCGATGGGGGCGGCGCCGGGGCGGGTGGGGTGCCCGATGTTGTTGCGCGTGCCGGTGACGACATAGCCCTTGACGCCGCCCGCGAGGGCGTTGCGTACGGCACCGATGTCGTCGGCGGCGGAGAGGGCGAGCCCGTTGGGCCAGCCCGCGGCGCGGGTTTCGGACAGCAGGGTCAGCCCGGAACCGTCGGGCAGATGGACGTCGGCAACGCAGATGTCGCGCGGGCTGCCGACGCGGGGACGTGCCTCCGCGATGGACGACGCCTCGATGACGTCACGTACTCCAAGGGCCCACAGATGGCGGGTGACGGTGGAGCGGACGCGCGGGTCGGCCACGACGACCATGGCCGTCGGCTTGTTAGGGCGGTAGGCGACCAGGCTTGCGGGCTGCTCGAGGAGAACGGACACCAGGCCTCCTGGGGGAGTGGCGGAACTCGCCGGCTCGGGGAAGTAGCCGGGGAACCGTGCTGAAGGGTCATTGACCTCTTCGGCAGCAGTGCCGCTCTCCTTTAGGGAAAGATCACGATTTGGTGAGTAACAATTCGGGCAATTCGGATGCGTGATCGGTCGGGTGGAGAATCGCCCGTACGGCGCACGCAAAAGGGGCGCGCCCTGTCGGCGCGCCCCCGTGTCACCTGCTAATGCACCTGCGGACCCCGCCGCTGCGGCAGCGACACCACGCCGGCGTCCACGGAACCCGGCCCCTGGGGGGCCGCCGGAGGCAGCCCCGCGATCTGCGCCAGCAGGTCGCACCAGGCCGCCAGGTGCGCCGCCGTGTCGGGCACCCCGCCGCGCCCCTCGCGCGGCGTCCACGACGCCCTGATCTCGATCTGCGTCGCGGGCCTGCGCTCGGCCAGGCCGCCGAAGTAGTACGAGCCGGCCCGCGTCACGGTGCCGCTCGCCTCCGCGTACGACAGGCCGCGTGCCTCCAGGGCGCCCGTCAGCCAGGACCAGCTCACCTCGGGAAGCAGCGGATCGGACGCCATCTCCGGTTCCAGTTCCGCCCGTACGAGCGTCACCAGCCGGAACGTTCCGTGCCAGGCGTCGTGGCCCGCCGGGTCGTGCAGGAGCACGAGCCGGCCGTCCGCCAGATCCTCGTCGCCGTGGACGACCGCCGCCTCCAGCGCGTACGCGTACGGCGCGAGCCGCTGGGGCGGGCGGGTCGGTTCCACCTCCAGTTCGGGACGCAGGCGTGCCGAGCCCAGGGCGTCGACCGCCTGACGGAACGCGAGCGGAACGGAGTCGCCCCCCGTGCCGCCCCTGCCGTCAGCTTCATCCTCATCCGAAAGTCGTCCCTGAGCCGGAGCCATGCGGGGAAGAGTAGGCGGAACGTGCGCCTCGCGCAGGGAAGGACACCCGCCCCGCGACAACCGCTTCGGCCCGCGTGCGAAGATTTGGAGGTGAGTGCCAACGACCGCCGCCCCACGGGCAGCCCGCAGAGCCAGACGTACGACTCGACCTTCCTGAAGGCGTGCAGGCGCGAGCCGGTGCCGCACACGCCGGTCTGGTTCATGCGGCAGGCGGGACGCTCGCTGCCGGAGTACCTGAAGGTGCGCGAGGGCATCCCGATGCTGGAGTCGTGCATGCGGCCCGAGCTGGTCACCGAGATCACGCTGCAGCCCGTACGCCGCCACGGCGTCGACGCGGCCATCTTCTTCAGCGACATCGTGGTGCCGCTCAAGGCCATCGGCATCGACCTCGACATCAAGCCCGGCGTCGGTCCGGTGATCGCCGAGCCGATCCGTACGCGGGCCGATCTCGCGCGGCTGCGCGACCTCACGCCCGAGGACGTCACGTACGTCACCGAGGCGATCGGGATGCTCACGCGTGAGCTCGGGTCCACTCCGCTCATCGGATTCGCGGGCGCGCCTTTCACCCTCGCGAGTTACCTCGTGGAGGGCGGCCCCTCGCGCAACCACGAGCACACCAAGGCCCTGATGTACGGCGACCCGCAGCTGTGGGCCGACCTCCTCGACCGGCTCGCGGAGATCACCGGGGCCTTCCTGAAGGTGCAGATCGAGGCGGGCGCGTCCGCCGTCCAGCTCTTCGACTCCTGGGTCGGGGCGCTCGCCCCCGCCGACTACACGCGCTCCGTGAGGCCCGCCTCGGCGAAGGTCTTCGACGCGGTGGCGTCGTACGGCGTACCGCGCATCCACTTCGGTGTGGGCACGGGCGAGCTGCTCGGCCTGATGGGCGAGGCCGGCGCGGATGTCGTCGGCGTCGACTGGCGGGTCCCGATGGACGAGGCCGCGCGCCGCGTCGGCCCCGGCAAGGCGCTCCAGGGCAACCTCGACCCCGCGGTCCTCTTCTCGACGCCGGACGCGGTCATGGCGAAGACGGACGAGGTGCTGGCCGCGGCGGCGGGTCTGGAGGGCCACATCTTCAACCTGGGCCACGGAGTCCTGCCGACGACGGATCCCGACGCGCTGACCCGCCTGACGGAGTACGTCCACACGCGCACGGCGGCGCGCTAGGGGCCAGGGGCGGACGTCTGCGGCGGGCCTCTTCCCCGTCCCTTCCCGAACCGGGGGCAAGCCCCCGGCCCCCCGGGCGCCCTCCGGGCCTGTCCTCGGACGCCGGACGGGCTGGACGGTGCCCCTGGGCGACTTCGGCCCCTCCGGCGTTCGAGGAGCGGGCCCGGGGCAGCGCCCCGGTTCGGAGCCCGCCGCAGGCGCCCGCTCCCTACGCACCCCCCGCCCGCACCGCCGCGGCCGCCTTCCGGGCCGCCACCAGCACCGGGTCCCACACCGGGGAGAACGGCGGGGCGTAGCCCAGGTCCAGGGCAGTCATCCGGTCCACCGTCATGCCGGCGGTGAGTGCGACCGCCGCGATGTCGACGCGCTTGCCCGCCCCCTCGCGGCCGACGATCTGGACGCCGAGCAGCCGCCCCGTCCGACGCTCCGCGGTCATCTTCACCGTCATCGGCGACGCGCCGGGGTAGTACCCGGCGCGGCTCGTGGACTCGATCGTCGCGGTCACGAACTGAAGCCCCTCCGCGCGCGCGTCCTTCTCGCGCAGACCGGTGCGCGCGATCTCCAGGTCGCAGACCTTGCTGACCGCCGTGCCGACGACACCGGGGAACGTCGCGTAGCCGCCGCCCACGTTCGAGCCGATCACCTGGCCGTGCTTGTTCGCGTGCGTGCCGAGCGCGATGTGGCGCTGGCGGCCCGAGACGAGGTCGAGCACCTCGACGCAGTCGCCGCCCGCCCAGATGTTGTCGTGGCCCCTCACGCGCATCGACAGGTCGGTGACCAGCCCTCCGTACGACCCGACCGGCAGCCCCGCCTCACGCGCCAGGCCGGTCTCCGGTTCGACGCCGAGGCCGAGGACGACGACGTCCGCGGGGTAGGTGTCCTCGTCCGTGGCGACCGCCCTGACGCGGCCGTCGTCGCCGGTGAGGATCTTGGTGACCTCGGCGCCGGAGACGGTCGTGATGCCCATGCCGTTCATCGCCTCGTGGACGAGGCGTCCCATGTCCGGGTCGAGGGTGGACATCGGCTGCTCGCCCCGGTTCAGGACGGTCACCTCGTACCCGCGGCCGACCAGCGCCTCCGCCATCTCGACGCCGATGTAGCCCGCCCCGACGACCACCGCGCGCCGCCCCCCGGTCCGGTCCAGGGAGTCGATCAGGGCCTGGCCGTCGTCGAGGGTCTGCACGCCGTGCACGCCCGGGGCGTCGATGCCCGGCAGTGGCGGGCGGACGGGCCGGGCGCCGGTCGCGACGACCAGCTTGTCGAAGCCGGTCCAGGACTCCTCGCCCGATGCGAGGTCGCGCGAGCGGACCCGGCCGGCCGCCACGTCGATCGCGGTGACCTCGGTGCGGATCCGCAGGTCGATGTCGCGCGCGCGGTGCTCCTCGGGCGTACGGGCGATCAGCTCGTCCCGCTCCGTGACGGCTCCGCCGACCCAGTACGGGATGCCGCAGGCCGAGTACGACGTGAAGTGACCGCGCTCGAAGGCGACGATCTCCAGTTCGTCCCGGCCCTTGAGCCTGCGGGCCTGCGATGCGGCGGACATGCCCGCCGCATCGCCGCCGATGACCACCAGTCGCTCCGCCGCTGCCATGGCGTGTCCTCTCAGTCCGTACGTCCACGTCCGGAAGGACACGCTACGTGCGGGGGCTACTCCTGCGGCTCCTCCCGCTTCTTTTCCCGCGGCTCCCCGGCGGGCGCGGAGGAGGCGGGGACGGTCCCGGCCGGCGGGAACGGCGCCCCGGTGGCCCCCGTGCCGGTGACGGTCGCGGGCACGGCCGTCCGCCGTTGCGGCAGGCGGCCCCGCAGCAGCCGCCACACGACGTACACCAGGGCGAGCGCCGCGGCGAACGGGGCCACCGCGCCGAGCGCCATCGCGACCCACTTCAGGGTGGTGACGAAGGCGTCCCAGCCGCCCCCGAGCGCGTCCGTGAACCCCGGGTCGTCGTTCTCCCCGGCCTTCTCCCCGGCTTCGGGCTCGGAGAGTTCGAGGGTGAGGGTCGCCAGGGTCGTACGGTCCTTGAGCGACGCCTGCCGGGCGAGGAGGGCCTCCAACTCGGTCTGACGGGTGTTCAGCTCCCCTTCGAGCATGACCACGTCGCTGATCCTGGTGGCCCGGTCCATCATGTCCCGTACGCGCGCGACGCTGGTGCGCATCGACTTGATGCGGCTGTCGACGTCCACCACCTGGTCGGTGACGTCCCTGTCCTCGGCCTTGAGGTTCAGCAGCTTGCCGGTGCCGGCGAGCTGCTTCCGCACGGCGCCGTACTCCTCCTGCGGGACGCGCAGGACGATGCGGGACCGGACATGGCCGTCGTCGAGCCGCTCGGTGGTCTCGTCGCCGACGACGCCCCCGGCGTTCTCGGCCGCCGTACGGGCCGTGGCGAGCGCCTTCGTGGCGTCGGCGACCTCGACCGAGAGCGTCGCGGTGCGGATGACGTGGGTCTTGGCGAGCGCCGGCTTCTTCGCCCCGGTCTCCTGGGCGGGCCCCTTCGCTCCCGAGTCGGCCGCGACGCCGTCGCCGGGCGCCCTCTCCGCCTGCCCCCCGGCCGGAGCGTCGGCCGCGCTCCTGCTGCCGTTCGCACCGCTGTCGGAGGCGCCGCATCCGCCGAGCGCCAGCGAAGCGGTGAGCAGAGCGGCCGCGAGGACCTTGGAAGAACGGTGCCCGGACGTACGTGCTGCACGCATGTCGGTTCCCCCCGAACGTCGTGGTGGATGTTGCCGGTTCGACGTACGGGGCGGGGGAGCGGGTTGCCGTTTCCCGGTCCCGAAGCGGTCACGGTCAGGACTCGTTCCGGGTTTGAGAGAGTGGACCCCATGAACGTGGAATCTCGCACGGGCCGTGTCGTCGTCATCGGCGGCGGAATCTCCGGGCTCGCCGCCGCCCACCGGCTGGTCGGCGCCGGTGCGTGCGTGACCCTGCTGGAGGCGACGGACCGGCTCGGCGGCAAGCTCCTGGCGGGCGAGATCGCGGGCGCGCCCGTCGACCTGGGCGCCGAGTCGATGCTCGCCCGGCGCCCCGAGGCGGTCGCCCTGGCCCGTGCGGTGGGACTCGGCGACCGGCTCCAGCCGCCCGCCACCGCCACCGCCTCGCTGTGGAACCGCGGCACCCTCACCCCCATGCCCAAGGGGCACGTGATGGGTGTCCCGAGCGACCCGGCGGTGCTCGGCGGCGTCCTCTCGAAGGACGCCCTCGCCCGGATGCGCCGCGACCACGAACTGCCGCGCACCGAGGTCGGCGACGACATCGCCATCGGCGCGTACGTCGCGGCCCGCCTCGGCCGGGAGGTCGTCGACCGGCTGGTGGAGCCGCTGCTCGGCGGCGTGTACGCCGGTGATGTGTACCGGACGTCGATGCGTGCCGCCGTACCGCAGCTCTTCGAGGCGGCGCGGACGTACGACTCGCTCCTCGACGGCGTACGGGAGATCCAGCGGCGGGCGGGCGAGACGCAGCGGACCGGGCCCGTCTTCACGGGGATCGAGGGAGGCATCGGCACGCTGCCCGGCGCCGTCGCCGACGCCGTGCGCGCCCGGGGCGGCGAGATCCTCCTGCGCACGCCCGTGCTCGGGCTGACGCGTGACGCCGGCGGCTGGCAGGTGCGTACCGAGGAGCGGGTGATCGCGGCCGGCGCCGTCGTCCTCGCGGCCCCCGCCTGGTCCGCCGCCGCGCTGCTCGCCGCCGAGTCGCCGGCCGCGGCCGCCGAGCTGTCCGCCGTCGAGTACGCGTCGATGGCCCTGGTCACCATGGCGTTCCGGCGCCGGGACGTGGAGGAGATGCCCGAGGGGTCCGGCTTCCTGGTGCCGCCCGTGGACGGGCGGACCATCAAGGCGGCCACCTTCTCGACCCGCAAGTGGGGCTGGGTGGACGCCTCGGCCCCCGACCTGTTCGTCCTGCGCACCTCCGTCGGCCGCTACGGCGAGGAGGAGCACCTGCACCGCGAGGACGACGAGCTCGTCGACGTGTCCCTGCGGGATCTGGGTGCGGCGACCGGCCTCGCCGCCGTCCGCCCCGTGGCCACCGAGGTGACCCGGTGGACCGGCGGTCTGCCGCAGTACCCCGTCGGCCACCTCGGCCGGGTCGCGCGGGTGCGCGGCGAGGTCGCGAAGCTGCCGGGACTGCGGGTCTGCGGGGCGGCGTACGACGGTGTGGGCATCCCCGCGTGCATCGCGAGCGGCACCCGCGCGGCCGACGAGATCATGCTCACCCCGGACCCGGCGCGGGGCACGGATCACGGCACGGGAGAATAGGGACATGACTGATGCTCCGGAGACTGTGACATCCCCCCGAGGCCCGAACGCCGGCAAGAAGGCCAAGGACCTCAACGACGTCATCCGCTACACCCTGTGGTCCGTCTTCAAGCTGCGCGACGTGCTCCCCGAGGACCGCGCCGGCTTCGCCGACGAGGTCCAGGAGCTGTTCGACCAGCTCGCCGCCAAGGACGTCACCGTGCGCGGCACGTACGACGTGTCGGGGCTGCGCGCCGACGCGGACGTCATGATCTGGTGGCACGCGGAGACCGCGGACCAGCTCCAGGAGGCGTACAACCTCTTCCGCCGCACCAGGCTGGGCCGCGCGCTGGAGCCGGTCTGGTCGAACATGGCGCTGCACCGCCCCGCCGAGTTCAACAAGTCGCACATCCCGGCGTTCCTGGCCGACGAGACGCCGCGCAACTACGTCTCGGTCTACCCCTTCGTGCGCTCGTACGACTGGTACCTGCTGCCGGACGAGGACCGTCGCCGCATGCTCGCCGACCACGGCAAGATGGCGCGCGGCTACCCGGACGTGCGCGCCAACACGGTCGCCTCGTTCTCGCTCGGCGACTACGAGTGGCTGCTGGCCTTCGAGGCCGACGAGCTCTACCGCATCGTCGACCTGATGCGTCACCTGCGCGCCTCCGAGGCCCGCATGCACGTGCGCGAAGAGGTGCCCTTCTACACCGGCCGGCGCAAGTCGGTCGCAGACCTGGTGGCGGGCCTCGCCTGAGCGGCGGCCCGCCACCCCTGACCCGGAAGATCAGACAGCGGGCACCGGCTCCTTCGCCACCGCCCGCTCGTCCAGCGACACCGGGTTCGGCTCCCGGTGCGGCGCGCACTGTGCGCGCCGCACCGGCGTCCGACCGGTCAGGAGATACGTCTCCAGGTGACCGTTGACGCACGCGTTCTCGCCGCCGCCGATGCCGTGCGTGCCGGAGTCCCGCTCCGTGACCAGCACCGAGCCGGCCAGCCGCCGCTGAAGCTCCAGCGCGCCCGGGTACGGCGTCGCCGCGTCCCGCTCGGCGGCCAGGATCAGCGTCGGGGGCAGCTCACCCGGCCCCGTACCGACGTCCAGGGGCTGCTGCCGCGGCGCGCTCCAGTAGGCGCAGGGCAGGTTCATCCACACGTTGTCCCACGTCTCGAAGGGCGCGCGCAGCGCGAGCCGGCTGTTGTCGCGGTTCCACACCGACCAGTCGGTCGGCCAGGGCGCGTCGTTGCACTCGACGGCGGTGTAGACGGCGTTGCCGTTCTCCTCGCCCTGCATCGACTCGGGCCGGGGCGACGCCTGCTCGATCAGCGGCTTCGGATTGCCCTTCAGGTACTCCGAGAGCGCTGTGGCGCGCATCGCCCAGTAGTCGTCGTAGTAACCGGCGCTCAGCATCGCGGCCTGGAGCTCGCCGGGGCCCACCGTCTTGCCCGCCGGTTCGCGCGAGAGCCGGGCGCGGGCCTTCTCGTAGCTGAGCCGGACCTCTTCGGGCGTGGCGCCCAGACGGTACGTCCGGTCGTGCTTGGCGACCCAGGTGCGGAAGTCCTTCCAGCGCCCCTCGAAGGCGAGCGACTGGTCGAGGTTGTTGCGGTACCAGATCTGGTGGGGATCGGGGTTGACCGGCGAGTCGAAGACCATGCGGCGTACGTGGGAGGGGAAGAGCGTCGCGTAGAGCGCGCCGAAGTAGGTGCCGTACGAGGCACCCATGAAGGTCAGCTTCTCCTCGCCCAGCGCCGCCCGCAGCACGTCCAGGTCGCGGGCGTTGTTGAGCGAGGTGTAGTGGCGCAGCGCGCTGCCCGCCCTGCGGGCGCAGCCGCCGGCGTACGCCTTGGCCCGGGCGATCCGCTGCTGCTTGTACGCCTGGGAGGGGTGCGTCGGGGCCTGGCTGGGCGCCTCGGCGAAGTCCTCGGGGTTCTGGCAGGACAGCGGGGCCGAGCGGCCGACGCCGCGCGGGGCGTAGCCGACGAGGTCGTACGCCGCGCCGGTCCGCTTCCACTCGGGCATCACGCCCGCCATCGGGAAGGACATGCTGGAGGCGCCGGGGCCGCCGGGGTTGTAGACGAGCGCGCCCTGGCGTGCGGCACGCTTTCCGGTCGCGCGGGCACGGCTGACGGTCAGTGAGATCTGGCGGCCGCCGGGGTCGGCGTAGTCGAGGGGGACCTTGAAGGTGCCGCACTGGACCGGTGCGGGCAGGCCCTCGGCCCGGGGACACGCGCCGAAGGCGATGCCGGCGGCGGCCGCGCGCTGGGCGGCCAGCGCGGTGCCGCGGACCTCGGCGGGGACGGGGGGTTCGGCGCTGCCCGCCGGGGCGGCGACGAGGGAGGTCAGGGCCAGGGAGCCGAGGGATGCCAGGGCCCCGTACGTCACCAGTGCTCTCATCGCGTTCCCTTCGTGCAGTTACATGACAAAAGGGATACTTCGCGGGGCGGTTGGCGAAGTAAAGCACCGGTGGGCGGTGTCGGGGCCGATGACCCCGACGCGCCGTGAGGACGGCGCGCACCCGCCGGCCGGTGGCGGAGAGCGGGGGCGTTCGCCCGTCAGGACCCGCCGCCTCCGCAACTGGACCCGCCGCCGCCTCCGCAACTGGACCCGCCGCTGCTGCCGCAGCTGGAGCCGCCGCCGCCGCTGCTGCCGCAGCTCGATCCGCCGGAGCCTCCCGACCCCGAGTCGTACCCGGAGCCCGAACCGCCCGGGCCGGAGCCGCAGCTCGAAGCGCCGGAGCTGGAACCGGCGCACCAGACCACGGCCACCGGCGCGTAGGCGGTGCTGTGGTTGCCGTGGTCCGGCGACGGCCTGCGGGAAGAGGCACGGGGAATGCCGGGGGTCAGCCGCGCCGCCGTCCGCAGCTGCTCCCACAGCGCGTGGTCGGGCAGCGCCCGCAGGCCGTTCAGGGCGACCAGGTGGCCCACGTCGGACCGGTCCGCGTGCGCGGCGCGGTACGCCCTGACCGCCGCGCGGCCCGCCGGGGTGACCCTGGCCCCCGCCCGGGACGCGTTGACCGCGCCGCACACGATTCCCAGGACCAGGGCGGGCAGCACCATGAAGACGAACGGGACGAAGGACTCCGCCACGATCGACACCATCACCGTCACCACGAGGGAGACGGGCAGCCCGAGGATGCACGCCACCAGCAGGGCGATGCTGCCGGAGCGCCACTTACGGGCCGCCTGCGGCTCCACCATCAGGCCGCGGAACGCGAGGCTGTCACCGATCTCCTGCACCGCCGCGCTGCGCATCACCGCGTGGCGCAGGGTGTGCAGCGCGCCGTTGGGCGCGGCGGCGAGCTCCGCGAACACGGTCCGCTCCACCGGGTCGCGGGCGAGGGTGCTTTGCGCCGAGGCGATGCCGGGGCCGCCGATCGCGAGGCGGCCGTCGGAGTGCATCGTGGCGAGCGCGGTGTCCACGGCCCCGGAGGGACCGCCGTTCAGGAACGCGACCTCCATGAGGTCGTGGACGTGGGCGGGGCCGCCGCCGGAGGACCGGCGCAGGGACCGGACGCCGAGGGACAGGGTGAGGGAGGCCGCGACCACGGCGAGCGTGATCAGCAGGGCCGGAACGGCCAGGGTCATGGGCGTGTCACTTCCTGAGGAGTGCGGCACGCGCCGCACGGACGAGTCGGGTCGTACGGCGAGGCGGGCGCGGGGCCGCCCGGTCCTGCCACCAGCGGGTCAGGTGCCCGCGGGCGACGTCGTCCCCGGGCCGGCCGGTGGCCAGCAGGTGCTCGGCGAAGTCCAGCGCGTCGCGGCGGTAACCGGACGACATGGGGCGGGACGCGGCGTACGCGAGGAACGCGGCACGGTAGCCGGGCCCGAGGATCTCCGGCAGTTCCGGGGCGACCTTGGCCACGACGTCGGCCCGCTTGCCGGCGAGCGCGCGGCTCTGCACCCGCAGGCGCGCGGCGTCGAACCCCGCGGGGGCCGGGGCCCCGGCGACGAGCGCGGAGAGCAGCGCGGCCTGCGCGAGCGCGACGTGCGTACGGGTGGGAGCGGGGACGGGGAGGGTGGCGCACTCCGGGCCGTCGCCGTCCGGACCGCCGTCGGCGGCGCGTGCGGGGCGGAGCCGTGCCGGGGCTTCGGCGCGGCCTCCGGCCGGCGGGCCGGGAGCCCGGCGTTCGGGCACGAGGCGGCGCGGGGCCGCCAGGGCCGTGCGGATCCTCGTCAGTTCCCCGGCCAGGTCCTCCAGGGGCGGGAAGTTGTCGTCGCGTTCCAGGAGGACGCCCGGAGGGTCGGTGCGCGAACGGAGGTCGGACAGGATGTCGAGGACCGGCCGGGGCACCGGATGGGCGTGCGTGTCGTGCCAGACGCCGTCCTTCTCGGCGCCGCCCGCCACGTGGACGTACGCGATCGCCTCCACCGGGAGCTCGTCCAGCGCGGCCGACGGGTCCTCGCCCCGGTTCACGTGGTTGGTGTGCAGGTTGGCCACGTCGATCAGGAGGCGGACGCCGGTCCGTTCCACCAGCTCCGCCAGGAACTGACCCTCCGTCATGTCTTCGTCCGGCCAGTTGACCAGCGCCGCGATGTTCTCCAGCGCCAGCGGCACCGGCAGGTGGTCCTGCGCGATCCGGACGTTCTCGCACAGCACGTCGAGCGCGTCCCAGGTGCGCGGCACCGGCAGCAGGTGCCCCGCCTCCAGAAGCGGGCTCGCCGTGAGGGGGCCGCCCGCCCGTACGAACGCGATGTGCTCGGTGACCAGCGGGGACCCCAGGGCCTCGGCCGTCGCCGCCAGGTCCGCCAGCCGGCCCTCGTCCGGACGGCCGGCGCCGCCCAGGCCCAGCGAGACGCCGTGCGGAATGATCCGCGTGCCGCGTGCGCGCAGCCGGAGGAGGGAGTCGGGGAGGTGGCCGGGGCAGAGGTTCTCCGCGACCGCCTCGACCCAGTCGACCCCGGGCAGCCGTTCCACCGCGTCAGCTATTTCCGGCCGCCAGCCGATCCCCGTACCGAGACGTTCCATGGTTCCCCCTCCACCGTTTCGTGCAGGGGTGATGGCCCCGGCGGGCGGCGCCGAATCCACGGGAGGGGACGTTCAGAGGTTGATTTGAGGTTACGGCGACGGTTCGGGACGGTCCGTATTGACCGCCGGGCCGCCGATCTCGCCCTCCGGTCGCGCGGAGGGCCGCGAGGTGAAGGTCCGGTCACCGGTCGGCTCCGCCGGCGGGGCCGAGGGGACCGTGACCGAGCCGTCCGGCGGCGGGGGACCCGAGGGACTGGCGGTGGCGGTGCCCGCCGCCTCGTTCGCCAGGGCGTCGAAGTCGACCAGGCCGGTGGCCTCCAGCATGGTGATGTGGTCGAGGACGGTCTGGTTGGAGTCGGACGCCAGCTGCCGGATGAGGCTGTTGCGGGTGGTGTGCCGGACCTGGGCTATCAGGGAGAAGACCTTGCCGTGCGCGTTCCGCAGGATGTTGGCGAACTTGCGCTCGTACTCCCGCCCGCTCGCCGCCGACAGCTCCCTGAGCCAGCCCTGCTGCTGCTCGGTGGGCTGGTTGGGCAGCGGTACGCCGAGCTGCGCGGCCACCGTACGGGCCCGCCTGTCGAGGTCGGTGTGGCCGACGACCAGGTGGTCGCCTGCCTCCTTCATCGCCTCGCTCGGGGCACGTTCGATCGCCTGCTGTCCGGCGGGCAGCTCCCACAGGCCCGCCAGCCGCACCTTCACCAGCAGATCCCGGTCGGTGGCGGAGAGCGGGCCCCACTGGGTCGCGACCGTGGAGGCGTTCAGGTTGGCCTGACCGGTGCCCGAGCGGTCCGCGTAGGACCAGACGGGGAAGGCGAGCGCGCCGATGGTGGCGACAAGTGCCGCGATGACGAGCGCTGTTCCGTTGATGCGTCGCAACAAGATGTCTCCCGGGCCGATGCGTGACACCGTCGAACCAACCGTCTGCCGGACGGCCGGACAACCTGCTTGCAGGTATCCGTGGGTACGTGTGACGCATCCGACGCGTTCAACGGCGACCAACGGCGCACGGGAGAGGCCCGGTTCAGGGACGCGGCGCCCGGCGCAGCGCCGGATGGTCCGCGACCACCGTGCAGGAGCCGGGCGCGATCTCCGTGAACCCCGCGTCCCGCACGACCGGCAGCCCGCCGGTGGTGAGCTCCCGCCACCGCCCGGCCTCGGACGTACGTACCGCGAGCGGGAAACCGGCGGCCTGCCACGCCTTCCGCTCCACCTCGGACAGCTCCCACCAGGCGAGCTGGGCCCCGTGGCCGGCCTGCGCCATCGCCTTGCCCGCCGACATGTCCAGATCCGGACTCAGCCACAGCACCGCGCCGTCGGCAGGGGCCGGGGCGGGCGGCTCGGGATCCTCCAGGTCCGTCCCCGAGACCTGGAGCTTCGCCAGCTCCTTGGGCCAGCCGTCCAGCGGCACGGGCGGGAAGACCCGCACCTCCGCCGTGTTCCCCGCGGCCTCTGCGGCCTCTGCGGCCTCTGCGGCCTCTGCGGTCCCTGCGCTTCCCGTGACCGTGATGCCCGGCAGCGCGGACGCCTTGCGCCACTCCGCGCCGCGCGCCCGCCGCACCACCTTGCGGATCCGGGCATCCTGCCAGAGCCGCATGACCTCGGCCCATTCGCCCTCGCCCAGCGACCGCTCGTCGGAGAGCATCACCAGCACCGCGCGGGCCGCGGTCTCCAGGGCGTCCGTACGGGCCGGCGGGTCGGTCTTCTCGATGTGGACGACGAGGGGCAGCACGAACTGCGGGGCCTCGTCGCGCGCCGTCCGCTCGTGCCGCAGGGGAGTGCCGGGGGTCTCGGGGATGCCGTTGTCGCTCACCCGGCCCAGTCTGCCAGTCGGACCGGGGGACGCCTCCTCCCCGGGCAGCTTGGCGGAACCAACGGCTCCGGGCGAGGATGCTCGGCATGAAGAGCGATCTTTTTGCCACAGAGAACATGGCGCAGCAGGCCACGGTCCCCGGAATGACCCTCCAGAACGCCAAGTCGGTGAAGTACGCCGTCAACGGCGAGATGCACGCCCGGCAGGGTTCGATGATCGCCTTCCGCGGCAACCTCCAGTTCGAGCGCAAGGGCCAGGGCATCGGCGGCATGCTCAAGCGCGCGGTGACCGGCGAGGGCCTGGCGCTGATGGCCGTGCGCGGCCAGGGCGAGGCGTGGTTCGCGCACGAGGCGCAGAACTGCTTCATCGTCGACATCGAGCAGGGCGACGCGCTCACCGTCAACGGCCGCAACGTGCTGTGCTTCGACGCGTCCCTCTCGTACGAGATCAAGACGGTGAAGGGCGCCGGCATGACCGGTGGCGGCCTCTTCAACAGCGTCTTCACCGGACACGGCAAGCTCGCCGTGATCTGCGAGGGCAGCCCCATCGTGATCCCCGTGACCCAGCAGCAGCCGGTGTACGTCGACACCGACGCGGTGGTGGGCTGGAGCGCCCAGCTCAACACGTCGCTGCACCGCTCGCAGTCGGTCGGCTCCATGATCCGGGGCGGCTCGGGCGAGGCGGTCCAGCTGATGCTCCAGGGCGACGGCTTCGTCATCGTCCGGCCGAGCGAGCTCAAGCCCGAGAAGCCGGCGTCCGGCTGACGGCGCCGGGACCCGTCGGGAGACCCGTCGGGGCGGGCCGCCGGTACGGTATCGGCGGCCCCTGGCTCCCGCGCGGCCGAGTAGGCTCGTACGCGTGGACGAGAAGACCCCGCCGTACGCCGAATGTGTGCTGTGCCGGAAGCCGACCGAGTACCCGGAGTCGGTCGAGGGCGTCGTGTACTGCCCCGTCTGCGAGTGGCAGGAAGCGCAGCGCACGGCCTGCTCGGGGTGAAAACCGGTGGACAGCCCGCCGGGCGTTCGGGATCATCCGCACGGTGACCGATCGAGACCAGCAGCACCAGCAGATCAGCTTCGTGGAATTGAACGGGGCGGTCATGACCGCCCTGCTGGACGGTGACCTGGCCGGCGCGAGTGCCGAGGCCGGGGTCGCCCTGACCGGCTTCTTCCTGACCGACAGCGCGTTGTGGCTGTGGCGCTACCGCCTCGGGCAGATGGCCGGCGACCCCGCGCGGGCGCACTGGTGCGGGCGGCTCGCGGTGTGCGGGCCCGGCGGCGCCGTCGTCGGGCACGGCGGATTCCACGGACCGCCCGACGACCGGGGCATGGTCGAGGTCGGCTACGCCGTCGACCCCGCCTTCCGCCGCCGGGGATACGCCAGGGCCACCCTCACCGAACTGCTGCGCCGGGCCGCCGCCGAGCCGGGCGTGACCACGGTCCGGGCGTCGGTCCGGCCCGACAACGTGGCGTCCCTGGCCACCATCGCCGGCTTCGGCTTCACGGAGGCCGGCGAACTGTGGGACGAGGAGGACGGCATGGAGACGCTGTACGAAGTACCGGTCCGTTCCCTCGGCTCCCTCTCCCTCAGCGCTTCATGAGCTCGGACACCTTCACGAAGCGGTAGCCGCGCCCGCGCAGCTCCGGCACGATCCGCAGGACCGCCTGCTCGGTCACCGGCGCCGCGCTGCGCGTGCAGTGCATCACCACCACCGAGCCCGGCCGCACTCCCGCCAGGACCTGCTCGGCCACCGCTTCCCCGTCGCGCGCGAACGCGTCGCCGCTCACCACGTCCCACTGGACCGCCGTCACCTTCGCCGGGGCCAGTGCGCGCAGGGCCCCGTCGTCGTAACAGCCGCCGGGGAAACGGAAGTACGGGACGACGTTGCGCGCTCCCGCCTTGCGGAACGCGGTGAAGGCGCGCTCCACGTCGGTGGACATCTGCCGCGCGGAGACCGTCGGCAGGCCGTAGCAGGGGGAGGTGAAGGCGTGGTGGCTGTACGAGTGGTTGGCGATCTCGAAGAGCGGGTCCCGCCCGATGGAGCGTGCCTGGTCCGGGTACTCCTCCGCCCAGCGCCCCGTCATGAAGACCGTCGCCGGCACCTTGAGCCTGCGCAGCGAGGCGATCAGGGCGGGGTTGTCGAAGCGCTCGCCGTCCGCCGCCCGTGGGCCCTGGTCCGCCGTCATGTCGGCGTCGAAGGTCAGCGCGACGGTTCTGGTACGGGTGTCGAGGGCGCGTTCGAAGACGGGGGTGAGACCGCCGGGGCCCGCCGCGAGGGTGGGCGGCGCGGCCCGCTCCGGTGACGGGGCGGAGGCGGGCCGCCCGGGGGCGGAAGCGGAGGCCGAGGGCGGCCGGGTGGCGAGCGCGCCCTGTGTCCCGCTGATGCCGCTGCCGCACCCGGCGAGAGTCGCGCCGAGTACGACCGCTGTAGCCAATCTCCGTACAAAAATGATCACTGACGGAAAATATACGATTATCAGTCAGGTTTCCGGCTGCTACGCGGGCGCTGCTGCCGAACGGGTGTCGGACCGGGCGGCGAGAGAGCTGGAGTACCGGCGCAGCAGCAGTACGGCGGTGGTGGCCAGACCCGTGAGCAGCCCGAGCCAGATGCCGAGCGTGTCGAGCCCCAGCGGCCGGGCCAGGAGCCAGGCCGCGGGGAGGCCGACCGCCCAGTAGCCGATCAGGGTGATGCGGAAACCGCTCCTGGTGTCGTCGAGGCCGCGCAGCAGCCCGACCCCGATGTTCTGCGCGCAGTCGAAGAACTGGAGGAAGGCCGTGACGACGAGCAGCTGGGTGGCGATGGTCAGCGCCTGGTCCGAGCCGGAGTCCAGGAAGGGGCGCAGGACGAGTCCGGGCACGGTGAGATAGACGGCGCCGACGACCGCCATGACGGCCGCCGCGCAGGCGAGCGCGGTGTTCTTGATGCGGCGCGCGTCGTCGGTGCGGCCGAGGGCGAGCTCGCGGCTGACGTGGATCGACGCGGCGTGCGAGAGGCCCACGGCCACTTGGAAGACGATGTAGACGAGCTGGTTGACGGCCGTGTGCGCGGCGAGGGCGGCGGGCCCGAAGGCCCCGGCCATCAGCGCGGTGACGGAGAAGAACCCGGCCTCCGAGCCGTACGTCGCCGCGATCGGCACCCCGAGGCCGACGAGGTGCCTGACCACGGCCGGATCGGCCTCGGCCACGTTCAGCGTGAGCAGGGGCGCCAGCTCGCGGTCCCGCTTCGCCGAGACGTACAGGGCGACGAAGGACAGGAGGTGGACGGCGGACGTGGCGACGCCGATGCCGGTGAGACCGAGCTGCGGCAGGCCCCAAGTGCCGTGGATCAGGACCCAGTTGAGGCCCGCGTTGACGGCGATCGACGCGATGGTGATCTGGAGCAGCGCCTGCGGCCGGCGCATGCCGACCGTGAACTGGCGGACGGCCTGGAACCACAGGCACGGCAGCAGGCCGGGCGCCAGGGCGAGCAGCATGGTCCGGGTCAGCTCGACGACGGCGGCGTCCTGGCCGAGCCGTACGAGCACCTGGCCGACGAGGATCATGAGTACGGCGCCGACGACACCGGCCAGCGTCGCCACGGCCATGCTCGCGCGCACGACGGCGCGCACGTCCTCGCGCCGCTCCTCCACCCGGCCGTCCGGTACGCCCTGGGACTCCGCGTCCGCGGCGGCCTGCTCGGCGCGGGCCGCCGCCGCGGCGACCTGGTTGCCGACAGAGGTGACCAGGCCCACGCCCATGGTGCGCAGCTGGTTGAAGATGACGAGGGCGAGGCCGCCCGCCGCCAGTTCCCGCGTGCCGAGCATGCCCATCATCACGGTGTCGGTGGTGGTGAGCGCGACCTGCGCGAGCTGGGTGAGGACGAGCGGGACGGCGAGGGCGGCGAGGGCGCGGCTGTCGCGCAGGAGAGTGGTCGGCATCAGGGTCATCGGTTCCGGCGGAGTTTGGTGAGGAGCTCTTCGATCTCCCGCTCGGCGGCGGGGTCGAGCAGGCCCCGCTCCCGCATCCAGTCGTCGTCGTAGACGCTGTCCATGTACTTCTCCCCGCCGTCGTTGACCAGCGCGACCATAGTGGTACGGGGCGGGAGAGCGGGCAGCCGGGTCAGGGCTTCGTGCACGACGCCTCCCGCCGACCCGCCGATCAGCAGGCCCGTACGCGCGACGGCGCGGCAGGCCGCGAACGCTTCGACGTCCCCGACCTTCACGCCCTCGTCGATCAGGCCGAAGTCGACCAGGGCGCCTATCTCGGCCCCTTCGGGGGTTCCCGTGCCCGACTGGTAGTAGTCGTGGGCGGGGCCGCCGAACGCGATCGACCCCTTCGGTTCGACGCCCACGGTCGAGAAGCGGGGGACGAGCCGGCGCAGCTCGCGGGCGGTGCCGCACAGGGCTCCGCCGGTGCCGACCGCGCCGATGAGGACGTCGAGCCGGCCGTCGAGGGCCTCGTGGAGTTCGTGGGCGACGGGGTGGTAACCGACGCCGTTGCTGGGGTTGTTGTGCTGCTCGGTGAAGACGGTGTTGTCCCGGCCCCGGGCCAGCTCTTCGGCGAGTTCCTCGCGGGCCGCCGTGGCGAGCTCTCCGGTGCCGTCCTCGTCGACGTACACGAGCTCCGTGCCCAGCGCCCTCATCGCGCGCAGTTTGTCGGTGCAGGCGTGGCTGTCGACGACGGCGGTGAAGGTGTAGCCGCGTTCGGCGGCGACGACGGCGAGCCCGAGGCCGGTGTTGCCCGAGGTGGACTCGACGATCCGGCCGCCGGGGCGCAGTTCACCGCGCTCCTCGGCGTCGGTGATCATCTGGCGCGCCATCCGGATCTTCGCCGTGCCCGTGGGATTGAACATCTCCAGTTTGAGCAGCAGGCGGCTGCCGGTCTCGGTGGTGGCCAGCTCCAGCAGAGGAGTGCGGCCGATGAGGTCGGACACGCGGGAGACCACGGCGGGGCGCTGAAGTGCTCCGGACATTTCACATGCTCCTGTCAGGTGAAGTGACGGTCCAGCCGCCAGCGCGGTCGCGGGCGTTCGGTGTGGTCGACGACGACCTTCGGCGGGATGGGCAGATCGTGGAAGGGCGACTCGTTGGAGTCCATCTGGTAGCCGGCGGTGTTGGGGTAGACCAGCAGGTCACCGATGCCGGGCCGACAACGGAAGGGGATCTTCCGCCAGCTGACCATGTCCGACTCCAGGCAGGTCGCGGCCCCGACGCAGGCCGGCCACGTACCGGAAGGAGCGTCCGTGCGGAGCGAGATCAGATGCGGATCGGGCAGGTACTCGCTGTTGAACCACTGCTCCGACAGGCTCAGACTGCTGCCGTCGACGGTCAGCAGCCGGTGGCCGTCCCGTTCCTTGACGCCCTGGACGCGGAACACCGTCGCGCCCGCCCGGTCCAGCAGGGCGCGTCCGGGCTCCGTCAGCAGCTCGACCCCCGCCTCCTTGAGCAGCCCGGCGAGACTCCCCCCGTACCCCTCGGGGCGGGCCGCCAGGAGGGCGCGCA
This sequence comes from Streptomyces sp. NPDC003016, assembly GCF_053591455.1. Taxonomy (NCBI): domain Bacteria; kingdom Bacillati; phylum Actinomycetota; class Actinomycetes; order Kitasatosporales; family Streptomycetaceae; genus Streptomyces; species Streptomyces sp. NPDC003016. The sequence goes on from NZ_JBSFTV010000014.1 coordinate 53,455, forward strand.
ACGCGTCGGCTCCGGCGGCCGGCGCGTAATAGGGGTAGAAGTCACCGCTGTCGAACGACTTGCCCGCGTGGTAGTGCCCGCTGCCCTGCTCGCTGAGGAAGGTGTGCCAGCTGTCCGCGTCGGTGTAACTCACCGGCAGGCCGCCGCCGATGCTGACGCGGCAGGCCTCCAGGCCCTGGACACGGGCCTTGAGGCACAGGCCGACGAGGTGCGCCGCGAGGTCGGCGCGCGGCTGGATCGCGTATCCCGACAGGTGGAAGCTGTAGCCCTCCATGCGTACGGCGTCACCCGCCCGCAGGCACACTTCCGTCGCGGTGGCCAGCTCGGCGTCGTTCATGCCGAAGCGGCTCTGCCGCTGGTCCGGCGGCAGGCAGCGCAGCAGCAGCCTGGCGGGGCGCCGGGTGCCGCTCAGCGCCGTGGCGACGAGCGCGTCGAGTTCGTCGAGCGCGTCGACGGAGACCAGGGCGCCGTGCTGCGTCGCGAGCCGCAGCAGGCCGGGGTCCTTCGCCGGTCCCGTGACGACGATGTTCTCGCCGCGTACGCCGTGCCCGAGGGCCTCCCGCAGCTCGCCCGCCGACGCGACGTCCACGCCCGCGCCGTCGAGGGAGCAGCGCTCGACCCACAGGGCGGCCTTGTTGGCCTTCTTCGCGTAGTACACGGACCCGTCCACGCCCGCCTCGTCCAGAGCCGCCCGCAGCTCCCGGAGATTGGCGTCGAAGGCCTCGGGCAGCAGGAAGTGGAACGGGCCCCCGAGGGCGTACGAGAGTTCCTCCAGCAGCCCGCTGTCGAGGACCGCGGCGGTGGCCGGGTCGGGCCGGGCGGGCAGCGTGGGCCAGCCGGCGGCGCTCACTGCCACAGCGCCACCTCGGTGCCCAGCCCCTGGGCGATGGCGAGCTGGGCGAAGCGGTGGCCGAGGGCGATGTCGGTGACGACGAGACCGCTGTTGTACGCGAAGATCCGCTCGCCGGGGGAGCGGCGGCCGACCGCCGCCCCCGCGATCACGGGCGGGAACTCGGCGTCGACGGCCGGGAGTCTGCCGTCGGCGTCGGCCATGTCCGTGCCGGTGATGTTCATCTGCGCCTCGCTCGTGGCGACGACCCGGTCGGCCCCGTGCAGGGCCGAGGGCGCGAGGCCGTGGCCGACGAGCACGGACAGCGCGCCGGGCCTCAGCCACCCGGCCTCGACGGCGGCGGGCGTGTGGGGCCCGGCGGTGGCGACCACGACGTCCGCTTCACCGGCGGCGGACCGCAGGTCGGTGACGGTCTCCACGTCCCGGTCCGGGAAGTGGGCCCGCACCTGCTCGCGTACGGCGGCGATGCCGTCGGGATGGGTGCCGGACAGCATCAGGCGGTCCAGGTCCGGGAGCGTGGTGAGCAGGAAGGGGAGCGCGAGGCGGCCCTGGGTGCCCGTACCGATGACGAGGGCGCTGCGGGCGCCGGGGGCGGCGAGTTCGCGCGCCAGCAGCGCGGAGACGGCGGGGGTGCGCAGCGAGCCGATGCGGGAGCAGTCCATCATCGCCAGCGGAAGGCCGGTGACGTCGTCGTACAGGGTGAGCGCCGTGTAGTAGTGCTGCGCGCCGCGGTCCTTGTCGAGGCCGTGCTTGTACGAGGTCTTGATCGCGACGACGTCGCGGGAGCCGTCCCGGCCGAGCATCGCGTACGCCACCGAGTGTCCGTCGCGCGGCTTGACGGTCAGCTTGCGCGGGTTGTCGGACGCTCCGGCGTGCAGGGTGCGGTAGGCGCTCTCCACCGTGTCGACCACGTCGGCCAGGGATATGTCGATCCCGGCCAGGTCACTGGTGGAGAGGATCCGCAGGTGCTTGTCGTCGGGGGCGGCCGGTGTGCCGGTCATGGTGGGTCCCTCCGGTCCGTGGGCGGGTGTTCAGGCGGCGTGCGCCTCGAGGGCGGTCTGTCCGTAACCGTGTTCGCGGGCTTCCGCCGGGGGGCGGGTGCGCCGCCCGGGGACGCGGACGGAGGCGCGCTTGAGCCACCGGTCGGTGCCGTCGTAGCGCGGTACGAACGGCACCCGGCCGTGCACCACCAGGTCGTTGTCGACGACGAGGACCTCACCGGGCGCGAGGCTGACCGCGACCGAGACGCGGGCCAGTTCGTCCTCCAGCCGGCCGTACGCCGCCCGGTACGCGGCGTCGGCGTTCTCCAGCGGCGTGTACGCCGGGTCGAAGCGCAGCGTCAGCCCTTCTTCGCACGCGTACAGGGCCGGAACGGGAGGGGGCGCCTCGGCGGCGTACCCCTGGGCTTCGGCGTAGGCGTCGTCGGGGAGGATCGGCAGCGCCGGGCGCGTCAGGACGGCGATGTCCTCGTCCGTCAGACGGACTTTGCGGATGCTCGCGGCGGTGGTGGCGATGCTGTCGTGGTTGCGCATGCAGCCGAGCATCAGCAGGTGGGCGCGGCCGGGGTGGAAGGCGTCCTCGGTGTGCGGGCTGAGGAGCACGGTGCTGCTGGCGCCGGTCTGTTCGGTCTCGTGGCCGGTGGAGGGCACGATGTTGTGGACGAACCTGCCCTCCTGCTGGCCCTCCCAGGCGATCGGGCGGCCCATGACGGCGGCGAGCAGCAGCAGTTCGATGTCGTGCACGGCTCCGCTCCGCCCGGCGCCCGCCCAGTCGGCGGGCGTGGGGCCGATGGCCTCGTCGTCGACTTCGAGACCGCGCAGGACGAACAGCCCGTCGGCGGTGTCGACGGGGCGGCAGTGGTGGCGCAGGGTGTCGCTGAACTCGTCGGCCTGCTGGGCCACTCGCTCCAGCAGGGGCCGGGAGGCGGCGGAGGTGCCGAATGCGGCGAGGGTCTTCTCCGCGGCCCGACGGAGGTCGCCCACCGTGTGGGCATCGAGCTGACGGACAGGTGCGGCTGCCGTGCTCATGACAAGGGCATCCGTTCCATGGGGTGGCAGGGGCGGGTCGAACGTACCAGCCAACTTAGGTAAGGCATACCTTTCTTTCAAGTCACGACCGAAAGGCGTCCGTCGATCAAGTCCAGTAATAAGCAAGGCAGTTCGGGGGCCGAGTGGGGTTGCGGCGACATAAGTAATTAGGGTAGGCAAACCTAAAAGATTGTCCAGGGCTCAGCGGATCGAGGACGTACGTGGAAATGAACAGGCGTCAAGTGCTGTGGGCCGGCGGAGCGGCAGTGACGACGGCGTTCCTCGCCGCCTGCTCCGGGAACGGCGGTACTTCGGCCGAATCCGCCGGTGCGGACGCCAAGCCCAGGAAGGGCGGCACGCTCAGAATCGGCGCCCTCGGCCGGGCCGGCGCCATCACGCGTGATCCGCACGGAACCCAGGCCAACGAGAGCGACTACCTCGTCATCGCACTCGTCCACGACACGCTGACCGCCCCCGGTGCCAAGAGCAACACCGCCCCGCGCCTGGCCACCGGCTGGAAGGCGTCGGACGACCTGAAGACCTGGCGCTTCACCCTCGCCGAGGGCGCCACGTTCCACGACGGCACCCCGGTCACCGCCGAGGACGTCGTCTGGTCGCTGCGCCGGCTGCGCGCCACCCCCTCCGGCGCCTCCCGGCTGCCCGGCATCGAGGCCGCGAGCATCAGGGCCGAGGGCGACCGCACCGTCGTGCTGGTCTCGGACTACGCCAACGCCGAACTGCCCCTGCTCATGCGCCTGACCACCTTCGTCCTCCCGAAGGGCACGAAGGACAAGGACATCGGGAAGGCCCCGGGCACCGGCCCGTTCAAGCTGGAGTGGTTCCGCTCCGGCAACGCCCGGCTCGTACGCAACGACGACTGGCACGGCGGCGAAGTCCTCCTCGACGCCGTCGAGGTCAAGATCTTCGAGTCCCCGCAGGCCATGTCCAACGCCCTGCTCGCCGGACAGATCGACGTCGCCTCCAACGTCGGCGCGGTCGCCGCCCGTACGGCCGAGAAGCGCGAGGACATCCAGGTCGTCCGCCGCCCCGACGACATGGCGATGCCCGTCGTCATGCGCACGAAGTCCGGCCCCTTCGCCGACCCCAGGGTGCGCGAGGCGCTGAAGCTGGCCGTGGACCGCGACGCGATGGTCAAGCAGGTGCTGTCCGGCTACGGCAAGGCCGGCAACGACATCCTCGGCACCGGCGACCCCGCCTACGCCAAGGACATCCCGCAGCGCGGGCGCGACCTGGCCAGGGCCAGGAAGCTGCTGAAGGAGGCCGGCTTCGACACCTCCAGGACGTACGAACTGCTGACCACCGAGGACATCTCCGGGCTCGCCGAGTCCGCGACGCTCTTCGCCACCCAGGTCCGCGAGGCCGGTGTACGGATCGAGGTGGTCAAGCAGGAGTCCGCCACCTTCTGGGACAAGACGTGGCTCAAGGGCGACCTCTACGTCACCTACTGGGGCACCAACGACTCCGTCGTCTTCCTCGCCAGCAAGACCATGGTCTCCGGCTCCGGCCAGAACGAAGCCGCCTGGGAGAACGCCGAGTTCGACGCGGCGTACCGGAAGGTCACCGCCACCAAGGACGCCGCCGAGCGCGCCGAGGCGCTGCGCGACCTCCAGCAGATCGAGCACGACGAATCCGGCTACCTGCTGTGGGGCGTGGCCGACGGCATCGACCTCGCCGCGGCCCCGGTGCGCGGCCTGCCGCCCCTGCCCGGCTACGGACGCGTACAGCTGGAGCGGACATGGCTGGCCCGCTGAGCGGTACGGCGACGCGGCGGCCGGCGGCCGGGCCGGACCCGGAGCCGCCCCGGCCGGCCAAGGCCGTGCCGGCCGGGGCGCGGCGGGTGGGCGGCCTGCTCGCGCTGCTGGCCCGCCGGACGCTGCTGCTCGCCGTACTGCTCGCCGCCGTCTTCGCCGCCGTCGAACTCCTGCCGGGCGACGCCGCCGACGCGACCTCGGAGCGCGGGGAGAGCGCGGCCGACCTCGCGCGGCGGCGCGAACTGCTCGGCCTCGACCGGCCGGTCCTCAGCCGCTTCGCCGACTGGATGACCGGCCTGCCCACCGGTGACCTCGGCACGTCCGCCCGCGGCGAATCCGTCGCCGACCTGCTCTCCCGCCCGTTCCCCAACACCCTGCTCCTCGGCGGCCTCGCCCTGCTCCTCACCCTCGCCGTCTCGCTCGGCCTGGGCTGCTGGGCCGCGCTCAAGCCCGGCGGCAGTGCGGACCGGGCGGTCTCGGCGACGGCCACCGGCATCCTCGCGCTGCCCGAATTCGTCGTCGCGGTGGCCCTCGTCCTGGTCTTCGCACTGTGGACCGGCTGGCTGCCCGCCGTCACCCTGACCGACTCCGACGGATCACCCGCGTCCTGGCAGATGCTCATCCTGCCCGTACTGGCCCTGTCGATCCCGCAGGTCGGCTGGAACACACGCATCGTGCGCGCCGCCCTGGCCGACGAGGCCAAGGCCCCGCACGTGGAGAGCGCCGTCATCGACGGACTGCCGCGTCACCGCGTCTTCACCCACCACCTGCTGCCCGGTGCCGCGCCCACCGTCGCGGCGGGCATCGCCACCTCGACCGGCATGCTGCTGGGCGGCGCCGTCGTGGTGGAGACGATCTTCAACTACCCGGGCATCGGCTCGGTGCTGGCGGGAGCCGTCACCGACCGGGACAGCCCGGTCGTCGCCGGGGTCGTGGCGGTCACGGGCGCCGTCATCACCGGCGTACTGCTGCTCGCCGACCTCGTACGCGCCTGGGCGTCCGGAGGCCGCACATGACCGCTGCCCGCAAACCACCGACGCCGTCCGGCCCCTTCCCCCCGGCGCGGGCACTCCCGGACACACCGGCCGGCACACCGCCCGAGCCCGCACCGGTCCATACGCCGCCCACCGAGGTGCCGGACACCGAGGCGGGGCGCGCGAAGGCGGTGCCGGCCGGGACCGGGCCCACCGGGGCGGCGGCGAAGGAGGCCGGCCGCCCCGAGCCGCCACCGGTTGAGGCCGGGCCCGCCGAGCCGCCGCCCGTCGAGCCGCCACCCATCGATGCAGCGCCCGTCGACGCAGCACCCTCCGGGGCCGGGCCCGGTGCCGCGCCGCCCGTCGGCGTGGTGTCCACCGGCACGCCCGCTCCCGGACGGTTCCGGCCCGCCCGGGCCGTACCGCGCCGCCGGCCCCGCAAGGGCGTCGTCCTGCGCGTCCTCCCCGCGCTGCTGCTCGTCGCCCTCGCCGCCGTCGGGCCGTGGCTCGCGCCGCACGCCATCGACACCCCGGTGACCGCCCCGTACGCCGCACCGGGCGGCGGGGCCCCGCTCGGCGGCGACCAGCTCGGCCGCGACGTGCTCACCCGCATCCTCGCGGGCGGGCGCGAACTCATCGCGACCTCGCTCCTCGTCGCCGTCCTCGTCACCGCCGCCGCCGCGCTGCTCGGCGCGGTCGGCGCCCTGCGCCCGGCGGTCGGCCGGATCGTCGAACGCGCCGCCGACGTCCTCATGCTGCTGCCCGCCGTACTCGGCATCCTCCTCATCGCACTGGCCTGGCCCGGCGGCGGCCGGTACGCCGTGATCGCCGCCGCCGTGGTGATGGGCGTGCCCTACGCGGTACGTCTGGTGTCCGGCGCGGCGGCGCCCGTCGCGGCCGCCGGCTACATCGAAGCCGCCGCGGTCGGCGGCGAACGGCTGTGGCATCTCGTCGTACGCGAAGTCCTGCCCAACCTCCGCGCCACCCTGCTCGCCCTCTTCGGACTGCGCTTCGTCGCCGCCGTCTACGTCGTCGCCACCGCGGGCTTCCTCCAGGTCGGCCCCCAGCCGCCCGCCGCCGACTGGGCGCTGATGATCCGGGAGAACGCGGGCGGCATCGTCCTCAACCCCTGGGCGGTCCTGGCCCCCAGCATCGCCATCGGCCTCCTCGCCATGAGCGTCAACCTCGCGGCCTCGGCGCTCGTTCCGCAGACCGGCAGGAAAGCGGTGACCGCACTGTGAACCACATGCCCCAGTGGTACCCCGAGGGCCAGGTCCCCTCCTCCGGGACGGCGGTGGAGGTGACCGGCCTGACCGTCGCCGCACCGGACGGCCGTCTGCTCCTGGACGGCGGCAGCCTGGAGGTGCGCCCCGGCCGCGTCACCGCGCTCACCGGCCCGTCCGGCTGCGGCAAGACCACGCTGCTGCGGGCCGTGACCGGCGTACTGCCGCCCGGAGCCCGGCGCACCGGCGGCAGGGTGGAGGCGCTCGGGCAGGACGTCCTGTCCCTCGCACCGGACGCGCTGCGCGCCCTGCGCCGTCACCACGTCGCCTACCTCGGCCAGGACCCGGGCTCCGGACTCAACCCGCGGATGAAGGTGCGCCGGCTGCTCGCCGAAGTCGCCGTCGACCGCGGCCCCGACGCGGTACGCGCGCTGCTCGCCGAGGTCCGACTGCCCACGGACCGCGCCTTCACGGGGCGCCGCCCCGGAGAGCTCTCCGGGGGGCAGCAACGCCGGGTCGCGCTGGCCAGGGCGCTGGCCAGGCGTCCCGCCGTACTGCTCCTCGACGAGCCGACCGCCGGGCTCGACCCGCAGCTGCGCGACGAGATCGCCGAGCTGCTGCGGCACCTGGCGGTCGGCCACCGGCTCGCCGTCGCCCTGTCCTGCCACGACGCGGACCTGGTCGCCCGCTTCGCGGACGACGTCGTCGACCTGTCCCAGGACACCGCCGTCCCGTCGCCCGGCCCGCCACTGCCCGTCCCGCGCCGGGCCGCCCCCCGCCCGCTCCCCGAAGCCGGACCGAGGCTCTCGGTGTCCGGCCTCCACGCGGCTTTCGCGCGAGGCGGTCGCGGCGTCCCCGTCCTCCACGACGTCGGCCTCACCGTGACCGCCGGAGCCAGTACGGGCATCGTCGGCCCCTCCGGATCGGGCAAGACCACCCTCGTGCGCGCCGTCGTCGGACTCCACCGCCCGACCGGCGGCACCGTCACCCTCGACGGAGTACGCCTGGCCCCCGCCGCCCACGCCCGCACCCGCGAACAGCGCCGGCGCCTCCAGCTCGTACCGCAGGACCCGCTGGGCACGCTCAACCCCAGCCGCACCGTCGGCGAGACCCTCGGCCGCCCGCTGCGCCTGCACCAGCGGGCCGGCCGCCGCGAGGCCCCCGCACGCGTCCTGGAGCTGCTGGCCCACGTCGGCCTGCCCGCGGCCTTCGCGGGCCGCTACCCGCACGAACTCTCCGGCGGTCAGCGCCAGCGCGCGTCCATAGCCCGCGCGCTGGCGGCCGACCCCGACGTACTGGTCTGCGACGAGGTGACCTCGGCCCTCGACGACAGGACCGCGGACTCGGTCATGGACCTGCTCGAAGACCTGCGGGAAAGCCGCGGCCTCGCCCTGGTCCTCATCAGCCACGACCTGCGCCTGGTCGCGAGCCGTACCGAAACCCTGCTCGTGCTGTCCGGAGGCCGGGCCGTCGGGTCGGGCCCGACCCGGCAGATCCTGGGGTCGGGAATCGTCCGGTGAACCGCCCGAGGCACCCGCCGCGCACCCGGCCTCCGTCCGGCTCAGCCGTCGAAGGGGCCCGTCACGGCGAACGTCGTGCCCGGTGTGTAGCAGTTCACGTACATCGTCGAGCAGTCCGGCGAGAAGGTGACGCCCGCGAACTCGCCCCACTCCGGCTCCTCGGGCGTGCCGCCCGCCGCGGCAGCGGCCGATGTGATCTCCTGCCGGTTGCGCGCCATCGCGTACACCTCGCCGCGCCTCGTCAGCCCGTACACGTGCTGCGCGCCGTTGCCGTCCTCGCACACCATCAGGCCGCCCCGGGGCGCGAGGCAGATGTTGTCGGGGGACTCGCCGGGCAGCTGGATGTCCGTGCTCGGGCCGAAGACCACGACCAGGGTGAGGCGCCGCTTCTGGGGCTCGTACTTCCACACCTGCCCGAAGTGGTCCGCCGCCGACCCCTCCGAGCTGCGCGCGAAGCTGGAGACGAAGTAGACCGCCTTGTCGCCCCAGTAGCAGCCCTCCAGCTTCTGGGCGTGCGTGACGCCCTTCCGGCCGAAGTCCTGGAGCCGGACCGGGGTCTTCTCGGCCAGCGGATCCGGCACGGGCACCCACTCGACGCCGCCGAAGCTCGCGCCGGTCTCCTGGACCGCCGACAGGTCGGGTACGCCCGGAACGCGCATCGCCTCCAGCGCGCCGCCCGCGCGCAGCGAACCGGTGCCGCCCAGCGGCTTCTCGGGCAGGAAGCGGTAGAAGAGGCCGAAGGGCCGGTCGAACGCGTCCTCGGTCTCGTACACGATGCCGCTCTTCGGGTCGACGGCGACCGCCTCGTGCTGGAAGCGGCCCATCGCGGTGAGCGGGACGGCGCCGGTGCGGTGCGGGTCGGCCGGGTCGACCTCGAAGATGAAGCCGTGGTCCTTGGTGTAGCCGTTGGTGCCGGCCTTGTCCTCGTTCTCCTCGCAGGTGAGCCAGGTGTTCCAGGGGGTCGGCCCGCCCGCGCAGTTCACGGCCGTACCGGCGATGCCGACACGCTCGCCCTGGACGTTGTTGCGGCCGTCCAGGGTGAGGACCGTACAGCCGCCCCTGGCGGCCGGGTCGTAGGTCAGACCCTCGACCGTCGGGACGCCGATCCTGGCGGTGTGCCGGTTCTCGTGGTTGCGGACGAGGTGGACGCGGCCGCGGTGGCCTCTGAAGGCGCTCATCCCGTCGTGGTTCGAGGGGACCTCGCCCTCGCCCGAGCGCAGCGGGCCGCCCTCGCGGGAGAGGACCTTGTAGCGGAAGCCCTCGGGCAGATCGAGCAGCCCGGCCGGGTCGGGCACGAGCGGTCCGTAGCCGCTGCGGCCCAGCCCCCCGGCGGCGGCGGTACCGGCGAAGATCTCCGACAGCGACCCGGCGAAGGCGATGCCCACGCCCAGGGCGCCCGTGCGGGCCAGCACTTGACGGCGTGACGCGGAGGCGGAGGGCGCGGACGCCGAGGGGGTGGAGGGCGCGGATGATGCGGGCGATGAGGTCATGAGGTAACTCCCTGTTGGCGGACAGGAACGTTGTGACCCGCACGTGTGTACCACGCAAGTGATCTCGCGTGAACCATGCGGGCCACAACGCCTCGACCGGTGCGTCCGGCGGACGCGCCCGCCCCAGGTCAGACGAGCGACGCGCTCAGCGTGATCGTCGTACCCGCCAGCGCCTGGCTGACCGGGCAGTTCGCCTTGCCCTCCTCGGCCGCCTCGACGAAGGCCGCCTCGTCCATGCCCGGCACCTCGCCCTGCACGGTGAGGTGGATGCGGGTGATGCCCTCGCCCGGCACGAAGGTGACCTCGGCCCTGGTGTCGAGGCGGGTCGGGGGGGTGCCGGCCTTGGCGAGCACGTTGGAGAACGCCATGTTGTAGCAGCTGGACTGGGCGGCGGCGATCAGCTCCTCGGGGCTGGTCCTGCCGTTCGGCTCCTCGGTACGGGCCGGCCAGGAGACGGGGTACTCGCCGATGCCCGACGAATCGAAGGTCACGGTGCCCGTGCCCTTGAACAGGTCGCCTTCCCAGACGGTGTGTGCCTGACGCGTTGCAGCCATGTCGAAAGCCCTTCTCGCGGATGGTGGTCCAGATCCAGGCCAAACCTACTGGGAGACCAGGCCCTTCGCGTCGCGCGCCAGCGCGGTCAGCCGGGAGATCGCCCGGAAGTACTTCTTCCGGTAGCCCCCGTTCAGCATCTCTTCACTGAACAGCTGGTCGAACGGCAGTCCGGAGGCCAGCACCGGCACCTCCCGGTCGTACAGCCGGTCGGCGAGCACGACGAGCCGCAGCGCCGTCGACTGGTCGGGCACCGCGCGCACGTCGGTCAGACAGACCGCCCGCACCTCGTCCGTGAGCGCCCCGTACCGGCTCGGGTGGACCTTGGCGAGGTGGTCGAGCAGCAGGGGGAAGTGGTCGAGGCTGGCTCCCTCGGTGGCGTACGCGGCCTTGGTGACCTCCGCGCCGGAGTACGGCGAAGGGGCCTCGGGCAGCCCGCGGTGGCGGTAGTCCTCGCCGTCGATGCGCAGCGGCCGGAAGTGGGCCGACAGGCCCTGGATCTCGCGCAGGAAGTCGACGGCGGCGAAGCGGCCCTCGCCGAGCTTGCCGGGCAGGGTGTTGGAGGTGGCGGCGAGCGCGACGCCCGCCTCGACGAGCCTGCGCAGCAGCGAGGACACCAGCACGGTGTCGCCCGGGTCGTCGAGCTCGAATTCGTCGATGCACAGCAGACGGTGCCCGCTCAGCGTCTGCACGGTCTGCTGGAAGCCGAGCGCGCCGACCAGGTTCGTCAGCTCCACGAAGGTGCCGAAGGCCTTGAGCTCGCGGGGCGCGGGCGTGGCGTGCCAGAGGGAGGCGAGGAGGTGGGTCTTGCCGACGCCGTACCCGCCGTCGAGGTAGATGCCGCGCGGCGCGGCGGGCGCGGCGGGCTTCTTCCCGAACTCGAACCAGCGCCGCCTGCCCCCGCCGGCCGCCGAGGCCCCGCCGAGACCGGCCGCGAAGGCGCTCAGCACCCGGACCGCCTCGGTCTGGCTCGGCTGGTTCGGGTCCGGTACGTACGTATCGAAGCGCACCGAGTCGAAGCGCGGCGGCGGCACCATCTCGGCGACCAGGCGGTCGGCGGGGACGTGCGGCTCGCGTGCGCACAGGGACAGGGGGGCCGCTTCGGCTATGGGGGCGGACCCATGAGCGGCGGTGGAGGACGACACGGGGCTCAAGTCTAGGCTCCGTGCCACACTGCACGGCATGCGACGCCTGTTCCCTGTGACCGACGAGACACTCTCCGCCGCCTCCGCCGCCGAAGGCGAGTGGGGACTCGGCGAGCTGGCCGACGCCTACGCGTACCCGAAGGAGCGCGGCCCGTCGGGAGCCTGGCTGCGGGCCAACATGGTCTCCTCGCTCGACGGGGCCGCCCAGCACGAGGGCCGCTCGCAGCCGATCTCCTCCGACACCGACATGCGGATCTTCGGCACGCTGCGGGCGCTCGCCGACGTGGTGGTCGTCGGCGCGGAGACGGTACGCCTGGAGGGGTACCGGCCGGCCCGCGCGCGCGAGGCCTTCGCGGCGCGCAGGGCGGCGGCGGGCCAGGGCCCCGCGCCCGCGATCGCGGTGGTCAGCGCGAGCCTGAACCTCGACTTCTCCCTTCCGCTCTTCACGTCGCCCCTCGTCCCCACCCTGGTGCTGACCGGCGCCACGGCGCCCCTCGACGGGGTCCGCGCGGCCAGGGAGGCCGGGGCCGAGGTCCTGGTCGTGGGGGACGGCGCGGCGGTGGACCCCTCGCGCGCGGTGGAGGCGCTGGCGGAGCGGGGGCTGACCCGGTTGCTGACCGAGGGCGGGCCGCGGCTGCTCGCGCAGTTCATCACGGCCGGAGTGCTCGACGAGCTCTGCCTCACCGTCTCGCCCGTGCTCACCGCCGGCCGCGCGCAGCGGATCGCGGACGGGCCGGGGGTGGCGGTTCCGGAACGGTTCGCACTGGCGTCCGTACTGGAAGAGGCCGGGTTCCTTTTCACCCAGTACCGTCGGATCTGACCATCGACGGAATGTCCTATTCCGCTTGGCTCCGGCCGGGCACACTTAGTCACGTGCGTGCTCGCGTGCTTACGCAGACCCCTTGCGGGCACCGGGAAGGATGGTTTCCGCAGGGGGCCGACGGCGCCGCCCGAAAGCGCCGTCCCCAGAAGAAGAGCCCAAGAAGAAGAGAAGGGCGCCCGTCGTGTTCACGAGCGTATTGATGATCGAGAAGCCCCTGTCGTCCGTCGACGTGGAATTCGTCAGCACCCTTCACGGTGACGAAGGCGTCTCCTTCGTCGTCCTGATGCAGCCCCGCGGCGACCAGGCGGACGTGCTCCTGCGCGCCATCGACGACGTGGCGCTGGGCAGGGTCGACGAAGCGGTCCGCGAGCCCGACAAGCCCAGAGGCGAGGAGGCGAAGCCCCTCGCGGAGCGCGGTCTGGAGAAGACCCTGGAGACGCTGCGCGCCCGGGGGCACGAGGCCGTGGGCCAGGTCGTCGCGGAGCATCCCCTGGACCTCCTGAAGTCGGTCGTGGCCGAGACGGAGGCCGACGAGGTGATCGTCCTGACCGCGCCGCACTACGTGGAGGAGTTCTTCCACCGGGACTGGGCCTCGCGGGCCCGTCACAAGGTCGGCGTACCGGTGCTCAAGCTCTTCTCCCACAACGAATAGGCTGGGGCACCGCTCACACGTCACACTTTGGGAGACATACGTATGGCACCCGGCCTTCCCACCGCCATGGACCGACCGCACTTCATCGGCATCGGCGGCGCCGGAATGTCGGGGATCGCGAAGATCCTCGCCCAGCGCGGCGCCCGGGTCGCGGGCAGCGACTCACGCGAGTCCGCCACCGCCGAGTCCCTGCGCGCGCTGGGCGCCACGGTCCACATCGGCCACGCCGCCGGGCACCTGGCCGCCGACGCGACCTGCGTCGTCGTCTCCAGCGCGATCCGCCCCGACAACCCGGAGCTGGTCCGCGCCGCCGAGCTGGACATCCCCGTCGTGCACCGCTCCGACGCGCTGGCCTCGCTGATGGGCGGCGCGCGCGCCATCGCCGTCGCGGGCACGCACGGCAAGACGACGACCACCTCGATGCTGGCCGTAGCCCTGACCGAGCTGGGCCTGGACCCGTCGTACGCCATCGGCGGCGACCTGGAGGGCCCGGGCACGAACGCCCGCCACGGCGCCGGCGACATCTTCGTCGCCGAGGCGGACGAGAGCGACCGCAGCTTCCAGAAGTACGATCCCGAGGTCGCGATCGTCCTCAACGTCGAGCTGGACCACCACGCGAACTACGCCTCGATGGACGAGATCTACGACTCCTTCGAGACCTTCGTCGGCAAGGTCGTCCCCGGCGGCACCCTCGTCGTCTCCGCGGACCAGCCCGGCGCCGTGGAACTGACCTCCCGCCTCCGTGACCTCTCCACCCTGAAGGTCGTCACGTACGGAGGCTCCCCGTCGGCCGACGTACGCGTCCACAAGGTCACCCCGCGCGGCCTGACCAGCGAGGTCACGGTCGTCCTCGACGGCCGCTACCTCACCTTCACGGTCTCGGTCCCCGGCAGCCACTACGCCCACAACGCGGTAGCCGCCCTGGCGGCGGGCGTAGCGCTCGGCATCCCGGCGCACAACCTCGCCTCGGCCCTCGGCAAGTACACCGGCGTCAAGCGCCGCCTCCAGCTCAAGGGCGAGGCGAACGGCGTGCAGGTCATCGACTCGTACGCCCATCACCCGACCGAGATGACCGCCGACCTGGAAGCCATGCGCGGCGCGGCGTCCGACGCCCGTCTCCTGGTCGTCTTCCAGCCCCACCTCTTCTCCCGCACCCAGGAGCTGGGCACCGAGATGGGCCAGGCCCTGGCCCTCGCGGACGCCTCGGTCGTCCTCGACATCTACCCGGCGCGCGAGGACCCGATCCCCGGTATCACCAGCACGCTCATCATCGACGCGGCGCGCGCGGCGGGCGCCGACGTGACGCCGGTCTCCGACAAGGCGACGGTCCCGGACGTGATCGCGGGAATGGCGAAGCCGGGCGATCTCGTTCTCACGATGGGCGCGGGCGACGTGACGGACCTCGGTCCGCAGATCCTCGACCGCCTGTCGAACTGAACTGAGGGAGCGCAGCATGTCGTACGACGTCGAAAAGACCGACGAGCAGTGGCGGGCGGAACTGACCCCCGCCGAGTACGCCGTCCTGCGTCAGGCCGGCACGGAGCCCGCCTTCGTCGGTGAGTACACGGACACCAGGACGACCGGTGTCTACTCCTGCCGGGCGTGCGGCGCCGAGCTGTTCCGCTCGGACACGAAGTTCGAGTCGCACTGCGGCTGGCCGTCGTTCTACGACCCGAAGGACACGGACGCGGTCGAACTGATCTCGGACACCTCCCACGGCATGGTCCGCACGGAGGTCCGCTGCGCGAAGTGCGGCTCGCACCTGGGCCACGTCTTCGAGGGCGAGGGCTACCCGACCCCGACGGACCAGCGGTACTGCATCAACTCGATCTCGCTGCGGCTGACCCCCGACGCCTGACGCCGGGTGCCCGGCCGGACCTGATACGCCGACGCGCCCCGCACCCCGGAGACGATCCGGTGGTGCGGGGCGCGTCGGCGTGAACGGTCAGCCGGCCTGGGCGGCGTACGAGACGAAGCCGGCCCGGGCGGCGGGGGAGAGGGCGGGCCCGGGGCCCTGCTTGTCCTCTGCTCCCCGCATCCGCCGCAACAGGCTCACGGAAGTCTTCAAGGGGAGAGAGCCCGTGAACGCATCCTGGCATACCGCATCCGGAGCGTGCTGACCGCTTTCGGGTCGGAAATGAACCGGCCGCTTCTCTGCCCCTCGCAAGAGCCGAACCACGGCCGGTTGCAGCCGGCCGGCGAACTCGCCGGGTGCATGTGCGGGGAGCGCGGGTCCGGCGCGCGTACGGAGCCGGGCCGTGCGCCGGGTACCTGCCGGCCACGGTAGCGTCCGTTGGGCCCGTTAGTGTGAGGCGGGCGAGGCGCTCGCTCGGGGAGGGTGAATGGCGAACCGGCAGTTACCCGTGTTGCCGGGGTACCGGCAGGATGCGGTGACGCGGCGGCTGTGTGCCGCGACATATGTGGACGAAGATTTCGCCCGTCGGGTGAACGAGGAGTTCACAGCCGACCGGATGACCGCGACCGGGCTGCCGCTCGGCGTCAATCTGGTGGCGCTGGTGCGCCACGCCCGGACGGCGGTCGCGCGCGCGGACGCGCGGGACCGCCGGCTGGCCTGGCTCCTCGGCGGACTGTGGTCGGCGGTTCTCCTCGCGTTGTACGGAGTGGTCAGCGGCTCGACCGTCGTGCGGTCGGTGGGCGGCTGCGGAGCGCTTGTCGTCCTCGGCGCCGCCTGGTGGCTCGTGCACGCGGCGGAGAGCCGGGCCCGGACGGCCGCGCTCCTGGTCCGCAATGCCGGCGCGAAGCCCGAGGACCTCGCGGCCCCGGCGCCGCGGGAGGCCGAGGACCGGCTGCGTGAGCTGAAGCGGGCCAATGTCGTGCCGTACACGGCGAGCGCCGAACGCACCAATCCGTTCGTCGGCAGCGGCACGAAGATCAAAGAGGTGGTCTGGCAGCCGATCGACATCAGCCGTCCAGCAGCAGCCCCGGGTGGCGGCAAGCTGACGATCACGCCCTTCGACGCCGTCGACCTGCACACGTACGTCGCCAGGGAGATGGCCGGCGTTGCCGGTCTCGAAGGGCTGCGGGCCAAGAACCGGCTGTATGTGCTGGGTACCCATGTGCCGCACCTGGGCGAGGACTTGCTGCCGGACCCCCTCGGCAGGCCGCGCGCGCGGATTCCCAAGCAGCTGGTGCAGGCCGGTCTGGTCCGGCCGGGCGCCGGCATGCGCACCTATCTGAGCCTGGAGCGGGTCGGCGAGGGCGGCCGGGTCATCGTGTCGATGCATCTGCGCGCCCGGCTGCAGTACCCCAGCCTCTCCTGGGAGGTCGCGGCCTACGCGATCCCGCCGGTGAGCCACCGCTACGACCGGGTGGACTACCTGCCGGTCGACGGCTTCGAGCGCTGGTGGAGCCTGGTGCGGTACGCGACCGGGCAGACCTGGCCGGCGCTGCGCGGCGCGCCGGGGCGCAACCACCGGCGCGGCTCCGCGGGCAACCGGAGGGCGCGTGAGCTCGAGAAGTGGCGCAAGGAGATCAGCAAGCGCCATGCCGTGTACGACTACGGGGCCGTCGACAGCCTGCGTGAACGCGTCGCCTCCTGGGAGCGGCTCGGCCACTCCGACCGCACGGACTCGCAGGACTTCCTGCACCGCCTGCAGCAGGGCGTGCTGATCGCGACGGAGCGGTTCCTGAAGGACCACAACGTCGACACCAGCTCCTTCGACCAGGCCCAGCAGGTCATCAACACCCAGACGTACAACTTCTCCGGAGACATCACCGGGCAGAGCAACTTCGGCAACAACGGCCAGATCACCTCGTACGGGCAGGGCCCGCAGCCCACCGGAGCCCCCGGCGGGGCCACGGGATACGGCGGCGGACAGCCCTGACCCCGACGGAACCCGACGCCCTCGACGACCAGGAGTACGGATGAGCACGTTCAATTTTCATGGCGGGATCACCGGGCCGAGCAATTTCGGTGACGGCGGGAAGATCGAGATCCACCATCACGGTGCGGACCCGGCCGAGGCGTTGCGCCTGGCCACCGAGCTCGTACGGCAGTTGCGTACGGAAGACAGGCCCGCGCTCGCCGCGGAGGCCGAGGTGGTGCGCGCCGAGCTGGTGCGGGCCGAGGAGCAGCAGGTCCCCGCCGACCAGGGCCGGGTCCGGCGGGCGCTGGAGACGATCTCGCTGGGCCTCTCCGCGGGCAGCGGCGGCCTGGCGCTCGCGCAGGAACTGGGGCGCGTCATCGGCCTGTGAGTGCTGTGAGTGCTGTGAGTGCTGCGGGGAGCCTCCTCCGGAGGGCTCCCCGCACACGTCACTTCGACCGTACGACGGCCTGCGCCCCGCCGAGTTCCAGTGCGAGACCGGAGCGCAGCGGCACGGTCTGGCCCGGTGCGATCTGCTGCGTCGTGCCGTCCGAGCGCGTTCCGTTCCATGCCGTGCCGGAACGGTTGGCCAGGCCGAACCTGCCCGGTTTGTGCGGGTGTTCGGTCAGCTCGGCGACGAGGGTGGCATCGCTGTAGTCGTGCCGCGCGGGCTCGGGCACCAGATGGTGGGCGTGCACGCGGGCCGCCCGGTGCAACCGGACGTGGTGCTCCGTGCGGGGCGGGGGAGTGGTGAGGACCAGCCGGGGCGGCAGCACCAGCGGGCTGCCGCAGGACCAGCAGGTCCCCGCCGTTGTCTCCTCGGGCTGGGTCATGTTCTGCCGTCCGCAGTGCGCGCAGTCGACGACCGCGTCGAGCACGGCCCGCAGCGCGTCCCGCCACTGGGACTCCCGCACCCGGGCCGCCGGGTCGTGCAGCCCCGTCGTGAAGTTGTGGGTGAAGAGGTCCTGCAGGGCCTTGGGGGCCGCTGCCCACGTGTGCAGGACGGTGGACTGCTCCACGGGATCGGGATCGTTGGAGCGGTCCTGCGGGTCGAAGACGAACAGCGGCTGCTTTCCGTACAGCTTCTTCTCCGCGGCCTCGTCGAGGCAGTGGATGGCCAGTTCCCGCCTGCCCTTGAGCGGGTGGTGGTTCATCAGGAGCATGAACAGCAGCACGGAGAGGGAATGCAGATCGGTCTGGGTGCCCGGCCTGGCACCCGGATCCCCGCGCACCAGCTCGGGAGCCATGAACTCCATGGTCCCGGAGATGCCGCTGCTTTCGCCCTCCACCACGGCGTTGTCGTTGTCGCAGACCAGGACATCACCGCTGGCCGGGTCGAAGAAGATGTTGCCCCAGGAGATGTCGCGGTAGGCGATGCCACGGGAGTGCAGCGCCTGGTACGCCTCGACCGTGTAGAGGCTCGCGGCCAGCAGTGCGCGCGGCTTGGTGTTCAGCTGCCGCCTGAACAGTGCGGGCAGGCCCTTGAAGCGGTCGGGGCGGACGTCCATCAGGTAGCCGAACGTGCCCGCCCGTTCGCCCGGCACATACGCCGTCGGCCACAGGAAGCGGTCGTCGTCGAAGTCCCGGTCCACCAGCTCCTGGACGATCGCCTCCTGTTCGGGCGTCGCGCACGCGGGGTAGTACCACTTGAGCGCCTTGTCGCCGCTCGGCGTCCTGACCCGGTAGACCTCGCCCTGGCCGCCGGCCCCGAGCATCTCGGTGACCTGGACCTCCTCACCGTTGTCGGCGGTCAGGCGGGTACCGCTGTCGAGCATGCCAGTCATCATCGTCTCCGCTGTTCGCGCTGTTCGTGCTGGTCGTGCTGGCCGTCCGTTTCGGCGGGCCGCCCGGGCCGCCGTCCGGCAGCCAGAGTGGTGTCGTCGCCCGAGTGCTGCGCGGCCTTCGCCAACCACTCGGGCAGCACGGCCCGTACGCTCTCGGTCCCCTCCTCGGAAAGCCGCTGGTCGAGGCCCGCCATGAACTGGACGAAGCCCTCGTCCGAGGCGAAGCTCTTGGACAGGCCGTCCGTGGAAAGGGCGATGAGCCGGGGCATACGGTCCTGCTCCACGATCGGGGCCCAGTGCACCCGCACCAGTCGCCAGGCCTCGCGGCTGCACAGTGACTCCGTCTCGTCCCCGAGGTCGGCCTCCGCGGGGGCGAGCGGAAGGCCCACCCCGCCGTCGCACTCGACGACCGTCAACTCGCCGTCGCCGAGCTGCCAGGCCGCGAACAGCTGCGGGGTCAGTACGGCGCCGATCAGCGTAGCTCCGTACAGCAGCATCTTCTGCCCGTCGGTGGGCGTGGAAACGGTGGTTCCGGCAGGGCCCTGCACGGTCGCCGAGGTCTCGGCGCGCAGGCGCTCCCAGTGCTCCAGGACATCGCGCTGCCACTGGGCGACGAGTCGGCGCGGCATGACATGCCGGGCGTAGTTCATCAGCCGGCTGAGGCTGCGCGGTCCTTCGGGGGCCTCGGTCCTGGCGAAGGCCGCGAACTCCCGGGCGTGCGCGGTGAACAGGTCGACCGCGAACCTGGCACCGACGTCGCTGCGGGCGTGCGCCGCCGAGCCGTGCCCGTCCGCGACCACCAGGACCAGCGGTTCCTGAGAGGTACCGCACCCCTCCGCCGCGCACCAGTCCTGGTTGCGCTGCTTGTTGATGCCCGGGACGGTCTCGGCGAACGTCTCCCAGTGCGACATGCGGGACTCGCTCACCACACGTCGTCATCGTCGTCGTCCAGCACCGGCGGGGCGTACGGCGGTTGCTTCACCATCGCGTCGGAGGCGCCCGCGACCTGCTGCGAGGCGGCCTTCACCGCGGCGGTCGAGGCCCACCGGATGGCGGCCGCGAGCTGTTTGGGGCTGTTGGCGTCCAGCGGCTGCAGCTCGGGATTGCCGAGGAACTCCTGGAGAACGCCGCGGTCGGCGTCCGCGCCGATGGCGATCGCGACCCGGACCGCCTTCTTGCCCCACGGAGTGGCGTCGACGGCCTTCAGCCCGGCCCGCCAGTCGTCGGTGGGCACGCCGTCGGAGACGAGTGCCAGCACCGGCTTGAGCGCGCGCTGCGGCATCGGCGGCGTCCGCAGCTCGCGCGACACCACCTCCAGGGCCTCCCCGAGGTTGGTCATCCCGTCGACCTGGACGTCCTGCCAGGTGAAGTCGTCGACCGGCACCGGGTCCTTGTCCAGCCACTGGGCGGTGGTGGAGAAGGTGAGGGCGCGGATCAGGAGCTGGGCCGCGGGGTTGTCGTGTGCGACCGACCGCATCTCCGGGACCGCCTCCCGGATCGCGTAATTGAGCTGGCCGATCTTCTCGCCCTGCATGGAGTACGAGCAGTCCAGCAGCCAGATGAAATGGACCGGCCGGTTCGCCATCGGCCCGCCGGGGATGTCGCTCACACTCACTCCATGTGCTCCGTTTCGTGGTTCCCGCCCGGACAGCGCGTCGGGTGCATCAGCTGCCGAGCTCCTTCAGTACGTACAGGATCAGCGTCACGACCAAGGCTGCCGCGATCACCGACGCGGTGACGAACAGGCCGAGAACGAGCCGCCGCCCCCGTGCGACGTGCGGTGTCACGACTGTCATGCCGCCCCCAACTCTTTCTCGTCCGAGTTCTGTTGACCCTAGCCGTCGTCGTGCGCGCGCGTCAGCGGCTCGATCGATCGGATACGGCCTCTCCGCGCGGTCCGGGCACACCCGGCGCGGGCTCCTCGGTGACGAGGGCCCCGACGCGCAACCCCGAGCGGGCCAGCACCCACAGCGCCGGCTCCGCCGCCCGGCGCTGTTCGCTGTCGAGCGCCCCCGCGCCGGTGGCCGCGTGCGCGCTGACCGCCCAGTAGCGGGCTGCCCCGAAGTCGTGTCCCAGGCCGCGGACGAGCGCGCCGAGGCCGATGCTCTCCAGCCAGCTGTCGATCCGGGCGCCGGCCACCGGCAGCGACGCGATCCGGTCCAGTACGTCCCGCTTGGTGACCACCGTGGCCACCGGTATCCGTCGGCGCCGCCCGGTGAGCGCCGCCAGTTCGCCGGTCAGCCGCTGGTAGGTGTCCATCGGCCCCTGGTCCGCGGGACGGGCGGCGTCGGCGCGGTCCGCGTCGGCGCCCCGCAGGGCCCGCCGCACCTGTGGTTCCGCGAGGACGTCGGTGACCAGGACCACTCCGTCGGCGTGGGCGAGATACTGCTGCTCCCGTACGGAGCCCGCGTCGCGCAGCGACTCGCCCATCGGGTCGTACAGGTACAGCAACCGGTGCCGCCTGCCATGGCTGACGCGCAGCATGAGGGCCCGGGGCTGGCCGCCCTGTGTCTTGTGGGCCCAGCCCGTGTCGTCGAGCTGCCGGCCGAGGGTCCCCACATCCCGCCGGTCGGCCATGGAGGCGTACTCCACCTTCAGCGGGCTGCGGTGCGACCAGGACTGGAGTCCCGCGACCATCGCTCCCATCAGCATCGTCTTGCCGGAGGACGAGCCCCCGACCAGGGGCAGGTGCACGACGCGCGTGGTGCCGACCGCCTCGGGGAGCTGCTGGTCGCAGTGCGGGCAGCGGGCGGCGAGACGGCCCCGGCCCGCGAGGGCGGTGGTGACAAGGCGCCGCCCGCAGGCGCACACGTGCCACAGCGCGCCGTAGCGGCCGGGGCGCAGCCCGCCGTGCGCGGCGCCGCAGTCCGGGCAGCGGTGGACGGCCAGGGGAAACGGCCGGTAGCAGCCGGGGTAGGGGCACTTCATGCGGATGCCGCGGACCAGTGTCCACATCCGTTCCGTACCGCGCAGGACGAACACGGTCGCGACGACCGCCACCCCCACCAGACCGAGCAGCAGCCCGAAGGCGACCAGCACCATGCAGACGATCAGCGTCGCGAGCAGCGCCCCCAGGACCGCTCCCGCGGCCGTTCCCGGGGCGACGGCGCGCATCACGGTGCGGGTGAACCAGTTCTCGCCCCGCAGCCCGGTGGACGGCCGCCTGCCCGCGAAGAGCCGCCTGGCCCACCGGCCCAGCCACTGCATGGTCAGCCGGTACCAGACGGCGAGCAGGGCGCCGCGCGCCGCGGAGCGGGCGTCCAGCCACATCTGCTGCGACCAGTACGCGCGGTGGGCGGGCTTCCCCGGACCGAGGGGCGGGATGCGCGGGTCCGGTGTTCCGGGGCGCCGCGGGCCGAGGACCTTGCCGGCGGCCCCCAGCGAGAGACCCAAGAACAGCCAGAGCGTGTGGAAGAAGCACAGGGCCACCGCCACCACGCCGGTGAGCCACAGGGCAGCGGTCAGCAGACTCGTCATCGACGGCCGTCCTTTCGCGGGGGTTCCACGTCGCCCCAGCGCGGTCCCTCCGCGGGGCCCTTGCGCCCGCGGCCGGTCAGGCGCCTGCCGAGCCGGCCGAACGCCCCCGGCCGGTTCCACTCCCGGAACGCGTCGGCCCAGTGGCCCCCCGCCCGCTCCAGGCGGTGTTCGACCGAGGCGATGTCCTCGGCGGGCAGTACACGCACGATCGGACGCAGCACCTTGTCCAGCAGCGCCGTACGCGTCTCGGACCAGACGGGGCCCGCCTGCGGGTGCGAGGTCCAGGAGACGAAACAGTCCGCCACATACGAAGGGGCGGCGCGCAACCGGTCCTGTACGCGATCGTCCTGCGCGGCCCGGCCGTAGGCCGCGACGAGATCCGGGTCGCCACTGAGGATCAGCGCCTTCAGCTCTCCACCGGGGCGCTCCGGGGACAGCAGGCAGCGCGCGAGTGTCCCGAAGACCTGCTCCAGTACGGCGGGTCGCACCGGCTCCGCGACGGCTCGCAGTGACAGCGCCCGGTCGGTCCAGCCGGAGCCCGCGCAACCGTCCCGCAGGTCCCGGGCGAGTTCGAGGAGCAGCAGCGCTCCGCGTTCGTGCGGCTGGAGCTCCTCGGGGAAGCACCGCAGCAGGTCGTGCGCGAGATCCGGTACGTCCGCGTCGTCGGCCGCGCCTTCGAGCGCGGCCCTGACGATGCCCGGCCAGGTGCCCGCCGCGCGGTGTGCGTCGGGGCCGGTTTCGGCGAGCATCAGCCGCGCTTCGCCCGCGGTCGGCGTACCGCCGTCCCACACCAGCCGGACGGCGGTGCGCAGCGCGAGCGGCTCGGCGATCGGGGACAGCCCGCCGGCCCGCAGGACGGCGTTCAGAGCCGTGACCCGGTCGCCACCGGCCGCCTTCGCCCTCGGTGCTTCGGCACACATCCGCAGATGCGGCAGGGCCTGGGCCCCCGCAAAGGGCAGGGGCACCCGGGCGAGCAGCCGGGCCGCCGCGGGCGGATCGCCCGCGGCGAGGTCGTCGAGCTTGTCCAGCAGCGCCGCGCGCAGCTCGAAGTGCTCCTCGAGTGCGAGGCGTACGACGGGGGTGTGCGCCGCGTCGGGCTCGGCGAGCAGCGCGCGGGAGAGCCGGCGCGCCAGGTCGGGCAGCAGCTCCGTGCAGTCCAGGCCGAGCGTGCGGGCGATGCGCGCCAGCTCGACCGCGCGCGAGGTGCCGTGCCCGGGGTCCGCGATGCCCGCGTGCAGCTCGGGGCCGAGCTCGACGGCCAGCCGCTGCCTGAGGTCCTCGGTGAGAGCGGAGGGCGGGGGACTCCCGTGTGCTGCCCCGGGTGAGCGGACGGCTTCGGTCAGCATGAGGGCGGCGAGCGGCGCGGTCGTGGCGGCCGGGATCTTGCCGCCGAGGTCGTCGAGTACGTCCAACAGCCGGGCCAGGGCGGCAGTCTCGGCCGCTGTCCGGTCCGCCGCGGGGGCGCACAGCGCACCGACGAGCCGGTGCAGCCGCCCTCCGTCCAGCGCGCCCGCGTGGTCACCGGCCCATCGGGCCGCTTCCCGGCGGCTGTCGGCGCCGGGGTCGATCCCCGCGCACAGCGCGACGACAGCCAGGGGGCCGGGGGCGAAGTGGTCACCGGGCAGCGCGACCGCCTCTCCGAACAGCTCGGGCGCCCTGCCGCACCAGATGCGCGCGGCGGTCTGCGCCCACGCGTCGGCCACCGGCTCGGCGGGCCCGCGGCCGGTGCAGTCGTACACGCGGTAGCGGTGGTCGTACCCGGTGAGGCCCTGCGCGTCGTCCGGCAGCACCCCGATGATCTGCTGCCGTGCCAGCTGCGGACGCCGCGTGTACGTCGTGAACGTCAGCCGGCGGGCCGTCTCGCGCGGCAGGACGGTGCTGGCCAGCGCGATCCACCGGGCCACGTCGGCGCTGCTCTGCTCGACGAGTACGAGCTGCGGCGCGGCTTCCTCCTCGCTCAGCCTGCGCAGATCGGTGAAGAAACCCGGGAGCCACGGCGCGCGGGCGGCCGCGAAGGCGACGAGCTCCTCCCGGCCGAAGCAGCCCTGCGTGTTCAGCGCCTCCAGCGGCTCGGGCACCCCGCCGTCCGGGGTGCTGGTGGCCCACTGCGGTGAGTTCCAGGCGGTGATGGGCAGTGCGCCCGCCGGCAGCCCGGCGCCTGCGGGCAGATGCACGGCATGGGCGTGGAAGTTGCCCCAGCGCCCGCTGTAGTCGGCTCCCGTGTAGACCGTACGGGCGAGGAGGGTGCTGCCGTCGGAGAGCAGGCTGTGGCTGAACGCCTGCGGAAAGGACGTGAGTTCGGTGTTCGTGGGACGCGACGGGGCATCGCGCGGCGGCTCGTAACCGATGAGCTGCTCGGCCTCTCTGAGCACCGACTGCGGCACGCCGGGGGTGACCGAGGTGAACCGGAACCCCGAACCACCGGGCCCCGGCGGGGCCGAGGCGTAATGCAGCTGGGCCAGGCTCATGCCCGGACCCCCCTGCTCCCCGGCTTCCCGGGCCTCTGCACGGGAATGAGGCCGCGCCGCCCGAGCAGCCACAGCAGCGGGTCCTCGACGCGCACCGGCTGCGGCCCCGACTTGGGGGCGTCGGCCGGGGCGCCGGCGGGTGGCGGCGAGCCGAGCGCCGAGAGCCCGAAGAGCGACAGTTCGGCGAAGTCCCGCTCCAGCTGCCGGCAGAGAGCGCCGGAATCCCAGCTCTCCATCAGCGAACGCATCTCCTCGTGCACGCCGAGCCGGTCCTCCTCGTCGAACGTGCCGCCGTGGTGCGGTGCGTTGCGCAGCAGCGGCGAGTGCGGTCCGAGCACCGGACGCAGCATGTCGGTCTTGGTCACGGCCACGGCCATCGGGGTGGTCACCCGGCCGCGCGAGCCGCCGCGGCCGTGCGCGCGCAGCTGGGCGGCGAGGTCCGCGGCGATCTGCTGCGGGGGCGTCTCCACGGCGGGCAGCGGCGACCCTCCGTCCGGCGGCAGCTGGTCGCGTACGGAACCGAGCTGCAGCGGGTCGACGAGCAGGATGATGCCGTCGGCGGCTCCGAGGTAGTGCGTGTAGCGGTCCATCGCCTCGGCGCTCTTCAGGTCCTCGCCCGCGGCGTCGAAGAACACCAGCGCGGTGTGCCGGCTTCCGTCGCCCAGGCGCCGACGGCGGGGCAGGCTCAGCCGGTAGAGCAGCGGGTCGTTGAAGCCCATGGCGGCCGGGCGGGTCGCCGCGGGCAGCCGAAGCCGGTCGTAGAGGTCCTCGGCCATCTCCCGGTCGTGGCGCTGGGTCTCGCTGCCCATCGCGGCGATCGAGGCGTCGTAGGCACGTCCCACCCGGTTGCGCAGTTCGTTGACGAGCACCGACACATAGGTGCTCTTGCCGGATGCCTTCGCGCCGACCAGCGCGATGATGCGGCTGTCCTGGTCGCAGTAGTCGCTCGGGAAATCGCTGTGGCAGCGGCGGCACACCCGTACCGGGGTGGACACCCCGCAGCCGGGACAGGCGGCACGCGAACCGCCGCCCGGCCCGCCTCGTAACCCTCCTCGCAACCCGCCGAGCGAGCGCGGCGGCGCGAAGACCGGGCCGCGCATCCGCAGCGCGGGCGGCACGCTCGGGCCCATGAACTCGGCCCAGACGTCGTCTCTTTCGGCATCGCAGGGCTTGCCGCCGCGCACACCGGTGGCCGTCATCAGGCAACGGTAGGGCAGCCGCGCGGCCGGTGCGCGGTCGAAGCAGTAGGGGCAGACGATGGTCGTCATGTCAGCACATCACCAGGGTCGCGGGGGAGGGTTCTTCGAGACGTACGGAGGAGGCGGAGTCGCCGCCGAGGAGGAAACCACGCAGAGCGTACGGGGGACGGCAGGCACCCGGCGCGATCTCGCGCTCCACCGTGCCCGAGCGGTGCAGCTCCGCGCCACTCAGCCGCAGCACGGTCGTACCGTCGGAGCAGTGGCGCGGCCGGAGCGGCGCAGACGCTCTGTCCCCGGGCCGGGCGACGAGGACGAACTCCGGGAGGTCCGCGGCGGGTCCGCCGTCCGGGGACGACAGGGTGACCCGCACCGTGACGGGCCTCCTGCGCAGCGGGCGGCGGGCCCCGGGAACGATCCGGTAGGTGATGGCGATGTCGGCGGGCAGCGCGATCCCGGTGGCGACGGGCGGGACGACGGTCGCGTCCGCCGCGCGGGGCGCGGCGGACGCGGTCAGCCGCAGCGCGGACGGGCCGGCGGGGACGTACAGGCCCTCCCGCAGGTACACGCTGCGTACGACGCGGTGCTCGGCGCGGTGCCCGTTCTGCTCGGTGACCACGGTCACCAGCCCCACGTCCGCAGGCCAGTCGAAGGTGACCCGCGTCAGGCCGCCGGCGCTGCGTTCGGCGGTCAGTCCGGTGACCGGACGCGGCGCCTCCACGCGGACGCTCGGCCCGGCCACGGCACACTCGCCGAGGACCGCCACGGCGGTGACACGGACGAGGGCGCCGGACGGCGGCACGAGAGCTCCGGCTGCTCGCCGCCAGGCGAGCGGAGCGGGCAGGTCCGCAACCGGGGAGGCGAGTTCCGTACCCGGCACAGGCGCGTCGCCGGGCCATTCGACCAGGCGTACCTCGGCGTTCTCGCCGCCGGTCCAGGTGAACCGCACGCCTCCGTCCAGCGGGGCGGCGCCGAGCGTGCGCACCGGCTCCGGCCACGGGCGGACGCCGGCGGATGCCTCGACGCCCGGCGACGCGACCTCACGGCCGTCGGCGTCCCGGTAGAGGCAGCGGACCCGTACCCGGTATTCGCCGGTACGCAGCCCGCGCGCGGTGAACCCGCCCTCCTGCCCGGCGGCTTCGTTTCTGCCGCCGTCAGGACCGGTCAGTACCACGGTCACGCCGGTGGCTCCGGGCGGCCGTGTCCAGGTGGCGTCGATCCGTTCCCGGCCGTCGGTGATCCGCAGGTCTGTCGCCTCCGGGGCGACCAGCAGGGGCTCCGACACGAGAGGCGGGCCGTCGATGAGGGAACCGCGCAACGGGATCGCGGCGTAGCGCACTCTGCCCCCGAGCGGAGGAGCGCCGTCCCGCGCGCCTGCGCCCTTCGCCCGTCCCTGGACCTCGTCCACGGACGGGGGGCCTCCCACGACGCGGGTGAGCCTGATGACACGCCAGTGGCGCCCGTCGGAGGAAGCGTCCTCGCCCGCCCACGACAGCTGGACGGAATCCCGGCCGAGTCCGGCACGCAGCGCGCCGGGCGCCCCGGCCGTGGGCCGGTGGGTGCGGACGAGCCCGCTCAGCGCGTGGCGGCAGTCGGCCGCCAGCCGGGCGGCGCGGAGATAGCGGACGCCGGCCGCCGCCGTATCGCCTTCGTCTTCGAGCCGGTGTGCCTCGTCGAGGGCGGCGTCCGCCTCGCTCTCCGCTGCTGTGATTTCCTTCAGTCTGCGGTCCAGGAAGGGATCTTGCCCGGCCTCGGACGGGAGCTGCGCCGCCAGGCGGACGGCCGAGCGCAGTCGGCCGCCCTCCCATTCGTCCTGCAGGCCCTCCGCCGCCGCCCGCTGTCGCGGACTCAGCCGGCCGCGCATCCGGGCCGCGTGGACCAGTGCCGCGGCCTCGTCCGCGTCGACGCCCAGGGAGACCGCCGTGGCCGGCTCCCCGCCCCGGGGATGGTCCTGGAGCAGCTCGATCAGCTGATAGAGCAGCACGCGCCGGAGCGCCGCCTGATCCCGGCTGTTCAGCTCCGCCAGCTTCCGCAGCAGCCCGGCCGTACCTGTGCCGTGCGCCGCGGCCCGTCGGAGCTCCGCGCCGTCGGCCCTTCGCCAGCCGCGTGGTGCGCGGGGCACGTACAACCCGTCGAGTACGCGCAGATGTCCGCCCCGCGCGACGAGCGCTTCGCCGATGTGCCGCAGTCCCGAGGTGTGCTGCTCGGCGACGAGTTCCCGGTAACGGGGGACGAGCGGGGACAGCGGCAGCCCGGACAGCGACAGTGCCCGGGGCAGCCCGAGATGATGCCCGAACCCCAGCCCCACCATCCGACCCCGCGCCCCTTGCCCAGTCTCCGAACGCCCATCCCAGCAGATCTTCGGTCGAAGTGGGCGGCTTTCCGAAATCCTGGCTCGCGCGGGCCTTGTGCGGGAAGCTCTAGGCCGGGCGGCCCAGCTCCTTTCGGAAGAGGTCGAGGACGTTGCCGCCGAGGATCTTGCGGACGGTCGTCTCGGGCACGCCCCGGGACAGCAGCGCCTCCGTCACCAGGGGCAGGCCGCGCGGGCCCTCGATGCCGGGGAGGGACCAGGGGAAACCGTAGTCGGGCTCGCAGCAGGGTGGGGTGATGTCGCCGACGACTTCCTGGATGAAGTCCGGGCCCAGGCCCACGTGGTCGGCGCCGGCCACCTCGGTGAGGTGGGTGATGTGGTCCACCAGCCGGTCCAGGGTGCACGCGGCAGGGTCGTCGGCCAGGAACTCCGGCAGGAAGTTCACACACACCGTGCCGCCCGTCGCGGCGATGCCCCGGAGCTGGGCGTCGGTGAGGTTGCGGTGGTGGTCGCGCAGGGCGCGGGCGGAGGAGTGGGTGGCCAGGACGGGGCGGGTGGCCAGCTCCAGGACGTGGGCGACGCCCGACGCGCTCAGGTGCGACACGTCGAAGAGGATGCCGAGGCGCTCCATCGCGGCGAGGGCCTCGATCCCCGCCGTGGTGAGGCGGGACCCGGTGGCGTCCTCGCCGCTGCCGTCGGCCAGCGGTGTACGGCCCCAGTGGGCGAGGGAGGCGATCCGTACGCCCAGGCGGTGGAGCGTCGGGAAGAGCTCCACGTTCGCGTCGATCCCGGGTGCGCTCTCCAGCGCCAGGACCAGGGCGATCTTCCCCTCGGCGAGTGCCGCGTCGACGTCGGCGCCGTCCAGGCACAGCCGTACCTCGTCCGCGTTGCCCTCGGCGAGCGTGTGGGCGCACTCGATCATGCGCAGGGTCTCGCGGAGCGCGCCTTCCGGGCGGAAGCTGTCCTCGATGAAGACCGGCAGCACCTGGAGGTCCACGCCGCCCTCGCGCAACTGAGGCAGCCACCGCTCGCGGAAGAAGCCCGCCCAGCGTCGCGGCGGCCGGGCGGTGACCGCCAGGAGCAGGTCGTTGTGGGCATCGGCGACGACGGCGCGGTGGTGCAGTTCGTGAGAGGACACGGGCCGGATGCTACGGGCGGCAGACGGCCCTGTACACGCGTTTCGGGACGGGCGGGAGGGCTCCGCCGCGACAATGGCCCGCATGGAACCGCACCACCTCGTCGACCGCGCCCGCCGTCTCGTCGTCCCCGGCCGCCGCCGCATCCTCGGCATCGCCGGGGCGCCGGGGGCCGGCAAGTCCACGCTCGCCGCGCACCTCGTCGACCGCCTCGGCGGACTGGCCGTACTCGTCCCCATGGACGGGTTCCACCTCGCCGGAGCCGAGCTGGAACGCCTCGGGCGTACGGACAGGAAGGGCGCCCCCGACACCTTCGACGCCGCCGGTTACGCCGCCCTGCTGGCCAGGCTGCGCTCTCCCGAGGCGCCGGACACCGTCGTCTACGCACCCGCGTTCGACCGGACGACCGAGGAGCCCGTGGCGGGCGGCATCGTGGTGCCGGGCCCGCGGGACGTACCGCTCGTCGTCACCGAGGGCAACTACCTGCTGCTCGACGAGGGGCCCTGGGCGCGCGTGCGGGACCTGCTCGACGAGGCGTGGTTCCTGGAACTCGACCAAGGCGAGCGGGTACGCCGTCTCGTCGACCGGCACGAACGGTTCGGCAAGCCCCGCCCGGCCGCCGAGCGCTTCGTCCACGCCTCGGACGAGGCGAACGCCCGCCTGGTCGCCCCCGGCCGGGGCCGCGCCGACCTGGTCGTCGCCTTCGCCCCGGACGCCGCCCCGCAACCGGGTAGCGGGGACACCGGGCGCCGGGCAGGATGAGGCCATGCCCTCTGCCGCCTCATCCGCCTCCGCGTTCGTGCCCGCGCCCTTCACCGCCGACGACTACCGCGCCCGCATGGCCCGCGCGGCCCGGTCGGCCGCCGACGCCGGTCTGGACGGCGTACTCGTCGCCCCCGGGCCCGACTTGGTCCACCTCACCGGCTACCGCCCCACCGCCACCACCGAACGGCTGACGCTGCTCGTCCTGTCCGCGGAACAGGACCCGGTGCTCGTCGTGCCCACCCTGGAGGCGCCGGACGCCGAACGGGCCGCGGGAGCCGCCGCGCTCACCCTGTGCGACTGGACGGACGGCAAGGACCCGTACGCGGTCACCGCGCCGTTCCTCGACGCCGGCGGTCGCTTCGCGGTCAGCGACAACACCTGGGCGATGCACCTGCTCGGCCTCCAGCAGACGCTGCCGGGCACCTCGTACGTGTCGCTGACCGCCGCCCTGCCCATGCTGCGGGCCGTCAAGGACGCGGCCGAGCTGGCCCGTCTCGAAGCGGCGGGCGCGGCCGCGGACGCGGCGTACGAGGAGATCGTCAAGGTCCGCTTCTCGGGGCGGCGCGAGACGGAGGTGGCCGCGGAACTGGCTCGCCTCCTCACCGAGTCCGGGCACGAGCAGGTGGACTTCACGGTCGTCGGCAGCGGCCCGAACGGCGCCAGTCCGCACCACGAGGCGGGCGAGCGCGTCATCGAGCAGGGCGACATGGTCGTCCTCGACTTCGGCGGCCTCAAGGACGGTTACGGCTCCGACACCTCCCGTACGGTCCACGTCGGCGCCCCGAGCGCCGAGGAGCAGCGCGTCCACGACGTCGTACGCCAGGCGCAGCAGGCGGCGTTCGAGGCGGTGCGGCCCGGGATCGCCTGCCAGGAGGTGGACCGGGTGGCGCGCGCGGTCATCACCGGGGCCGGGTACGGCGAGCGGTTCATCCACCGCACCGGACACGGCATCGGCGTGACCACGCACGAACCGCCGTACATGATCGAGGGCGAGCGGCAGCCGCTCGTACCCGGCATGTGCTTCTCCGTCGAGCCCGGCATCTACCTCCCCGGGCGCTTCGGCGTGCGGATCGAGGACATCGTGACTGTCACGGAGGACGGCGGGCGCCGTTTCAACACCACCGCGCGCGAGATGGCCGTCGTCGACTGAGACCGCCGCCGGCCGGCTCCGGCAGGTGCTCAGCCGGTGCCGACCGGTGCCCAGCCGCTGTCGTGGCCGTGTGCGCCGGGGGCGAGAGGTCAGGTGGCGTCCGGGCCCAGTACGACACAGGACTCGGACGGCAGGCG
Organism: Streptomyces sp. NPDC003016; assembly: GCF_053591455.1. NCBI lineage: Bacteria > Bacillati > Actinomycetota > Actinomycetes > Kitasatosporales > Streptomycetaceae > Streptomyces > Streptomyces sp. NPDC003016. The sequence goes on from NZ_JBSFTV010000014.1 coordinate 84,731, forward strand.
CAGCAGCCCGTCGGGGCCCGGCGCGTCGGCCGGCTCCCAGGCCGCCAGTACGGCGCTGCGCCCGTTGCGGCCGAGGCCGATCGTGACGGGCTCCTTCGACAGGTTCACCGCGACGCGGATGTCGCCGCGCCGGTAGGCCAGCCAGCGCGCGCTCTCGTCGTACGCGACCTTGACCGCCGCCAGGTCCGGGTCGCAGAGGTCGGGCCGCTCCCGGCGCAGCGCGATCAGCTCGCGGTACCAGGCCAGCACGCGCGCGTGCGGCTCGTTCTCCTGCTCGGACCAGTCCAGACAGGAGCGCTCCCTGGTGCGGGGGTCCTGCGGGTCCGGGATGTCCTCCGCCGCCCATCCGTGCGCGGCGAACTCCCGCCTCCTGCCCTCCCGTACGGCCTGCGCGAGCTGCGGGTCGGTGTGGTCGGTGAAGAACTGCCAGGGGGTGCGGGCCGCCCACTCCTCGCCCATGAAGAGCATCGGGACGTACGGGCCGGTGAGGACCAGCGTGGCGGCGCAGGCGAGCAGCCCCGGGGAGAGGGTGGCGGAAAGCCGGTCCCCCAGGGCCCTGTTGCCGATCTGGTCGTGGGTCTGGGCGTAACCGAGGAAGCGGTGTGCGGCGGTTCTCGTGCGGTCCACGGAACGTCCGTGAACGCGTCCCCGGAACGTCGAGTACGTACCGTCGTGGAAGAACACCTGGGTCAGCGTCTTGGCGAGCGCGCCGAGGGGGGCGCGGGCGAAGTCGGCGTAGTACCCCTGGGACTCACCGGTCAGAGCGGTGTGCAGGGCGTGGTGGAAATCGTCGTTCCACTGAGCGTGCAGACCCAGCCCCCACGACTCGCGCGGAGCGGTCGTGCGCGGGTCCCCCTGGTCGGACTCGGCGATCAGGAAGAGCGTCCTGCCCACCTCGGCCGAGAGCGTGTCGACGGCCGCGGACAGCTCCTCGAGGAAGGTCAGCGCGCGCGTGTCGGCGAGGGCGTGGACCGCGTCGAGCCGCAGTCCGTCGAGACGGTAGTCGCGCAGCCAGGCGAGCGCGCTGCCGAGCAGGTACGCGCGTACCTCGTCGGACCCGGGCGCGTCGAGGTTGACCGCCGAACCCCAGGGCGTGTGGTGGGTGTCCGTGAAGTACGGGCCGAAGTGGGGCAGGTAGTTGCCGGAGGGGCCGAGGTGGTTGTGGACGACGTCGAGCACGACGCCGAGACCGAGGCCGTGCGCCGTGTCGACGAAGCGCTTGAGCCCTTCGGGGCCGCCGTACGGCTCGTGCACGGCCCACAGCGACACCCCCTCGTACCCCCAGCCGTGCGTTCCGGGGAACGGGCAGACGGGCATCAGCTCGACGTGGGTGACGCCCAGCTCCGCCAGATGGCCGAGCCGCCGCGCGGCGGCGTCGAAGGTGCCCTCGGGGGTGTACGTACCGACGTGCAGCTCGTAGAGGACCGCATGCGCCAGCGGAGTGCCGCCCGGCCAAGCGGTCCGCCACTCGTGGGCGTTGTGGTCCACGACGGCGCTGAGGCCGTCGGGGCCGTCCGGCTGGCGGCGCGAGCGCGGGTCGGGCAGCACGGGACCGCCGTCCAGGCAGAAGCCGTAGCGCGCGCCCGCACCCGCACCGGCCTCGGCCGTCCACCATCCTTCGCGTGCCGGATCGCGCTCCATGGCGTACGTTCCGCCCGCCAGCCGGAGCTCTGCCCGCTCGGCCTTCGGCGCCCACACCTCGAACAGCACTGGCGGCCCCTCTCGTCGACGATGCCGCCACCCATGGTGCGTCAGACGAGCATGATCCGCCGGTAAATCGTCAGCTCCACGTCATATTGACCGCGCGCTCGAAACTGACGTACCCGGCGCGCTCGAACGCCTTGGCCATCGGAACGTTGGCGAGGTCCGTCGCCGCACGGATGCGGGGCACGTCCTGGGCGGCGAGAACACGCGTGCCCTCGGCGAGGATGTCGTCGATGTGGCCGTGGCCGCGGTGGGCCGGCACGACACCGATGTACGCGATGGTGTGGTGGTAGTTGTTGCGGGCCGGAATGACGAAACCGACGGGGTCGCCGCCGGGGAGTTCGGCGATCCGCCACCACGCGCGCGGCGACGTGCACCCCGCGAACTCCTCCTCGAACTGCAGCTCGGCGGCCTCCCGCGCGCTGAGCCCCGACGCCAGGTCGGCCCGGCTGTGCGCGTCGAGTGTGCCCTCCAGGACCAGCGTCATCAGCGCGACGAGCTCCTCCTGTCCGTCCGCGGGCCGGAACGTCAGCCGGCCGGTGGGCTCGGGGACCGGGGCACCGGGGCGCCATTCGAGACGCAGGCGCTCGACGAGCAGCCGCGCGCCGGTCCTCTCCAGGACGTTCATCCGCGCCTCGACCACATCGCGGGCCACCGCGTCGTCGCGCCAGTCGGGCGGAACGAACCTGCCGTACTCGGGACGCGGCGCGCCGGCCGGGAGAACGGCGGCCGTCGCCGTCTCCAGGAGGCGCAGGCCGATCTCGCCGCGCTCGGGTTCGGGCCGCGTGTCGTCCAGGTCGAAGAAGTCCAGGGCGCACGGTGGTTCGCCGGGCTTGGAGGTCCACCAGGAGGCGCGGGCCAGCACCCGGCCGCCGCGCAGCGCCACCCACATCCACTCGGGACGGCGGCGGCCGGTGGCGAGGTCGTCGTCGAGCTCATGGTCGAGGACGTACGCGAGTTCACGGAAGAGACCGAGCTCTTCCGGCCCCGCGAGCGGTCGTACGGTCAGGTCCTGGCCCTGGTCCTGGTCCTGCGGTATGGCGGTCAAGCCGTCCCCCGGTGATGCGGTGGGTGAGTCGGCAGACACTAGCAATGGTCATCGGACCGGGCCCGGCAATAACCCGGCACCCGCTCGGCAGTAGCTCGGCGACAACCCGGCAGCGTCCCTGTGGAGCAGGTCCGTGCAGGTCAGGTCGTACGGGATGACCCGTTCTTCTGGACACCTGCGCTCGGTCGGCCCGACAATCACCTCTGTGACGTCCTCCTTCGAGTTCCCCGCGTATCCCGCCCGGCCTTCCGACGCCGAGCGCGACAGTGTTCTCGGGAGGCTCAGGGAGGGCGCGGCGCAGGGCAAGCTGTCGCACGACACCTTCATGCGCCGGATGGAACTCGCCCTCGTCGCCCGCAGGTCCGACGAACTGGCCGTGCTCACCGCCGATCTGGAGACCGAGGGCCGGTGGTCGCAGGGGCTGTTCCGCGCGGTGGAGCGGGCGTCGGCGTTCACGGTGCGGCTGCGCAGGGCGTGGCAGTCGGAGCGGCTGCCGAAGCTGCTGTTCCCCGAGCCGGGACCGTACCCCCTGAGGATCGGACGCGATCCCGCGAACGGACTGCGGCTCAGCCACGACACGGTCTCGCGCGTGCACGCCGAACTGTACGTCCAGGACGGTGTGTGGGTCCTGCGCGACCTCGGCTCGACCAACGGGACGTCCGTCAACGGGCGCCGGGTGACGGGGACCGTCCTGGTGCGGGAGGGGGACCAGGTGAGCTTCGGACAGATGGCCTTCCGGCTCGCCACGCGCTGAGCTGAGGCCGGCCGGCCGGGCCGAGTCCGGCGCCGCCGGCGCCGGCCTCACACCCGCGTCCGTCGAGCGGGTGCTGATCACGGCGGAGCGCGGGAACGGCAAGTTCGGCGCCGAGGACGCCGCTGCCGCCGGGGGCGCCGCGCGCGCCGTACAGCGGCAGATGAAGGCCCTCCCCGCGGTCGTCCCCGCCGCCGCGTCGAAGGCCGCGCGGCGGACGGCTCCGCGCTCATGGCCGCCTCACCCTGCACGGTGCCAAGGAGGACGCCAAGGAGACCCTCAAGGAGACCCTCAAGGAGGACGTCGACGCGCTCCGCAGCAGACCGGGACCCCCAGCGCGAGCACCGGGACCTGCGGATCGAACAGGACGGCGCCACTGCGCCGCAGCCGCGCACCTCGCAGGACGGGCGTACGGCGATGCCGGCCCTCCCGTCCCGTACGCCGAGAGCTCCGCCGGGGCGGACCGCTCCCTGGCGCCGGCGGCGACCGCTGCTGGTGGCTCCTGCGGAGCGCCGCGCCGGCCCGGGCCCGGCCGCCCGGTGCCCCGCACCGCCCTGTCACTGCTGGTGCAGGCCCCGGCCGGCGAGGGTCAGGAAGGTTTCGCCGACCGCCTCGGAGAGGGTCGGGTGGGCGTGGATGTGGCGGGCGACGTCGGAGGGCTCGGCGTCCCAGCCGACGATCAGCTGGCTCTCGGCGATCATCTCGGAGACGTTCGGTCCCACGAGGTGCACGCCGAGGACCTGCCCGCCGCGCGCGGCGACGACCTTCACCATGCCGCCCTGACCGTGCACCATGCCCTTGGCCACCGCGGTCAGGGGCATGGTGTTGACCACGACGTCGTGATCGCGGCCCCGTGCCTCGGCCTCGCTCAGGCCGACCGACGCGGTCTGCGGCGAGGAGTACGTGACCCGGGGGACCGCCGCGTAGTCCACGGGCGGCGAGGCGATGCCCGCCAGCGTCTCGGCCACCAGCAGTCCCTCCGCGAACGAGGCGTGGGCCAGGCCGAGCGAGGGCGGCGGCAGGAGGTCGCCGACCACATGGATACCGGGCACGGCCGTCTCCAGCCGGGACCAGTCGGCGGGCGCGACGCATCCGCGCGCGTCGGCGGCCAGCCCGGCCGCCGCCAGGCCGAGGCCGTCGGACACGGGCGCACGGCCCACGGCGACCAGCAGCCGCGCGGCCTCGACGGTGCGCGTCTCGCCGCGCGAGGTGCGGACCTCGGCCCGTACACCGTCGTCGAGCACGGTCGCGTCCAGCAGCCGCGCGCCCACCTGCACATCGATGCCGCGCTTCTTCAGACCGCGCGCCAAGTGACGCGAGACATCGGCGTCTTCGAGCGGTACGAGCCGGTCGGCGGCCTCGACCAGGGTGACCTCGGCGCCCATGGAACGGTGGAACGAGGCGTACTCCACACCGATCGCCCCACCGCCGAGGACCAGTACGGACTGCGGCAGCCCGGGTGCGAACAGCGCGTCGTCGCTGGTGACGACGCGGCTCCCGTCCGGGGCCAGGCCCGGCAGCGTACGGGGCGTGGATCCGGTCGCCAGGGCGATGCCCCGGCGCGCGCCGAACGTACCGGCGACGCCCTCGACCCGTACGCTCCGGGGGCCCGTCAACTCGGCGCTCCCGCGCACCACTTCCACGCCCGCGTGCGAGAGGTGCCCCTCGACGCCCTGGTGGTTGCGGGACACGATGTCGTCCCTGGTGGCCACCAGGGACGGCCAGTCCACGGAATCGAGCGTCGCCTTCACGCCCCACCGCTCCCGCGCCTCGGCGATGCCGTCGACGAGTTCGGCGGCGTGCAGCATCGCCTTGCTGGGGATGCAGCCGCGGTGCAGGCAGGTGCCGCCCACCTTGTCGCGCTCCACCAGAACGGCCTTCAGGCCGAGGGACGCGGCGCGCAGAGCGGTGCTGTAGCCGCCGGTGCCGCCGCCGATCACGATCACATCGGTTTCATGGGTCTCCGTCATGACACCACCCTGCGACCGCTCTTGCCATGAGTCCAAGGCAATGTTTCTCTGACGGCGATGCACATTCTTCATGGGAGGAACGCCGGGTGAGCCTGCGGCAGATGGAGTACTTCGTGACGGTCGTCGAGGAGGAGTCCTTCACCCGGGCCGCCGAACTCCTCCACGTCACGCAGCCGGCCCTCTCGCACCAGATCAAGGCCCTGGAGAAGTCCGTCGGCGGCGCGCTGCTGGAACGCATGGCGCGCGGCGCACGGCTGACCGCGATGGGCCGCGCCTTCCTGCCGCACGCCGAACTCGCCGTGCGCAGCGCCGTCCAGGCCCGGCGCGCCGCCAGGGCCGCCGCCGGGGCCGAGGGCGGTGAGCTGCACATCGCCACCCTCCACTCCGTGGCCGTCGGCATCCTGCCCGACGTCTTCGCCCGTTGGCGGCGCGAACACCCGGGCGTCGCCCTGGTCCTGCGCGAGTACGCGACGACCGAGGAGCTGGAGGAGCAGCTGGAACGGGGCGTCGCCGACCTCGCGGTGGGCCCGGCCCCGCCACCCCGGTGGCAGGGCCCCGTGGTGGCGGTCGGCGAGGAGGAGATCGTGCTGGTCGTCGCCTTCGACGACCGCCTCGCGGGACGTACGTCGGTACGCCTGGCGGAGCTGGCCGACCGCACCTGGGTGCGGTGCGCGATGGAGGCGGTGATCGACGGTCAGCGGTTCCTGGACTGGGCCTGCGCGGAAGCGGGCTTCGTACCGCGCACGGCGGTCCGCACGGAGCACACCTCGACGGCGGTCCGCATGGCCGCGGCCGGTGTCGGCGTCGCCACGGCGCCCTCGCACGTCGTGCGGGGCGCCGTGGGCGAGGACTGCGTCGTGCTTCCGGTCGACCCGCCCTGGCGGCGCGCTCTGACGGTCTTCTCCCGCGTCGAGCTCACGGGAGCGGCGGCGGCGTTCGCCGGTCTGCTCTGCGCATCGTGGCCGCATGGGAAGCCCCGTGCTTCGCCGGCGCGGGGGTGCGTCCCCGATCACCGGAGGGGCTCGCAGTGAGCCCCTCCGGCGACTGATCAGCGGGGCGCGGGGCAGCGCCCCGGTTCGTTCGGGAAGGGGCGGGTGGGGGAGAAGCCCCGCCGGACACGCCCGCTCCTACGGCTCCTCCCGCCCCACGCGGGTCAGCAGCGACACCGGACGCGTCGCGAACAGCTCGGCCACCCGCACCGCCCCCGAGAACCCCCGCCCCGGCGGCGTCAGCACATCCGCCCACCGCCCTTCCGGCAGCACCAGCTCCGTGTCCCGCCAGCCGCCCGCCTCCGCGAGCCGCAGCGACAGCCGCGTGACGGCCGTGACGGTCTCGTCCGAACGGCAGAACGCCACGCAGTGGCCGGCCGCCGGACCCACGACCGTGAGCGGTGTGTACGTACCCGACTCGCCGAAGACCTCGGGACGCCCGCTCCGCAGCCCCAGCGCGGCCACCGTGACGGCGTACTTCTCCGCGGACAGGCCGGACAGGCCGGACAGGCCGCCGCCGCCGTCCGCGGCGGGGGGCGTGAAGTCGACAGGGCGCCGGTTGTCCGGGTCCACCAGGGCGCGGAACTCCCGCTCCGTGCCCTGGTAGAGGTCCGGCACCCCCGGCATCGTCAGATGCAGCAGCGCGGCCCCGAGCACATTGGCCCGTACGTACGGACCGAGCTCCCGCGCGAACTCCGCCACCGCCTCGGACGGCGGCCCCGCGGGACCCGCCGCCACGAAGTCGGCCACCGCCTGCTCGTACGCCGCGTTCTGCTCGGTCCAGCTGGTGTGCAGCCCCGCCTCCCGTACGGACTTCAGCAGCGCGGCCGTCAGGCGCTCCCCGTCGGGTTCCCCGAAGCCGAGGGCCGTCTGCCACGCCGTCCACGCCAGATGCGGGTCGGGGGCGAGCACCCCGGCCCCGGCCAGTCGGTCCAGCAGCAGGGACCACCGCTGCGGGCACTCGGAGAGCACCGCGATCCGGGCCCGCACGTCCGCGCTGCGCTTGGTGTCGTGCGTGGACAGCACGGTGCCGGTCGCCGGCCAGTCGCGCGCCAGACGTGTGCAGAAGGCGTGGAAGTCCGCCGGGCTCACTCCGGGCGCCCCCGGATCGCCGCCCACCTCGTTCGCCGAGATCAGCGGCGTGTACCGGTAGAAGGCCGTGTCCTCCACCGACTTGGCGTGCAGCGCCGAAGCCGTCTGGGCGAACCGTGCGCAGAACGCGGCGCGGTCCGGCCCCCCGCCCAGCTTCCCCAGCGCCAGATCGCGCACCAGATCGACGACCGCCGCCTCCTCCGGCACCGCGAACGCCGCTTTCGCCTGCCGCACCGCCTCCACCGGAACAGCGGCCTCGGCGCTCCCGGGACAGGGCCCGCCCGCCGTCACGTAAGGGCGGTACACGGGAACGCGCACCAGCAGTTCCCGTACGGCTGTGCGCAGCGCCCAGGGAGCGTAGTCGCGCAGGGCGGGATCGGCGGCGCAGATCCGCTCGGCCGTGCGGACGAGGAAACCGGTCTCGGCGGCCAGCTCATGGGTGAGCACCTTGTACGCCGACCGTCGTACTGTCGCTTCCCAGGAGCCGCCGCGGTCCCCGGGGGGGTTCGCGAAATCACGGTAGCGACCGGTCAGCTCGTCGGCGCCGGCCGGATCGGTGAACAGCCCGTCGATCCGGTACAGCGCGTCGTACCCCGTCGTTCCCGCGACCGGCCACGTGGCGGGCAGCCGCTCGGGACCGGTCAGGATCTTCTCCACGACCGTCCAGCGGCCCTCGACCGCCTCACCGAGGCGCCGCAGGTACGCCTCGGGATCGGCGAGCCCGTCCGGATGGTCGATCCGCAGTCCCTCCACCACCCCGTCCCGCACCAGCTCCAGGATCTTCGCGTGCGAGGCGGCGAACACCTCGGGATCCTCCACCCGGACCCCGATCAGCTCCGAGATCGTGAAGAAGCGCCGGTAGTTCAGCTCGGTCCGCGCCAGCCGCCACCAGGAGAGGCGGTACCACTGGGCGTCCAGCAGCTCGGGCAGCGGCAGCCCCGCGGTGCCCTCGCGCAGCGGCAACACGTGCTCGTAGTAGCGCAGGGTCTCCCCGTCGACCGTCAGCCCCTCCAGCTCGTCGCCGATCCGGTGCGCCAGCACGGGCAGGAGGACCTTGCCCCCGCCCGCCTCCCAGTCGATGTCGAACCACCGGGCGTACGGCGAGGCGGGCCCCTCTCTGAGCACCTCCCACAGCGGCTTGTTCAGGCTCTCCGGAGCCGGTACGGCCATGTGGTTCGGCACGATGTCCAGGATCAGCCCCAGGCCGTGCGCGCGGGCCGTGCGGGACAGCGCGCGCAGGCCCTGTTCGCCGCCGAGTTCGGCCCGCACGCGCGCGTGGTCGACGACGTCGTATCCGTGCTGGGAGCCCGGCACGGCTTCGAGCACGGGGGACAGATGCAGATGTGAGACCCCGAGTGCGGCCAGATGGGGCACCGCCTCCTCGGCGGCCGAGAAGGGGAAGTCGGAATGGAGCTGCAGACGATAGGTGGCGGTGGGCGTCATGCGAACGTACGTACCCGCATTGAGGGCTTCTGTGTCATCGGCCCATGCGTCCGTGTGATGACCCGGTATTACGTTCGTTCGATGCCGGGAACCCTTCACACGTATCGCAAGGTCGTCTCCCTCACCGGACCCGTGCTGCCCGTCGTGTCGTTCCTCGGCAGGCTGCCGACCGCGATGTGCCAGCTCGGCAGCGTGCTGCTGGTCGCCGAGACCAGCGGCAGCCTCGCCACGGCGGGCCTGGTCGGCGGCGCGCTCGCGGCGGGCCAGACGGTCGGCGGGCCGCTGCTGGGCCGGGTGGCGGACCGTCACGGACAGCGCACCGTCGTCCTGACCGCCGCCCTCGTCAACGCGGTCGCTGTCGCCGCTCTCGTGATTGCCGCCCTCGGCCACGTCGGTACGCTCCCGCTCGCGCTCATCGGCGCGCTCGCCGGAGCGAGTGTTCCCCAGGTCGGCCCGATGGCGCGTACGCGATCGGTCGCGCTCGCCCGCAGGAGCGGTGCCGACGAACGGCTCATCGGCGCCGTCCTGTCGTTCGAGGGAACGCTCGACGAGGTGTCGTTCGTCCTCGGTCCCGCCCTGGTCGGTCTCGCGGCGGCCCTCGCGCACCCCGCCGCCGCGCTGCTCGTGGCCGCGGCGCTCCTCGCCGTCTGCGGTACCTGGTTCGCCCTGCATCCGACGGCGTCCCGGGTACGCTCCGCGTCCCGCAAGGCGACGGTACGCACGGGCCTGTCCGGCGCGGTGTACGCGCTGCGCACCGCGATGGTGCTCCAGGGCGCCATGTTCGGCGCGTCCCAGGCCGGCATCACCGCGCTCACCGAGCGGCTCGGCCGGCCGGAGCAGGCCGGGCTCGTCTACGCGGCCATGGGCGTCATGAGCGCGGCCGCGGGGCTCGCCATGGCGGCGGTACCGGCCAGGATCACCCTGACGGCCCGCCGGCGCGCCGCGACGGCCGCCCTGGTCGTGCTCTCCGTGCCGCTGCTGTTCGTGGAGTCCCTGGGGGCGCTGTACGCCGTCGTCGTGGTCCTCGGCGTCGCGTACGCCCCGCACCTGATCACGGTCTTCGGCCTGACCGAACGGATCGTTCCCGAGAACGCACTGGCGGAGGCCATGGCCTTCCTGACGAGCGGCATAGTCGGAGGCCAGGCCCTGGCACTGGCCCTCTCGGGGCGCCTCGCGGAGAGCGGCGGGGCGCCCGCGGCCTTCGCCGTCGCGGTGGTGGCGGCCACGCTCTGCGCCGTACTGGCGTGGACCGCCCGCACCACTTCCGCAGCGGCCGGGAAGACGGCTGGGACCGTCAAGCCGGGCGTTGCAACACCACCAGACTGCGCCCGATCAACGTGACCCGTTCGCCCGCCCCCACCTTGGAACCGCTTCCCGGAGGGACGCCGTCCGGCTGGGCCGTGTCGACCACCACCTGCCACTGCTTCCCGTGGTTGACCGGAACGGTGAACTCCAGCTCCTCGGCGCTCGCGTTGAACATCAGCAGGAAGGAGTCGTCCGAGATCCGCTCACCGCGCGGCCCCGGCTCCGAGATGGCGTGACCGTTCAGGAAGACGGTCAGTGCCTTGGCGTGCGCCGCCTGCCAGTCCCGCTGGGCCATCTCCTTGCCGTCCGGCGTGAACCACGCGATGTCCGACAGGTCGTCGTGCGTGCCCTCCACCGGCCGTCCGTGGAAGAAGCGCCTGCGCCGGAAGACCGGATGGTCCCGCCGCAGCCACACCATCGCGCGCGTGAAGGCGTGGAGCGAGCCCTCCTCGTCGCCCTTCTCCGGCCAGTGGACCCACGACAGCTCGTTGTCCTGGCAGTAGGCGTTGTTGTTGCCGCCCTGCGTCCGCGCGAACTCGTCGCCGTGCGACAGCATCGGCACGCCCTGCGACAGCATCAGCGTCGCGATGAAGTTGCGCATCTGGCGGGCGCGCAGCTCCAGGATCGAGGGATCGTCCGTCTCGCCCTCCGCCCCGCAGTTCCAGGACCGGTTGTGGCTCTCGCCGTCCCGGTTGCCCTCGCCGTTGGCCTCGTTGTGCTTGTCGTTGTACGAGACCAGGTCGGCCAGCGTGAAACCGTCGTGGCAGGTGGTGAAGTTGATCGACGCGAGCGGCCGGCGGCCGTCGTCCTGGTACAGGTCCGACGAGCCCGTCAGCCGCCCCGCGAACTCCGCGATCGTCCGGGGCTCACCGCGCCACAGGTCCCGCACGGTGTCCCGGTACTTGCCGTTCCACTCGGTCCACAGCGGCGGGAAGTTCCCCACCTGGTAACCGCCCTCGCCCACGTCCCACGGCTCGGCGATCAGCTTCACCTGGCTGACCACCGGGTCCTGCTGCACCAGGTCGAAGAAGGACGACAACCGGTCCACCTCGTGGAACTGCCTGGCCAGCGTCGCCGCCAGATCGAAGCGGAAGCCGTCGACGTGCATCTCCGTCACCCAGTACCGCAGCGAGTCCATGATCAGCTGGAGGACGTGCGGCGAGCGCATCAGCAGCGAGTTCCCGGTCCCCGTGGTGTCCATGTAGTAGCGGGGATCGTCGGCGAGACGGTAGTACGAGGCGTTGTCCAGACCGCGGAAGGAGAGCGTGGGGCCCAGGTGGTTGCCCTCCGCCGTGTGGTTGTAGACGACGTCGAGGATGACCTCGATGCCCGCCCGGTGCAGCGCCCGTACGGCGGTCTTGAACTCCAGGACCTGCTGGCCCCGGTCGCCCCACGAGGCGTACGCGTTGTGCGGGGCGAAGAAACCGATGGTGTTGTAGCCCCAGTAGTTGCTCAGGTTCGCGTCGGCCAGCCGGTGGTCGTTGACGAACTGGTGCACCGGCATCAACTCGAGAGCCGTCACGCCCAGTTCCGTCAGGTGCGAGATGATCGCGGGATGCGCCAGCGCCGCGTACGTGCCCCGGAGCTCCTCGGGGAGGTCCGGGTGCATCATCGTGAGGCCCTTCACATGGGCCTCGTAGAGGATCGTGCGGTGGTAGTCCGTGCGCGGCGGGCGGTCGTCACCCCAGTCGAAGTACGGGTTGACCACCACCGAGGCCATCGTGTGCGGCGCCGAGTCCAGGTCGTTGCGCGAGTCCGGCTTCCCGAAGTGGTAGCCGTACACCGCCTCGCCCCAGTCGATCTCCCCGCTGATGGCCCGCGCGTACGGGTCCAGCAGCAGCTTGGCGGAGTTGCACCGCTTGCCCTCCTGCGGGGCGTACGGACCGTGGACCCGGTAGCCGTAGCGCTGGCCCGGCATGATGCCGGGCAGGAAGGCATGGCGTACGAACGCGTCGGACTCGCGCAGTTCCACCGCCGTCTCCGAACCGTCGTCGTGCAGCAAGCACAACTCGATCCGGTCGGCGGCCTCCGAATAGACAGCGAAATTGGTCCCGGCGCCGTCGTACGTGGCGCCGAGTGGGTAAGCCTCTCCCGGCCAGACCTGCATGCGATCGACTCTTCCACTTCTGATCCGGGTGCTGCGGGGTACTTCGCACAAGATCTTCCCCGAAAGCGGGGCAACCTCCTAGGACTTCGGACCGTCCTACCGGGTGACCACGCATACCCGGTATGCCAGTTGCTGTCGCGTGTGACGCGCGGGCGACAGGGGATCGGGGCAGAAGCAGGGGGGCAATGTGAACAGGACAGTGCGCCGTCATCTGGGAAAGGCGCTGGCGGGGGCCGCGATCGCGGTGACCGGGACCGCGGTGATGATCGGGGTGACCCTGCCGGATCCGGCGGGCGCCGACGACACGCGGCGCGGACCGGCGGGGGCCGCGGCAGCCACGGGGCCGGCCCCGGGTGAGCGGGGCGTCCGGGGAGACCGCGGCGCCCAGGACGGCGGAAGCGCCCAGGACGACGGGAGCGCCCAGGACGGCGTGACCGCCGCGGGGCAGGCTCCGGAGCCCGGGGTCGTCGAGGGCGCCCCGCCCGAGGGCGAGCGGGGCATCGGCCGGGATCCGCTGACGGACGGCGAGCTGGAGCGGGTGGAGAAGCTCGCGCTGTCCCCGTCGCGGTTCGCCGCCGGCCGGGACGTCGAGGGGGACCGGGGGCTCCAGCACCTCGCCACGAACCTGAGCGAGATACAGCCGTCCGAGGTCGACGACGCCGCGCCGCCGCGCCGTGCGGAGGTCTCGTACTACGACTACAAGAGCGACGAGCTGGTGACGAAGACCGTCGACCTCGCCACCGGCAAGGTCGAGCGGACCGGCGTCCTCAAGGGCGTACAGCCGTCGCCCACCCCCCGGGAGAACCGTGAGGCCACGGAGCTGATCCTGGCGAGCCCGCTCGGCGAGGGACTGAAGAAGGACTATCAGGACGCCATGGGCAAGCCGCTCACCTCGGTGGACCAGCTGTGGGTGAACGGCGGGATCTACCGGGTCGACCGCGAGGAGCGGGTGCCCCGGGCGCTCGCGAAGTGCGGAACGCACCGGTGCGTCCGCGTCACGTCCAAGGTCAGGAACGGACCGTGGATAGACACCCGCGATCTCGTCGTCGACCTCAGCGCGAGGACCGTCGGCCGCATCGGCTGACGCTCTCGCCCGTCTCATCCTCTTCAGCCCCTTCCCGCACTTCCGTACGAGGGAGTCCATCCTCATGCACATCAACAGAACTTCTGGTGCCCGCAAGCGGGCCGCGGCAATCATCGCCGCCACCGCCCTGATGGGCAGCCTCGCGGCCGCGGGCGGGTCCGCCGCCACCGCGGCCCCCGCGGCCGCGCCCGGGGCGCCGGCCCCGGCCCCGGCCGACTGCAGCGCGGCGTACCGCATCGAGCAGAAGCTCGACGGCGGCACCACCTGGCGCATGTGCTGGAACTACGACAGCGACGCCGGCCTGGTCCTGGAGAAGGTCTCGTACCAGCCCAAGGGGGAGCCCAGGCCGATCCGCGTCCTGACGAGCGGCAAGCTCGCACAGGTGCACGTGCCGTACGACAACGGCCGGGAGGAGTACGACGACCTCACCGGTTACGGCTTCGGCTGGGGGCTCCAGGACCTGAAGCCGACCGAGTGCCCCGGCGGCACCATCAGGACGGTCCGGGTCCGCGACGCGGGCGACGTCAAGGGCCTGTGCACGACCACGCGTGCGCGCGGGCACGCGTACCGCCTCGCCAGCGACGAGGGGACCAAGGTCTGGCAGGCCCAGGGCAAGGACCTGCTCGTCTACACCGTCAACAAGGTGTCCTGGTACGAGTACATCACCGAGTGGCGCTTCTCCTCCGACGGCACCGTCTCCGCCAACGTCGGCGCCACCGGCAGCCTTTCGCCGGGCGACTACGACGCCACCGACGGCCGGGGCTGGCCGATCGGCAAGGGCGCGCGCGACTACGCCACCAGTCACAGCCACAACGTCTTCTGGCGGCTGAACTTCGGTCTCGACGGCAGCTCCAAGAACCGGATCGAGCAGTACGACTCGAAGGTCACCCCGCCGCGGGGCAACGGCAAGCCGACGACCAGGACCACCCGTACCCCCATAGCCAAGGAGCTCGCGGGCGACGCCAGGAGCATGCGGTGGTGGCGGGTGGTCAGCGCGACCGGCAAGAACAAGGACGGGCACCCGCGCTCGTACGAGATCGTGCCCGGCGCGTCGAACAAACATCCGGGACGCGGCTTCACCCAGCACGACCTGTACTTCACGAACTACCGCAAGTGCGAACAGTTCGCGAGCAACAACATCCGCGACTGCGGCAGCGCGAACGCGCCGGACAGCGTCGACGCGTGGGTGAACGGCGAAACCCTCGAGAACCCGATCGCCTGGGTCAACATCGGGTTCCACCACATCGCCCGGGACGAGGACCAGCAGCCCATGCCGGTCCACTGGCAGGGTTTCCAGCTGGCCCCCAGGGACGTAACCGCTATGAATCCGCTCACTCCGGCCGATCTTGCCGGGCAGAACGGACGGTACGAACAAGGCAGTTGAGAAAGGAGCCTGGGGATCCGGCTGCACCGCCTCCCGCTCCGGAGTACCCTTCCTTGATCGTTGGAGACGGGGCGTGCAGGAGCTGAAGGCGGTGCGTGGGTGAGCTCGGGAGGGCTGGAACTGCCCCCCGGTGACGCAGGTCACGAGGGGGGTTCCACAGGCGTCCCGCCCGGAGCGGTCTCGCTCGCGCGGCCGATGGAGATCGGAGCGGAGCTGGACTGGGGCGCGGACGCCTGGAGCGAGGTGCGCACGCGCGCCCAGCGGGCGGGGCGGGCCTACATCTGGCTCAACCTGGTGGAGCAGCGACTGCGCGCCGTCGTCGCCGCCGTGCTCCGGCCCATCTACGAGCCGGTGCACGGCGAGGACGACTGGGTGGTCGCGGCCGCGGGGCCGGCGGGCCAGGAGTGGGTGCAGCGCGCCGTCGCGGTACGGGAGGTGTCCCGCAGGAAGGGGTACCTGCTCGACCCGGCCGACGACAACGTCATCAGCTTCCTCACGCTGCCGCAGCTGCGCGAGCTCATGGTCCAGCACTGGCCGTGCTTCGAGCCGTACTTCGACGACCGGCGCGACGTCGAGCTGGCCCTGGACGAGCTGGAGGTCACCCGCAACGTCGTCTCGCGCAACCGGGCGCTGTCCGAGGCGGTTCTCGCCCAGGCGGAACGGGCGTCCGCGCGGCTTCTGGAGATCCTGGGCAGCAAGGCCGGCGTGTCGTCGTCGGACCGGCTCAGGGTCGACGCGGTCGAGGACCTGGTGGGGGACCGGTACGCCGATGTGGTCAGCGTCCACCCGGACCGGGTGCGCCTCCAGCGCCAGCTGCCCGCCGAGGACCTCTTCGGCGGCGCGCGGCGCCTCGACGCCATCGGCATAGGTCTGAACCTCCTCGTCCAGAACTTCTCCGGCCGGCGGCTGGTGCGGCTGGCCGAATCGGGCTGCCGCATACGGCTGCTCTTCATCAACCCGGCGAGCAGCGCGGTCAAGCGGCGCGAGCGCGAACTCGGTCTGAAGAAGGGGGAGCTGAGCCGTTCGGTGGAGATGAACATCCTCCACATGCGGCGGGTGCGCTCGAAGCTGCGCGACCCGGGGGCGTTCGAGATCCAGGTCTTCGACGAGACGCCCCGTTTCACGGCGTACCTGGTGGACGGGGACGGCCCGGACGGGCTCGCCGTCGTCCAGACGTACCTGCGCAGGGCGCGCGGCATGGAGGCGCCGGTCCTGGTGCTGCGGGGTGGCGGGCGCGGGGTGGTCAGGCACGGGCAGGACAGCCACGACACCGAGCACGGTCTTTTCGAGACGTACCGGGAAGAATTCGAAGCGGTGTGGGCGGACTCCCGGCCGGTCTCCTGAGCCCTCCCGCGGTCTCCTGAGGGCGTTGTCAGTGGTGCGTGCGAGGGTGGTTCTCACCGGGGAGCATCCGGGAGCATCACGAAGGAGGTCCCAGGATGGGATGGCACGGGGAACCACTGGTCGGGTTCGACCTGGAGACGACCGGCACGGAGCCGCTGGAGTCCCGGATCGTCACGGCTTCGGTCGTCGGCGTGGAGGACGGCGCCGTGGTCCGCCGGCGTGACTGGCTGGCCGACCCGGGTGTCCCCATCCCGGAGCAGGCGTCGGCGATCCACGGCATCAGCAGCGAGCGGGCCGGGGCGGAGGGCAGGCCGGCCCGCGAGGTGGCCGACGAGATCGCCGCGACGCTCACCGGCTACTGGGCGCAGGGCGTGCCCGTCGTCGCCTACAACGCGGCGTTCGACCTGACGCTGCTCGCGGCGGAGCTGCACCGGCACGGGCTGCCGTCGCTGGGCGAGCGGCTCGGCGGCGCCGGTATCGGCCCCGTCATCGATCCGTACACGATCGACCGCGCCGTCGACCGCTACCGCAGGGGCAAGCGGACGCTGGAAGCGGTCTGCGCCGAGTACGGCGTGGTCCTGGACGGCGCCCACGAAGCCTCGGTGGACGCCCTCGCTGCGGTCGGAGTCGCCCGCGCGATAGCCGAGCGGCACCCCTCGATCGCGGCGCTCACCCCCGCCGACCTGCACGACAGGCAGATCCAGTGGTACGCCGACTGGGCGACCTCCTTCCAGGAGTTCCTCCGCAGGAAGGGCACTCCGGACGCCGTCATCGATCCGCGGTGGCCCCTGCGCGAGGTGGTGCCGACGGGGCGCTGAGCCCGGGCACGCGGACGAGTGCGGGGACGGTCAGAACGGGTACCAGCGGACCTCGGGGTCGCCGTCACGCAGGGACGCCACCCGTCGGCGGAACTCGGCCAGTGCCGCCGGGCTGGACGGAGCGTGCTGTGCCACCCAGGCGCAGCTGGCCGTCTCGCGGGCCCCGCGCAGCACCGCGCAGCCGGCCCATTCGCGTACGTCCCAGCCGTATGCCGCGGTGAAGGCGTCGTACGCCTCGGGGGCCAGGCCGTAGCGGTCGCGCGAGAGGGCCATGACCACCAGGTCGTGCTCGCGGAAGTCGGTGGCGAAGGTCTCCAGGTCGACCAGGACCGGACCGTCGGGGCCGGCATGGACGTTGCGGGGGAGCGCGTCGCCGTGGATCGGCCCCTGCGGCAGGTGCGGGACGAGCGCGGCCGACGCCGCCGCGAAACCGTCGCGCCGCTCGCGCAGATACGCCGCGTCGGCCGGATCGATCGCGTCGCCCGCGAGCCGCAGCCACCGCTCGACCCCGCCGAGCAGTTCCCGCCGGGCCAGCGGGAACGAGGGGGCGGGCAGGGCGTGGACCAGGCGCAGCAGCTCCGCGAGGTCCTGCGGACCCGGCGGGCGTACGGCCTCGGGCAGCCGGTGCCACACCGTCACCGGGTGGCCGTCCACCACACGGGGCTTCGGCTCGGCGGCCCGCACGGCGGGGACGCCCGACGAGGCGAGCCAGGCCGCGACGGCCAGTTCGCGCTCGGCCCGCGCCACCAGTTCCGCGTCGCGGCGGCCGACCTTGACCACGAGATCCCCGGCCGCGAACACCGCGTTCTCGCCCAGCGCCAGCAGCTCCGCTCCGGCGGGGAGCCCGGCGGCGGCCAGCACCTCGCGTGCCCGTGTCTCGTCCATGGGCCCGATTCTCGCATCCGTGCAGGCCGGGTTGACGAACCAACTGCCCGTCAGCACGATGACGGGGGCCGCCGGGGCGGCCGGTCCCGTACGAGCCGCCCGAAGGAGCCGAATCCGTGACACTGGAGACCGCAAGGGCGCGGTCCGGCAGAGGGCCCGGCGGCGGCAGGGATTCCAGCGGCGGCAGGAGGTCCAGCGGTGGCGCCTGGTTCCTGGTACTGCCCGCGCTCATCCCGGTCCTGATCCTCAGCGTCGGCCCGCTGCTCTACGGCATCGCGCTCGCCTTCACCGATTCCCAGTCGGGCCGCACCACGCCCACCCAGTGGATCGGACTGCTGAACTTCCAGGACCTGCTGCGCGACACCCTGTTCTGGGAGTCGTTCCGGATCGGCCTGCTCTGGGCGGTCGGGGTGACCGTGCCGCAGTTCCTGCTGGCGCTCGGTCTCGCCCTGCTGCTCAACCAGAACCTCCGCTTCCGCTGGCTGGCCAGGGCGCTCGCGATCATCCCCTGGGCGATGCCCGAAGTGGTCGTCGGCATCATGTGGCGCCTCGTCTACAACCCGGACGCCGGAATCCTGAACGAGACCGTCCGCGATCTGGGTCTGGGCGACGGCCGCGACTGGCTGACGGGCCTCGCCACCGCCCTCCCCGCCGTGATCCTCGTCGGCATCTGGGCGGGCATGCCCCAGACCACGGTCGCCCTGCTCGCCGGCCTCCAGAACACCCCGCACGAGCTGCACGAGGCCGCCGCCCTCGACGGCGCCGGCGCCTGGCGCCGCTTCCGTACCGTCACCTGGCCGGCCATCAAGCCGGTCGCCCTCGCCATCACCGCGCTCAACTTCATCTGGAACTTCAACTCCTTCGCCCTGGTGTACGTCCTGACGAACGGCGGCCCCGGGGGCCGCACCCGCCTCCCCATGCTCTTCGCCTACGAACAGGCTTTCCGCTACGGCCAGTTCGGTTACGCCGCCGCCATGGGCTGCGTCATGGTCGCGGTGATCTCGGTGATGCTCGCCTTCTACCTCGCGGGCCGTCTGAAGGGAGGCGACGACCAGTGACGCTCCGCACCAGCAGGTCCGCGCGCACCGGCCAGTACCTCGCGCTCCTCGCCTACCTGGTCTTTCTCGCCTTCCCCTTCCTCTGGCTGATCTCGACGGCGTTCAAGCCGCCGCGCGAGCTCGGTTCCCTGCACCCCACCTGGATCCCCGAGAACCCGACCCTCGACAACTTCCGCCAGGCATTCGACGAGCAGCCCCTGCTGGAAGCCGCGCTCAACAGCCTGATCGCCGCGCTCTCGGCCGCCCTGATCGCGGTCGTCATCGCGACCCCGACGGCCTACGTCATGGCCCGCCACCGCAACAAGCTCTCCGCCGCCGCCACCGGCTGGGTCGTGGTCAGCCAGGCGTTCCCCTTCGTCCTGGTGATCATCCCGCTCTTCCTGATCCTCAAGAACCTCCACCTGGTCAACTCCCTGGCGGGCCTGATCATGGTGTACGTCGTGTGGTCGCTGCCCTTCGCGCTCTGGATGCTGGTCGGTTACGTCAGGGCCGTACCGCACGAACTGGAGGAGGCCGCCGCGGTCGACGGAGCGAGCCGGCTCCGTACGCTCGTCTCGGTCACCGCCCCGCTGCTGGCCCCCGGCATCGTCGCCACCGCGCTGTTCGCGTTCATCACCGCATGGAACGAGTTCTTCTTCGCGCTCGTCCTGCTCAAGACTCCTTCGATGCAGACGTTGCCGGTCGTGCTCACCCACTTCCTGGGCGCGGAGGGCGTGGCCGACCTCGGCCCGCTCGCCGCCGCCGCGTTCCTCGCGACCCTCCCCTCCCTCGTCGTCTTCGCCCTCATCCAGAAGCGGATCACGGGCGGCATGATGGCCGGGGCGGTGAAGGCCTGATGCGCATCGCCCGGCTCACGAAGTTCGCAGCCGCCGCCACCGCGCTCGCGTCGCTGCTCCTCACCGGCTGCTCGGACGGCGGTGACGACCGGGACGCCGATGGGAAGGTCGCACTCCGCTTCCAGTCGCTGGCCTGGCAGAAGGAGTCCGTCGACGCCAACAAGGAGCTCGTCGACGAGTGGAACGCCGCGCATCCCGACGTCCGGGTCGAGTACGTCCAGGGCAGCTGGGACAGCGTCCACGACCAGCTGCTGACCTCCTTCGAGGGCGGCGAGGCCCCGGACATCATCCACGACGCCTCCGACGACCTCGCCGACTTCGCGTACGGCGGCTACCTCGCCGACCTGAGCGAGCTGCTGCCCGCCCGGCTCGAGAACGACATCCCGCGGCGCAGCTGGCAGGCGACGACCTTCGGCAAGGGCGTCTACGGCGTGCCGTTCCTCCAGGAGCCGAGGGTCCTGATCGCCAACGAGAAGATCCTCAAGGCGTCGGGCGTGCGCGTCCCCACCCCCGAGAAGCCGTGGAGCTGGCCGGAGTTCCGGCAGATCACCAAAGAACTGAGCGCCGGTGACGGCAAGAAGTTCGGTGTCGCCTGGCCCCTCAAGGACCCGGTCTCCGCCACCCTCAACCTGGGGCTTTCGGCGGGCGGACAGCTCTTCCACCGCGAGGCCGACGGGAAGGTGCGGGTGCGCTTCACCGAGGGCGACGCCGTGGTCCCCCGCACCATCCACGACCAGGTCAACACGGACAGGAGCGCATCGGCGGCCACCCTCGGCATGGGCGGCTCGGACACCCTGCCCGGCTTCTTCGGCGGCAAGTACGCCATGGTCCCGCTCGGCTTCTCCTACCGCCAGCAGATCGTCCAGCAGGCACCCGGGGGCTTCGAGTGGAAGGTGCTGCCGGCCCCGGCGGGAGCCGGGGGCCCGACCCAGGGCGTGAGCCCCCAGACGCTGTCGGTGGCCGAGGACAGCCCGTACAAGAAGGAGGCGGTGGAGTTCATCGACTTCTTCCTCCAGCCGGACAACATGGCGCGTCTCGCCAAGGGCGACTGGATGCTGCCGACCGGCGCCGCGGCGCTGAAGGACCCGGACCTGCGCGCCGAGAAGGACGGCTGGGCCACCGGCACCGCACTCGCCGAGCACCTGGTTCCGGCCCCGGCGCAGTCCGTGCGCGGCTACCCCGAGTGGAAGGACAAGGTGGCGACACCGGCCTACCAGGAGTTCTACAGCGGCGCGATCGACGCCGAGGAGCTGGAGAAACGCCTGGTCGAGGACGGAAACCTGGTGCTCGCCCGCTACCAGCGCTGAAGCGTGGCGGCGGACGCAGACTCCGAGGGCGAGGGCGAGGACGAGGACGAGGACGAAGGGGTGTGACCGGAGGGAACGGGGCCGCGTGCACCGGACCGAGGAAAAAGGGAATTCAGGTTGCACGAGACGTATCGTCTCGCCTAGGGTCGAGGCATGACCTCACCCAGGCCTGCCCACATCGCCATGTTCTCCATCGCCGCCCCCGGGCACGTGAACCCGAGCATCGAAGTGATCCGGGAGCTCGTCGCCCGGGGACACCGCGTCTCGTACGCGATCCCCGCCTCCTTCGCCGACAAGGTCGCCGTCACCGGCGCCGACCCGGTGATCTACACCTCGACGCTCCCCACCGACGACAACCCGGAGGACTGGGGCGCGGAGCTGATCGACAACATCGAGCCCTTCCTGGTCGACGCCGTCCAGGCGCTGCCCCAGCTGGCCGCGGCGTTCGAGGGGGACGAGCCGGACCTCGTCCTCCACGACATCACCTCCTACCCGGCGCGTGTCCTCGCCCACCGCTGGGGCGTGCCCGCCGTCTCGCTCTCCCCGAACCTCGTCGCCTGGGAGGGGTACGAGGAGGAGGTCGCCGAGCCGCTGTTCGGTCCGCTCAAGGAGACCGGGCGCGGCCGGGCGTACTACGCGCGCTTCCGTGCCTGGCTCGACGGGAACGGTCTGACCGGCGCCGACCCCGACCATTTCGTGGGCCGCCCGTCCCGCAGCATCGTCCTGATCCCCAGGGTCCTCCAGCCGAACGCGGACCGGGTCGACGAATCCGTCCACTCCTTCGTCGGCGCCTGCCAGGGCGACCGCGCGGACCAGGGCGACTGGCAGCGTCCGGCCGGCGCGGACAAGGTGCTGCTGGTGTCGCTCGGTTCGGCGTTCACCAAGCTGCCCGCGTTCTACCGGGAGTGCGTCAAGGCCTTCGGTGACCTGCCCGGCTGGCACGTGGTGCTCCAGATCGGCAAGTTCGTCGAGGAGCCGGAGCTCGGCGAAGTGCCGGCCAACATCGAGGTGCACCACTGGGTGCCGCAGCTGGCCGTCCTCAGGCAGGCCGACGCCTTCATCACCCACGCGGGCGCCGGGGGCAGCCAGGAGGGCCTCGCCACCGGTACGCCGATGGTCGCGGTCCCGCAGGCCGTCGACCAGTTCGGCAACGCCGACATGCTCGTCTCGCTCGGCGTCGCCCGCAGGATCGACACCGAGGACGCCACCGCCGAGGCCCTGCGCGCCGCGGTCCTCGGCCTGCTGGCCGACCCGGAGGTGGCCCGCAGGGCCGAGGACATCCGCGCCGGCATGGCGTCCGAGGGCGGCACCGAGCGGGCGGCGGACCTCATCGAGGCCGAACTGCCCGCGCGGTGAAGCCGGTCGGGACGGCTCGGCGGAAGCGGGACGTCAGGGCCCGCACCCCCGATGCCCCCCGGGCCGCCGCCATTCCCGGCGTGACCCCCGGCACCCCGCCCGACGCCCCCCGACGCCTCACTCGGCGTCGAACCACGGCCTGCCGGCCGCCCCGTGTTCGCCCCATCCGGCGAACCCCGGTTCGGTCGTGGTGAATCCGAACTCCGCCCCGAACGGAGCGGCCCCTTCACCGCTGTTGTTCCAGACGTGTCCTCGGTGAGGGCCGGTCACGACGAGGCGCCAGTACATGCCGCACCCGTCGGTGCCCAGCACGACCGACCCGTGGCCGAAGAACCGGCCGATGACCGGATCGGTCCCCTCGGACGGTCTGGGGTCGCCCCCCAGCCGCATCGAGGTCAGCGGGAAGGGCCGGCTCGAGTCCCGCTCCGATCCGTCGTCCCCCTCCCCAGCGGTCGGGCGGCTCGGCCAGTGCCACAAGGCCGTAATCCGGCGGCCCGGAGAAGCATCCGTCGGTTGTCTCCACGACGAACGTCCGGTACGGCTCGGGCCGGACGGTGCCGTGCTCGGCCTCGAAGGCGCGCACGGCGTCCCGGCCCGACGCCGGTTCACCACCGTCGTGCACGTCGAAGACGGCACGCAGCGCGGCAGTGACCTCGGGGCCGGCGTGATCGGTTTCCATGGGGCCCGTGAAGAGCGCCGGGCTCCGACAGTGGTCGTACGGAGAAGGGGGGCGGCGGCGGTGGGGCGATAAGCCCTTTGCTGGTGAAGGGAGTTCGTGTCTCTGTCCGACTTGGAACCCGCTGCCCGTTTTTTTGTTATGAAACCTTGTTGAGTAAGTGACGGGATCATGAAGCCCTTGATCTGCGCGCGTCAATCGGTCAGGGTTTCGAGCCAACCCCCGGAGATCTTCCGGTCCGGAGGTTCATCCCCCCACATTTTGACGAGGAGACCCCTCTTCATGGCACTTCACAAGCGTTCCGGCCGGCTGAAGTTCACCGCGGCGATAACCGCCGTGGCGGCCGCGGCCGGCGTGACCGTACTCAACTCCCCCTTCGCGGGAGCGGCTCCCGCCGCCCAGGGGCACGTGTACGGAGCCGGCGCCGAGGGCGCCGTCGCCGGCAGCTACATCGTGCTGCTGGACGAGAAGACCGACAAGCAGGACCTGGCCAAGGAGTACGGCGGCAAGCTCCGGCGCACCTACAGCTCCGCCATCAACGGCTTCTCCGCCGGCGGCCTTTCGGAGACCGAGGCCAAGCGCCTGGCCGCCGACCCGTCCGTCGCCAAGGTCGTCCAGAACAAGAAGTTCACGATCAACGCGACGCAGGACAACCCGCCGTCCTGGGGCATCGACCGCATCGACCAGCCCGGCACCGCCGGTGACAGCAAGTACACCTACCCGGACAGCGCGGGCGAGGGCGTCACGGCGTACGTCATCGACACCGGTGTCCGGATCACGCACAAGGACTTCGAGGGACGCGCCGCCCACGGCTTCGACGCCGTGGACAACGACGACTCCGCCGACGACGGCAACGGCCACGGCACGCACGTCGCCGGAACCATCGCCGGCGCCGCGCACGGCGTCGCCAAGAAGGCGAAGATCGTCGCGGTCCGCGTCCTCGACGACAACGGCTCGGGCACCACCGAGGGCGTCGTCGCCGGCATCGACTGGGTCACCAAGAACCACCGGGGCCCCTCCGTCGCCAACATGAGCCTCGGCGGCGGCGCCGACGAGGCCCTCGACGAGGCCGTACGCAAATCCATCGCCTCCGGCGTCACCTACGGTGTCGCGGCGGGCAACGAGTCCAGCGACGCCGGACAGGGCTCCCCGGCCCGCGTGAAGGAGGCCCTCACCGTCGCCTCCAGCACCAAGGGCGACGCGCAGTCCGGCTTCTCCAACTTCGGCCAGGTCGTGGACATCTACGCGCCGGGCTCGGACATCACCTCCTCCTGGAACGACAGCGACGAGGGCACGAAGACCATCTCCGGTACGTCCATGGCGACCCCGCACGTCGTGGGCGCCGCCGCGCTCTACCTGGCGGGCCACCAGGACGCCACGCCCGGGGCCGTCGCGACGGCGCTGACCGGGGGCGCCACCCTGGACAAGATCAGCAACCCGAGCGCCGGCACGACGAACAAGCTGCTGAAGATCGTCGAGTAGAGACGCGTCCGCGGCACTGAACGGGCGGTCGCCGTGCCCTCCCCCACGGGGCACGGCGGCCGCCTATCGTTTGGCGCATGACGACGACGTACGCCGCCCTGCTGTGCGGAATCAATGTGAGCGGGCACAAGAAGGTGCCCATGGTCCAGCTCCGGGCGCTGCTGGCCGAACTGGGCCACCGGGACGTCCGTACGTACCTCCAGAGCGGCAACGCCGTCTTCACCACCGACGCCTACGACGCCGACGACGCCGAAGAAGCGGAGGCGTCGCTCGCCGCGGACCTGGAGAAGGCCATGGAGCAGCACTTCGGGTTCACCGTCGACTGCCTGGTCCGCAGCGGCGCCTACCTGAAGGCCGTCGCCGACGCCTGCCCCTTCCCGGCCGCCGAGCTGGAGGGCAGGCAGCTCCACGTCACCTACTTCTCGCACCAGGTCGGGCCCGAGCGGCTCGCGCCCGTCGACCCGGCGGCGTACCTTCCCGAGGAGTTCCGCCTCGGCGACCGCGCCCTCTACCTCTACGCACCGGACGGGCTGGGCCGCTCCGGGCTCGCCGGGGCGCTGGCGAGCCTGGCCCTCCTCAAGGGCGTCACCGCGACCACCCGCAACTGGAACACGGTCGCCGAGCTCGTGGAGACGACCCGTGACTGACGACGCGATCGAGGCCGCCATCGAGGGCGAGCTGCGCCTGCTCGACCCGGCCGTCCGCAACACCCCCGAACTCCTCGTCGAGCTGTTCCACCCCGACTTCCACGAGTTCGGGGTGTCGGGCCGCCGCTGGGACCGCGACTCGATCGTCACGGCCCTCACCGACGAGTCCGCCGCGACGACGGCCCGCCCGATCACCACCACCCGGATGCGGGGCGTACGGCTCGCCCCCGACGTGGTCCAGCTGACCTTCGACACCGAGAGCAACGGCCGCCGCGCCCACCGGAGTTCACTGTGGCGTCTGACGGACCGCGGCTGGCTCCTCTACTTCCACCAGGGCACGCCCTACGAAGAGGAGGGCGACCCCGGCGTCACACCACCGTCCCCGTGACCCGCTCCGCCCGTGCGGTCCAGCGGCCGTCCGTACGGGCGATCCGCACGGGGTGGTCGAAGCACGTGCCGACCCGGTCCGTCGTCAGGACGTCGTCGGCGCGCCCCGAGCCGGCACACCGGCCGCCGCGCAGCATGTACGGACGCTACACCGTGCCCCCTGCACACACCATGCGGGGTGTGGCAGGCTCACGCCCATGCGCTACATCATCATCGGGGCAGGGGCGGTCGGCGGCACCATCGGCGGGCGGCTGGCCGAGGGCGGGCACGAAGTGGTACTCGTCGCACGCGGGGCGCACTACGAGGCCCTGCGCGCCGGGGGCCTGCGCCTGACGACGCCCGAGGGCACCCGGGCCCACCGGCTGCCCGTGGTCCAGGGGCCGGACGGCCTCGGCCCGCTCCTGCGCGCCGACGACGTACTGATCCTCTCCGTCAAGACCCAGGACAGCACGGCCGCCCTCGACGCGTGGAGCGCTCACCCGGTGGCCGGCGGCGGCACGGCGGGCGAGGTGCTGCCGCTCGTCTGCGCGCAGAACGGCGTCGAGGGCGAACGCCTCGCGCTGCGCCGCTTCCGCCGCGTCTACGGCATGTGCGTCCGGCTGCCCGCCACCCACACCGAGCCCGGTTCCGTCTCCGCCGCCGGTACGCCGTTCTCCGGCATGCTGCACCTCGGCCGCTGTCCGTCGGGCGCCGACGACACGGCCCGGGGGATCGCCGCCGACCTGGAGAAGTCACGGTTCCTGGCGCCGGTCGTGGCGGACGTGATGCGGTGGAAGTACGCCAAACTGCTGAGCAACCTCGCGAACGCGATCGAGGCGGTCTCGGGGGTCGTCGCGAGCGGCGAGGCGAAGGCGCTCTTCCAGCGCGCCCTGGCGGAGGGGCGGGCGGCGCTGGCCGCCGCAGGCATCGAAGCGGCGTCCCCGGAGGAACAGGCGGCGGCCCGCGACGGCCGGATCACCCTCGAACCGCTCGACGGGGTGGAGCGCGGGGGCGGCTCGTCCTGGCAGAGCCTCAGCCGGGGGACGGGCACGATCGAGGCGGACTACCTCAACGGCGAGATCGTCCTGCTCGGCAGGGTGCACGGGGTGCCGACCCCGGTCAACGAGGCGTTGCAGCGCACCGCCAACACGTTCGCGCGCGAGCGCAGGGCGGCGGGTTCCCTGCCGGCCGGGGAGCTGACGGAGCTGATCGACGGGGCCGGGTGACGGCGCGGACTTCCTCTCTCCCCACCCCGCCGCTTCCCGCGACCGGGGCTCCGCCCCGGGCCCCGGGCCCCGGTCCTCGGATCCCCCCGGACTTCGTCCGGGGACCCCCAACGGGCCGAAAGGTGCCGCACGCGTGAATCCAGCTTTCCGCCGGCAGAACCAAGCCCGTCCGGCGACTGGGGGCACGCGCCCGAAGGGCACGGGACCCCTACGCGCCGACCGCCGCCGGCCGCCGCACCGGCGCCCGCGCCTCGTCGTAGCGCGTCAGCAGCAGCCGGGCCAGTTCCGGGGCCGCGCCCAGTACCCCGCCCAGCACCTCCGCGCCGGCTTCCCGCGCCCCCCGCGCGATCCGGTCCGGCAGGAAGCCGGGGGCGACGACGTACGGGGCGACGGCGACACGGCGTACCCCCGGCGCGGTCCGCAGCAGTCGGACCGCGTCCTCCGTACGAGGAAGAGATGCGGAGGCGAACGCAGGCCGCACGGCGCACCAACCGGTGTGCCGCAGCTCCCGCGCGATTTCAGCGATCACTGCGATCGCCTCCGGGTCTGTGGAACCCGCCGAGGCCAGGACGAGCCCGGTCGAGCTTCTGTCGCCGGGGGCGAGCCCGGCTTCGTACAGCCGCCGCTCCAGCGCGGTGAGCAGCAGCGGCGACGGGCCGAGCACCTCCGCCTGGTGGATCCGCAGCCGCGGCAGCCGCGCCGACGCCTCGTGGAGTACGGCGGGGATGTCGGCCTTCGCGTGGAACGCGCGGGTCAGCAGCAGCGGGAGGGCCACCACGTCCTGTACGCCCTCCCCGGCCAGGCGCTCCAGCACCCGCGGCACCGCCGGGGCGTTGAAGTCCAGGAAGCCCGTCTCCACGCGCAGCCCGGGCCGCCGCGCCCGCACGCGCGCCACCAGCGCGTGCACGGTCGCGGCGTGCCGCGGGTCGCGGCTGCCGTGGGCTGTGACGAGGAGGACCGGACCACGGAACACGGTGATCAGCCCTTGGTCAGCAGGCCACGGCTGCGCAGCACGCGGCGCTCCAGCGGGGAGAAGAACAGCAGGTCGATACCGATGCCGACGACCAGGATCAGGATGATGGTGGCCAGCACACCCGACATGTCGCTGTAGGTGCGGAAGTTCTCCATCAGCTGTCCCAGACCCGTGCCGAGGTCCGGCGAGTTGGCGATCAGCTCGGCGGCCATCAGCGAGCGCCACGAGAACGCCCACCCCTGCTTGAGCCCCGCCAGGTAGCCCGGCAGCGCGGCCGGCAGCAGGACGTGCCGGATGCCGTTGATCCCGGTGGCCCCGATGGTACGGCCGGCCCGCAGGTACAGCGGCGGGATCTGGTCGACGCCGGCGACGAGCCCGTTCGCGATGGACGGTACGGCGCCCAGCAGCACCACCGCGTAGATCGTCGCGTCGGTCAGCCCGAACCAGATGATGGCGGCGGGCACCCAGGCCACGGACGGCAGCGACTGGAGTCCGGACAGGATCGGACCGATCGCCGCCCGCACCACCTTCACCCGGGCCACGAGCAGACCGAGCGGCGTGCCGATGGCCACCGACACGGCGAAGCCGAGGGCGCCGCGCGAGATGCTCGTCCAGATGTAGCCGAGCAGTGTGCCTTCGAGCCACATCTGCTCGATGGAGTTCCACACGTCGACCGGGCCGGGCAGGACGTAGTCCGGCTTGAGGTCCGAGGCCGCGGCGAGCTGCCACAGCGTGAGGACCAGGGCGATGGCCACCAGCGGCGGCACCACCTTGGACAGCAGGATCCGGCCGAGGCCGACCCGTTCGGCGGAGTGCGTGGTCTCCAGTGCGTCCAGGCCGGCTTCGAGACCGGCGAGGTCGTTCTTCGGGCTGGTGTCAGTGCTGGCCATGTCGGCGGATCTCCCCCCGCAGCTGTTCAGTGATCTCCACGGACAGGTCGGCGACCGCGGAATCCTCGATCCGGCGCGGCTGCGGGATGCCGACCTTCCATTCGCGCGCGATGCGCCCTGGACGGGACGACAGCAGCACCACGCGCTCGGCGAGGCGGACCGCCTCGCGGACGTTGTGGGTGACGAAGAGGACCGACACGCTGGTCTCGGACCAGATCCGGGTCAGTTCCTCGTGCAGTACGTCGCGGGTGATGGCGTCCAGCGCCGCGAACGGCTCGTCCATCAGCAGGAGCCTGCTGTCCTGGGCGAGCGCACGCGCCAGAGCGACGCGCTGGCGCATACCGCCCGACAGCTCGTGCACCCGCTTCCCGTACGCCCCGTTCAGCCGTACGAGCTGGAGCAGCCGCTCGGCCTCGCCGGGACGGTCGGCCTTGGGCATGCCCCGCATCTTCAGGGCGAGTTCGATGTTCTTCCCGGCGGTCAGCCAGGGGAAGAGCGCGTGCTCCTGGAACATCAGGGCGGGCCGTCCGCCGGGCACGTCGATGGTGCCCGCGGACGGCCGGTCGAGCCCGGCGACCAGGTTGAGCAGCGTCGACTTGCCGCAGCCGGAAGCCCCCAGCAGGGTCACGAACTCACCCGGCGCCACATCGATGCTGATGTCGTCCAGTACGAGCTGCTGCGCGCCGGGCCGGCCGAACGACTTCGACACGTGGTCGATCCGTGCGGCGTACGGCACCGTGTCTACGGGCGCGGCGGCCTGCTTGACGTCGAGTGTGGTGGCCATGAGCCTCACCTCCTGAGGGCGTTCCGGTTGCGGGAAGGGCGGTTGCTTGGTGCCGGGTTACTTGGTGCCGAGTCCGGCGTCCCCGACGGCGGGCTGCTTCTCGGCCTTCAGCACCTTGTTGAGGAGCGTCAGGTCGTAGATGCCGTCGAGCACCGGGTCCTTGAGGAGACCGGCCTTCACCGCGTGCGCGGCCTCGTCCCGCAGCGTCGTCGCGAGCGGGTCGTTGGTCGTCTCGACGTTCTTGAACGCGGGGTCGAGCACCTCGGCGGGCAGCTCCTTGCCGGAGTCCGCCTTGAGCTTCGCGTTGACCGCGGCCTTCGCCTCGTCCGGGTTGGCCTTGATCCACTCATTGCTCTTCACGGAGCCGCGCAGCACCGCCTCGACGACGTCCGGGTGCTCCTTGAGGAACTTCTGGGAGACGATCACGTTCGTGATGACGAACTTGCCGTCCTTCCACAGCTTCTTCTCGTCGAGCAGCACCTTGCCGCCGCCCGCGACCAGCTTCGACGCGGTGGGCTCCGGGACCCAGGCACCGTCCAGCGCGCCGGACTCGAAGGAGGCCGGGATCTCCTTGTTGTCCTGGCGGACGACGGAGACGTCGCCCTTGCCGGTGTTGGGGTCGACCTTCAGACCCTTCTCCGACAGGTAGTTCAGCAGCGCCACGTCCTGGGTGTTGCCGAGCTGCGGGGTCGCGATGCGCTTGCCCTCGAGGTCGTCCAGGGAATTGACCTTCTCCGGGTTGACGACGAGGGAGACACCGCCGGAGGCCGAGCCCGAGACGATCCTCAGGTTCTGCCCCTTGGACTTGGTGAAGCCGTTGATCGCGGGAGAGGGGCCGATCCAGCCGATGTCGATGGCGCCCGCGTTCAGGGCCTCGATCTCGGAGGGGCCGGCGTTGAAGACCTGCGGCTTGACCTGCGTGCCGCCGAGCTCCTTCTGGAACAGGCCCTTCTGAAGACCGACCAGGGCGGTGGCGTGCGTGACGTTCGCGAAGTAACCGATGCGTACTTCGCCCAGGCCGCCGATCTTCCCGCCCTTGGCGACGGGAGCGACCCTGTCGTCCTTCTCGGCCTTCGAACCGTAGCCGCAGGCGCCCAGCACGCCGATCAGCAGCGGCAGGGCGGCGGCAGCGGCGAGGCTGCGGCGAAGGGTGGTACGGGGGGCATGCACAGGAGGTTTTCCTCTCGGAGGCCCGGCGTCACACCTCGCGCGCGGAGCGGGGTGTGCCCGGGAAGTCGGCAGGTCTTCGTCGGTACGGCGGCAGGGCGCGCAAGCGGTGCGCGTACGTCATCGGGCACATCGCGCCACGCCGCCCGTTCCCGCGCCGAGGGTGCCGCTGCCGATGCGGCCGCCCTCTTTCGCGAACGTCGCGTAGATGTCGAAGGAGGCCATGGTCAGAAGTCCCAGCCCTCGTCGTCGGCCACGGCTTTCGGCGTCTCGGCGGCGGCGAACGAGTCGCCCGCCATGCCGGCCGCCAGCGTCGTGCCGTCCGCCGGGTCGATCAGCAGGAACGATCCGGTGCGGCGCGAGTCGCGGTACGCGTCGAGCGCGAGCGGCTCGGCGGTACGGACCTTCACCCGGCCGATGTCGTTGGCGACGAGCTGACCCGGGTCCGGATGCTGGGACAGGTCGTCCAGCGTCAGCCGGGACGGGATCTCCTTGACGATCGCCTTGACCGTACGGGTGGTGTGCTTGAGCAGCACCCGCTGGCCGACCGTCAGCGGCTGGTCGGCCACGTGGCAGACCGTCGCCTCGACGTCCTGGGTGGTGCGCGGCGTGGAGCCGCTCGGCGCGATCAGGTCGCCGCGCGAGATGTCCAGGTCGTCGGCGAGCGTGACCGTCACCGACTGCGGGGCCCACGCGATGCCGACCGGCTCGCCCAGCGCGTCGATGCCCGTGATCGTCGACGTACGGCCCGACGGGAGGACCGTCACGGCCTCGCCCACGCGCAGCGCGCCGGACGCGATCTGACCGGCGTAACCCCGGTAGTCGGGGTGTTCGGCGGTCTGCGGGCGGATGACGTACTGGACCGGGAAGCGGGCCTTGCAGCTCGCCAGGTCGTGGCTGACCGGGACCGTCTCCAGGTGCTCCAGCACGGTCGGGCCGCCGTACCAGTCCATGTTCGCGGAGGGCTCCACCACGTTGTCGCCGGCCAGCGCGGAGATCGGGATCGCGGTGATCTCCGGGACGCCCAGCGAGGCGGCGTACGCCGTGAACTCCTCGGCGATGGCGGCGAAGACGGGCTCGGCGTAGTCGACGAGGTCCATCTTGTTGACGGCGAGGACGACGTGCGGGACGCGCAGCAGCGCCGCGACGGCCGCGTGGCGGCGGGTCTGCTCGACGACGCCGTTGCGGGCGTCGACCAGGACGACGGCCAGCTCGGCGGTCGACGCGCCGGTCACCATGTTCCGGGTGTACTGCACGTGCCCGGGGGTGTCGGCCAGGATGAACCGGCGGCGCGTGGTGGCGAAGTAGCGGTACGCGACGTCGATGGTGATGCCCTGCTCGCGCTCGGCGCGCAGGCCGTCCGTCAGCAGCGCCAGGTCCGGCGCCTCCTGACCACGCTTGAGGGACGCCGCCTCGACGGCCTCCAGCTGGTCGGTGAGGATCGACTTGGAGTCGTGCAGCAGCCGCCCGACGAGGGTGGACTTGCCGTCGTCGACGGATCCGGCCGTCGCGAAGCGCAGCAGGGTGGTGGCCGACAGCTGCTCGGTCAGCCCAGGAATGGCGGTCATGTTTAGAAGTACCCCTCGCGCTTGCGGTCTTCCATCGCGGCCTCGGACATCTTGTCGTCGGCACGGGTCGCGCCCCGCTCGGTGAGACGGGAGGCGGCGATCTCGGCGATCACGGCTTCGAGCGTCGTGGCGTCGGAGTCGACGGCGCCCGTGCAGGACATGTCGCCGACCGTGCGGTAGCGGATCAGCCGCGTCTCGACCTTCTCCGACTCCTTGGGGCCGCCCCACTCGCCCGCCGTCAGCCACATGCCGCCCCGGGCGAAGACCTCGCGCTCGTGGGCGTAGTAGATGGCCGGGAGCTCGATCTTCTCGCGGGCGATGTACTGCCACACGTCCAGCTCGGTCCAGTTCGACAGCGGGAACACGCGCACGTGCTCGCCCGGCGCGTGGCGGCCGTTGTAGAGCTGCCACAGCTCGGGGCGCTGGCGGCGCGGGTCCCACGCGGAGAACTCGTCGCGCAGCGAGAAGACCCGCTCCTTGGCGCGCGCCTTCTCCTCGTCGCGGCGCCCGCCGCCGAACACCGCGTCGAAGCGGTGCTGCTGGATGGCCTCGGTCAGCGGCACGGTCTGGAGCGGGTTGCGCGTGCCGTCGGGCCGCTCGCGCAGCTTCCCGGCGTCGATGTACTCCTGTACGGACGCGACGTGCAGCCGCAGCCCGTGCTCGGCGACCGTGCGGTCGCGGTACTCCAGCACCTCCGGGAAGTTGTGCCCGGTGTCGACGTGCAGCAGCGTGAAGGGCACCGGCGCGGGCGCGAACGCCTTGAGCGCCAGGTGCAGCATGACGATCGAGTCCTTGCCGCCGGAGAAGAGGATCACCGGCCGCTCGAACTCGCCCGCCACCTCGCGGAAGATGTGGACGGCCTCGGACTCCAGGGCGTCCAGGTGGCTGAGTGCGTACGGGCTGTCGATGCCCTCTGCGGCAGTTGCGGCGGTCGTCATGCCAGACCCCTTTCGGTGAGCAGCGCGTGCAGCGCGGCTGCGGACTCCTGCACGGTCTGCTGGTGCGACTCGATCCGCAGGTCGGGCGACTCGGGCGCCTCGTAGGGGTCGTCGACCCCGGTCAGCCCGGAGATCTCGCCGGCCGCCTGCTTGGCGTACAGACCCTTCACATCGCGTACGGAGCACACGTCCACCGGCGTGGCGACGTGCACCTCCAGGTACGCGGTGCCCTCGCTCCGGTGACGCTTGCGGACGGCCTCGCGGCTGTCCGCGTACGGCGCGATGACGGGTGCCAGGGCCAGCACGCCGTTGCGGGCGAGCAGTTCGGCGACGTAACCGATCCGCTGGACGTTGGTGTGCCGGTCCTCGCGGCTGAAGCCGAGGCCCGCCGAGAGGAACTCGCGGATCTCGTCACCGTCCAGCACCTGGACGCGGCGGCCCTCGGCCTTCAGCCGTCCGGCCAGCTCGTAGGCGATGGTGGTCTTGCCGGCACTCGGCAGACCGGTGAGCCAGATGGTGGCCCCAGTCACGTCTTTCTCCTGATCGTTGCTCGTCATCAGCCGTGCAGCCCGCACTCGGTCTTGTTGCGCCCGGCCCAGCGGCCGGCACGGGCGTCCTCGCCCGCCTCGACCCTGCGGGTGCAGGGCGCGCAGCCCACGGACGCGTAACCGTCCATCAGCAGGGGGTTGGTGAGGACGCCGTGCTCGGCGACGTACGCCTCGACGTCCTCCTGCGTCCAGCGGGCGATCGGCGAGACCTTGACCTTCCGGCGCTTCTCGTCCCAGCCGACGACCGGGGTGTTCGCCCGGGTCGGGGACTCGTCGCGGCGCAGGCCGGTCGCCCAGGCGCTGTAGCCCTTCAGCCCGTCTTCGAGGGGCTTGACCTTGCGCAGGGCGCAGCACAGGTCGGGGTCGCGGTCGTGCAGCTTCGGCCCGTACTCCGCGTCCTGCTCCTCGACGGACTGCCAGGGCAGGAGGGTGATGACGTTGACGTCCATGACGGCCTCGACGGCGTCCCGTGTCCCGATGGTCTCCGGGAAGTGGTAGCCGGTGTCGAGGAAGACGACGTCCACGCCGGGCTTGGCGCGGGAGGCGAGGTGGGCGACGACGGCGTCCTCCATGGAGGAGGTCACGCAGAAGCGGTCGCCGAAGGTGTCGGCGGCCCACCTGAGGATGTCCAGGGCGGAGGCCTCTTCGAGGTCCCGTCCGGCCTGTTCCGCCAGTGCTCCGAGATCTTCCTGAACCGTCTGAGCCGTCGTCATATCTCGTCCCCTCCACCGTCGTTGCGCTGAACTCCCCGGGCGAGGAGCCCGAGGAACTTCAACTGGAATGCGCGGTTGCATGCCGCGCATTCCCACGCGCCGTGACCGGTTTCGTTCGGCCGCAGGTCCTCGTCGCCGCAGTACGGGCAGTAGAAGGGCGCCGCTCGCTCGCTCACGACAGGTCTCCGTCGCTCGCCCGCGCGGCCCAGGTCGCGAAGCGCTCACCGTCTTCGCGCTGCTCCTGGAAGCGGAGCAGGACGCGCTCGACGTAATCGGGCAGCTCGGCCGAGGTGACCTTCAGGCCGCGGACCTTGCGGCCGAAACCGGCTTCGAGGCCCAGCGCGCCGCCCAGGTGGACCTGGAAGCCCTCGACCTGGTTGCCGGCGTCGTCCAGGACCAGCTGGCCCTTGAGACCGATGTCCGCCACCTGGATACGGGCGCAGGCGTTCGGGCAGCCGTTGATGTTGATGGTGAGGGGCTCGTCGAACTCCGGGATGCGCCGCTCCAGCTCGTCGATGAGCGAGGCGCCCCGTGCCTTCGTCTCGACGATCGCCAGCTTGCAGAACTCGATGCCGGTGCAGGCCATCGTGCCGCGCCGGAAGGGCGACGGGGTGACCCGCAGGTCCAGCGCCTCCAGCCCGGCGACCAGCGACTCGACCTGCGCCTCTTCGACGTCGAGCACGATCATCTTCTGCTCGGCCGTGGTGCGCAGCCGGCCCGAGCCGTGCGCGCCGGCCAGGTCCGCGATCTTCGTCAGCGTGGCGCCGTCCACGCGGCCGACGCGCGGGGCGAAGCCGACGTAGAAGCGGCCGTCCTTCTGCCGGTGCACACCGAGGTGGTCGCGCCAGGTCCCGGTGGGCTGCTCGGGCGCGGGGCCGTCGAGGAGCTTGTACGTGAGGTACTCGTCCTCCAGGATCCGGCGGAACTTCTCCGGGCCCCAGTCGGCGACGAGGAACTTCAGGCGGGCGCGGGTGCGCAGGCGGCGGTAGCCGTAGTCGCGGAAGATGCCGATGACGCCGCCGTAGACGTCGGGCACCTCGTCGAGCGGCACCCAGGCGCCGAGCCGGACACCGAGCTTGGGGTTGGTGGAGAGGCCGCCGCCGACCCAGAGGTCGAAGCCGGGGCCGTGCTCGGGGTGGTCGACCCCGACGAAGGCGATGTCGTTGATCTCGTGCGCCACGTCGAGCTGCGGGGAGCCGGACACCGCGGACTTGAACTTGCGGGGCAGGTTCGAGAAGTCCGGGTTGCCGATGAAGCGGCGCTGTATCTCGTCGATGGCGGGGGAGCCGTCGATGATCTCGTTCTCGGCGATGCCCGCCACCGGGGAGCCGAGGATGACGCGGGGCGTGTCGCCGCAGGCCTCGGTCGTCGACAGCCCGACCTCTTCGAGCCGACGCCAGATCTCCGGCACGTCCTCGATCCGGATCCAGTGGTACTGGACGTTCTGCCGGTCGGTGAGGTCGGCCGTCCCGCGCGCGAACTCCTGCGAGATCTCACCGATGACGCGCAGCTGCTCGGTGGTCAGCCGCCCGCCGTCGATGCGCACGCGCAGCATGAAGTACTCGTCGTCCAGCTCCTCCGGCTCCAGGACCGCGGTCTTGCCGCCGTCGATCCCGGGCTTGCGCTGGGTGTAGAGGCCCCACCAACGCATGCGTCCGCGCAGGTCGTTGGGGTCGATGGAGTCGAATCCCCGCTGGGAGTAGATCGTCTCAATGCGTGTCCGCACATTGAGACCGTCGTCGTCCTTCTTGAACTGCTCATTGCCATTGAGGGGGGTGAAGTGACCTACGGCCCACTGACCCTCGCCACGGTGGCGTCCGGCCTTGCGGCGGGGCGTGACGGCAGCGGGCTTTTCCGGCGTGGCGGCCATGGTTGTTCGTCCTTCTCTGGCGGCTCAAGGAGTGGCGGATCGCGCCGACCGTACCCCTTTGACCTGCGAAAACGCGATCGGACACGGCAGAACGGAGCGCGCCGCCGGGTGGGCGGAGCTCACGTGCGTATCGGGGCGGCCGGTTCGTCCGCGACGGCGGGGACGGCTGAAGAATGCGGTGGTGCTGTGCTGTCAGCCCACCGGACAGATGGCGCTGGACATGCGGCCGAGGTCGACGTGCCGCCGACTCACCAAGGCAACTCCAGCTGTGGACATGACGGAAGCGTGTCACGCGGGTCTTGGACCAGTCCACCACTGACCACCATGTGGACAATGCTGTCCCGAAATGCGAGACGATGTGTCGTCGGTCACTCTGGGGGGTTCCTCGGGAGAGCTCCGGGGGAGAGGGCCGGAGGGCTCAGGGGCGGCCTCGGCCCCATGCGCCGGTCATGTCCCCTTCCTCCTCCTCCGCGGTCTCCGTCGCGAAGAGCCGGAACCCGCGGCGCAGGTAATTGTCCATGGCGTGCGGCCCGTCCAGGCTGCACGTGTGCAGCCACACGCGCTTCGTCTCCGGCCGGTCGGGCCACCGCTGCGCGAGATCCCACGCGCGCGCCACCCCGTACGACAGCAGGTGCCCGCCGATCCGCCGGCCCCGGAAGGCCGGGATCAGGCCGAAGTACATGATCTCGACGACGCCCTCGTCCTGCGGGTCCAGTTCCACGTACCCGGCCGGCGTGCCCTTCTCGTACGCGACCCAGGTCTCGGCCCCGGGCCGGTCCAGGAGCGCCTGCCACTGCCCGTACGTCATCCCGAGCCGGTCGGACCAGCTGATGTCACCGCCCACCGCCGTGTAGAGGAAGCGGCTGAACTCGGGGGAGGGGATCTCCGCCCGGACGATCCGGATGTCCCCCGGGGGCGCCGCGGCCGGCCGCAGATCGCCGGGCGAGGTCTGTTCCAGGGACCAGGTGGTCACGGTGACGGTGCTCATGCGGCCCAGAGAACCACGCGCCCGCGCCCTGGCCAAAGCCGGGCCGTTACGGGATGATCGCGCCGCGCCACGCCACCCCCCGCATCCCTCGGCAGAAGGATGTTCCATGCCCCGTCGCACACACCGCGGCCTGTTCGCCGCGG
Organism: Streptomyces sp. NPDC003016; assembly: GCF_053591455.1. NCBI lineage: Bacteria > Bacillati > Actinomycetota > Actinomycetes > Kitasatosporales > Streptomycetaceae > Streptomyces > Streptomyces sp. NPDC003016. Next base: position 122,191 of record NZ_JBSFTV010000014.1, read on the forward strand.
CCACCCTCACCGCGGCTCTCGCCTCCCTGGCCGCCCTGACCACTTCCGCCGGGGCCTCCGCCGCGGCCTCCGCAGGTCCGCAGGCCCGCCTCTTCATGGTCAACCCCGTCCAGTCGTCGAACGACCAGTCGCTGACCGACGCCAAGGACTCCGCGGACGCCGTTCCCGCCTCCGCCTACGCCACGGCTGCGCTGCGCAACCTCGACGCGAGCGGCGGCCTGTCCGGCAGGTGGGCCTACGTGAGATCGGACACCGGGGCCTCCGCGAGGGCCGCGCAAGCCGGTGCGTACGACCGCCACGACGACCAGTTCGAGCAGGTCATGGCCTACTTCTGGGTCAACGAGTCCCAGGAGTACCTCCAGGGCCTCGGTTTCGGCGGCGAGCTGCCCGGCGCCAACGACCGCGCCCAGCCGATCCGTATCAACCAGTGGGGCTCCGACAACTCCTTCTTCACCGACAAGAAGGCGGAGATCCGGTTCGGCAAGGGCGGTGTCGACGACGCGGAGGACGCCGAGGTGGTCGTTCACGAGTACGGTCACGCGGTCCACCACGCCCAGGTGCCCGGCTTCGGGACGTCGGTGGAGGCCGGATCGATCGGCGAGGCCTTCGGCGACTACCTCGCCGTCACGGTCGGCGCGCACGCGGCCGCGGAGTACGGCTGGCCGCTGAAGGCGGACCTGGCGTGCGTGGCGGACTGGGACGCGGTCTCCTACACGGCGGCCGCTCCGCACTGCCTGCGCCGGATCGACGGCGACAAGGTGTACGGCGACCGGGTCGGCCAGGTGCACGCCGACGGCCAGATCTGGTCCCGCGCGCTCTTCGACATCAGGTCGGAGCTGGGCGCGCGCACCGCCGACCGCGTCATCGTGAACGCGCAGTTCGGCTTCGCGCCGGACACGAGCTTCACGGACGCGGCGCTGACGACGGTCGCGACGGCGCGGAAGATGTACGGCGAGCGGGCGGCGGCCGCGGTGCGGGACGCGTTCCGGGCGCGCGAGATTCCGGGGGTCTAGCGACCGGGGCTCCGCCCCGGTCCCCGCTCCTCGAACGCCGGACGGGCCGAAGCGTGCCGCACCGAGAACATCGGGCGCGGCCGCATCCGGGCCCGTCCGGCGATGGAGGACACACCCGCGGAGCGCCCCTACCCCGGGTCCCGCACCCGCCGCGCCGCCGTGATCGCCGGCGCCGTGGAGTGCGTCAGCAGGTCCGTCGGGTGGTCCGGGTGGACCACCTCCACGTCCACCTCGTCCACGAAGCGGTACGGGCGGTGCGCGAGGACCTGGGCCAAGTGGCGCCGCAACCGCGACATTTCGGCCCGTACCGTCACCGTCCGGGTCCGGTCGCCGAACAGGTCCGCCGCCAGTTCGGCGGCGCTGCGCCCCTGCCGGTGCACACTCAGCACGTACAGCAGCTCCGCGTGGCGGGGGCTGAGCTCATGCGTCCAGCGCCCGGCCGCCCCCGAGACGGTCACCGAGGAGCGCCGCCGGCTGCTCAGGTCCAGTACGACCCGGTTGACCGCGTCCTCCTGGGGCCCCGACGCCGCCTCCTCCACCCGGACCAGCCAGCCGCCGGGCAGCGGCTCCACCCCGCACATCCCCAGCGAAGGCAGCCACCTGCGTCCGGCCCGGAACGTCTTGGGCAGCGGAAGCCGGTCGACCGGCGGCATCCCGGTCACGGCCGCGAGCCAGCCGTGCGAGTCCACCGCCAGCGCCCGGCCGCCCACCCGGCACAGGACCGGCGCCGCCACCGACCGCAGGCGCTCGACCGACCTGAGGTGCCGCTCGCGCAGCTCCGCCTCGGCGAGCCGGCCCACGGACTCCACGAGGGCGAGCGTGGCCGGGTGGAACGTGGAATCGGCCCCGCTCACGTCGATGACACCGAGCAGCCGCCCGTCCCGCGGATCGTGCACGGGTGCCGCCGCGCACGTCCAGCTGTGGAGCGTACGGACGAAATGCTCGGCGGAGTGCACCTGGACGGGTCTGCGCAGCTCCAGCGCCGTGCCGATGCCGTTCGTGCCCGCCGTGTCCTCGCTCCAGGCCGCGCCCTCCTCGAGACAGATGGAGGCGGCCGAGCGCATCACCGCACGGTCGCCGTCACGCCACAGCACCAGACCTTCCTCGTCGGTCACCACCATCATCTGCTGCGACGCCCGGACCGCCGAGACCAGTCCCTGGCTGAGCGAGGGCAGCAGATCGCCGAGCGCGGTGGTCCGGCGCCGGTGCTCCAGCTCGCCGGCCGGCAGGAGCTCGCTGCTGGTGCCCCGGTCCGGATCGATCCCGATACGCATCACGCGCTGCCAGGACGCGTCGATGACGGGACGCGGCGCGACGCGTGGCGCCCCGCCGACGGGAGCGGCGGCCCGTCCCCGGTGCAGCAGCCGCGCCGGACCGGTGGTGTGCGGGGCGCTCGGCCGCGACGGGCCGGGAGGGACGAGAGGGTCGGTCTTCACTGGGCGTACCCCGTAGCTCACGTGAGGGTCACTGGGTGTGAGGTGGTGGAGGCGGACACCCCTCATCGTGCCGCGCCGCCGGCGAGCGCGTCCGCGAGTCCGGACAAACATTGCAACGATCTGCAACTCTCGTACGCGGACTTTGCCTGTACGAAGCTGGAGGGGTTCAGCCGGGGTGGTGCCGTGTCGGCGCAGCACCACTCCGGCGGCTCCTTACTCCCGGCGGGTCGTTCCCCCGGCGGCTCGCCGGGTCATACCTCCGCCCTCGCCCGTTCCACGACCGACGCGAGGCCGAGACTGTGCGGCAGCGTGCCGAACGCCGCGCCCCAGTCCCCGCCGAGCCGCGACGCGCAGAAGGCGTCCGCGACCTCCGGCGGAGCCCACCGCACCAGCAGCGAGCCCTGGAGCACGAGCGCCATCCGCTCGACGACGCGGCGCGCCCGCCCCTCCAGTCCCTCCAGGTCGGCCAGTTCGGTCAGCAGGTCCTTGACCGCCGCGTCGAGGCGGTGATCGGCGCCGCGCGCCCGCCCGATCTCGGTGAGGAAGGCGTTGAGCGCCTGCGGCTCGCGCTGGAGCGCCCGCAGGGCGTCCAGGGCCTGTACGTTCCCCGAGCCCTCCCAGATCGAGTTGAGCGGCGCCTCGCGGAGCAGCCGCGGCATGCCGGACTCCTCGACGTACCCGTTGCCGCCCAGGCACTCCAGCGCCTCCGCCGCGACCGGTGTGCACCGTTTCGTCACCCAGTACTTGGCGGCGGGCACCGCGAGCCGCAGGAAGGCCCGGTCCTGCTCGGTGTCGCTGTCGTACGCCGCCGCCAGCCGCATCGCGAGCGTCGTCGCCGCCTCCGACTCCAGCGCCAGGTCGGCCAGTACGTTGCGCATCAGCGGCTTGTCGATCAGCTTGGAGCCGAACGCGCCGCGGTACGCCGCGTGGTGCGCGGCCTGCGCCACGGACTGGCGCATCAGCGCCGCCGAGCCGACCACGCAGTCGAGCCGGGTGGCGGCCACCATCTCGATGATGGTGCGCACGCCGCGCCCCTCCTCGCCGACCAGCCGCGCCCACGTCCCGTCGAACTCGACCTCGCTCGACGCGTTCGACCTGTTGCCGAGCTTGTCCTTCAGGCGCTGGATGCGGAACACGTTGCGCGTCCCGTCGGCCAGGACGCGCGGCACCAGGAAGCAGCTCAGCCCGCCGGGCGCCTGCGCCAGCACCAGGAAGCCGTCGCTCATCGGCGCCGAACAGAACCACTTGTGCCCGGTGAGCAGGTACTCGCCCTCCCCGGCCAGCGGCTGCGCGCTCGTCGTGTTGGCCCGGACGTCGCTGCCGCCCTGCTTCTCCGTCATGCCCATCCCGAGGAGCGCCCCGGCCTTGAGCGACGGCTCCCGCAACCCCTCCTCGTACACATGAGAGGTGAGCCGCGGCTCCCACTCGGCGGCCAGCTCCGGGTCGGCGCGCAGCGCCGGCACCGCCGCGTGCGTCATGGAGAGGGGACAGCCGTGGCCCGCCTCCGCCTGCGTCCACACCAGGAAACCGGCCGCGCGCCGCACATGCCCGCCGGGCCGCCCCCAGGCGTCCGTGAGCCCCGCCGCGACGGCCTCGTCCAGCAGCCGGTGCCAGGCCGGGTGGTACTCGACCTCGTCGATCCGATGGCCGTAGCGGTCGTGCGTCCGCAGTTTCGGCGGATTCTCGTTGGCCTGCACCCCCCATTCCTGGACCCGGGCGGAACCCGCGGTGCGTCCGAGCCACGCGAGCTCCTCCCGTACCTCCCCGGCGAGTTCGGGGGCGACATGCCGCTCCACACTCTCGGACAGGGCCCGGTCGGCGCTGAAGACGTCGTACTCCACCAGCGGCGGAGCCTGGTTGGTCACTGTGTGTGTGGTCGCTGCCATGCCGCTACGGTAAGGAGGTGCAGGCAGCAAAAGAAACACCCGAACGGCCCCACGGCCGGATTCACCGGGCCAGGGTCCTCTACCGCAACGTCTCCATGCGCAAGCTGGCCTGGCTGTTGCTGAAAGACACCGTCAATTCGTGCATCGAGTACCGCATCCTCGGTCTCGCGGCCGAGGCGGCCTTCTTCACCCTGCTGTCCCTGCCGCCCCTGCTGCTCGGCATGATCGGCCTGCTCGGTTACGTCGACGACTGGACCAACACCGACACGGTCGCGTCCATCGAGCGCAACATCCTGACCGCCGCCGAAACGGTCCTGTCCGACCGGGGCGTCAACGACTTCGCCAAACCGCTCATCGACGACGTCACCCAGAGCGCCAGGCCCGACATCATCTCCATCGGTTTCGCCATCGCGCTCTGGTCGGGATCGCGTGCGGTCAACGTCTTCATCGAGACGATCACGGTGATGTACGGCCTCGACGGCCACCGCGGCATCGTGAAGACCCGGCTGCTCGCCTTCCTGCTGTACGTCGTCGCGCTGGTGATCGGCGCGGTGGTGCTGCCGCTGATGGTGGTCGGCCCCGACCGGGTGGTGGACCTGGTGCCGTTCGGCACGGAGGTCGTCAGCATCCTGTACTGGCCCGTGGTCATCGTGCTGTCCGTCGTCTTCCTCACGACGCTCTACCACGTGTCCGTGCCCGTCCGTTCGCCGTGGGTCGAGGACATCCCCGGCGCGCTGATGGCCCTCGCGATGTGCGTGCTCGGCAGCTTCCTGCTCCGGATCTACCTGACCAGCACCGTCGAGGGCCCGACCATCTACGGCTCCCTCGCCGCCCCCATCGCCGTCCTCCTGTGGATCTGCATCTGCGCCTTCGCGGTCCTGGTGGGCGCGGCGGTCAACGCCGCCATGGACCGGGTCTGGCCCTCGGTCGCCACGGCCGCGGCCCGCGAGGCCAACGACCGCGTACGTGCGGCCCAGGCGGCGGCGGTCGTCGCGCGGGCGGAAGCGGCGCGTGCGGCGGCGGACGAGGCGGGCGAGACGGACGAACCCGACCCGGACATGCCGTCGGAATTCCCGGAGCGCTGGTCGAGGTTCCTGCCGCCGGACGACGTGAAGTCCCGCCTGCACACGGGCCGCGACAAGGACGCGAAGGAACCGCCGCAGGAGGCGCGGGACGCCCGTGACTCCCGGGAAACCAGGGAGAGCGGGCAGCCGCGCCCGTAGGCGGTGCCCTGCCCGTCCCGGTTGTGGGGAAGGGGGCGGGCAGGGGAAAAGAAGGCTCCCTAACCTGGGGAGCATGTACGCGGAACACGCATCCCGGCTCGACGGCTCCGTCGTCTGGACCCGCACCACACCCGCCGCTCCCGCTCCCACTGCCGCGTATCCCGTCCTGCCGGACGGCTGCATGGACCTGCTGTGGACCGAGGGCAAGCTGTACGTCGCGGGGCCCGACACCCGCGCCCACGCGCCCGGCGAGGGCCCCGGCGGCGCGGGCACCCGCTACGACGGGGTGCGGTTCGCACCCGGCGCCGGGCCCGCGTTCCTCGGCGTACCCGCGCACGAGCTGCGCGACCGGCGCGTGGCCCTGGCCGACCTGTGGCCCGCGGCCCGGGTACGCGCCCTGACCGGCCAGGTCACGGGCGCGGCCGACCAGGCGTCCGCGCTGGAGGACCTGGTCCTGCGGCACGCGGCGGACACGGAGCCCCCCGACCCGGTGCTGCGTGCCGTCGTCCGCCGGCTGGACGCGGGCAGCACCGTCGCCGCGGCCGCCGAAGCCGCCGGGATCGGCGCCCGGCAACTGCACCGCCGCTCACTGGCGGCCTTCGGGTACGGCCCCAAGACGCTGGCCAGGATCCTCCGGCTCCAGCGCGCCCTGACCCTCGTGCGCGGCGGCGTGCCGTACGCCGACGCCGCCGTCGCCGCGGGCTGCGCCGACCAGGCGCACCTCTCCCGCGAGATGCGCGACCTGGCCGGGACGACGCTGGGCGCCTACGCGGCGTTGGCGAACAGGGAGACCCCGCAGCCGTCGGGGTCCAGCACCACCGCGTAACGCTGTCCCCAGACGGCGTCCCAGGGCTTGAGGTGCCCACGGTGTCCGGCGGCGGTCAGAGCCTCGTACACCGCGTCGACCTCGGCCGGGCTGTCGCACAGGAACGCGAGAGCGACCCGCTCGCCGCCCTCCTCCGGCCTGGTCCAGCCGGGATCGAAGGAGCGGACGGTCTCCTCGGTGTCCCACAGCACGCGCAGGCCGCCGGGCAGCGTCGCCTCGGCGTGCGGGGCGGTGTCGGCCCCGGCGGGGACGTCCAGTCCGAGGAGACGGTAGAAGGCGAGCGAGGCGGCCATGTCGGCGGTCACGATGGCGACGGCGTCGAGTCGTGGAGTCATGGCCCCAACGTAGACGGACGGCCGGGCCCCGCTCTTGAAGGAATCGGACACCGGTGGGCAGGGCGCCGGTGGACCGGATGCGCACCGACACCGGCCGGCGCGGCGCCGAGGCCCGTACGCCCCCGGGGCGCGGGCCTCGGGCTCGCCATCGTCCGCGGCATCGCCGGGGCCCGCGCGGGGCGGGCCGGCGTACGGAACGTGAAGGGCGGCTGCCGCTTCGCGGTCACGCCTCCGGCGGCGCCGCTGTGACGGGAACCGGCGGCTCGTGCGCGCACGCGTCGTCGATCCCGTAGGTGTCCCAGGCGGGGAACGGGTCGTCGGCCGGGGCGTCTTCGCCGCCCGCCTCGCCGAGGCCGGAGAGCACGGTCACGGGCAGCCGGCCGGGGCGGCGGTCGGGCCGGTGGTGGGTCGGGAGGGGCGGGAGGGCCGGGAGGGGCATGCCGGTCAGCCCTCGGGGCGCAGGAGCCCGCGCTCGTACGCCTTGGCCAGCCGCTGCGGCACGCGGTACACCGAGCCGTCGACGGTGACGGGGACGAGCTGCGGCGTGGTGGCCTTCCACTGGGCGCGCCGGTGACGGGTGTTGCTGCGGGACATCTTCCGCTTGGGTACGGCCATGGGGTGCCTCCTGGTGTGGACGGGGTCGCGGGTCGCGGTCACCGAACGCTATATGCAAATGGATTCCATTTTCAATTGAGGTTCCGTTTGCGGAGGCTCGACCGGTGTGCAAAAGCGGGCGTATCGTGACAACAAGATGCGGCGTGGGTCGGACCCTTGGGGGTCGTGATGCTCGATGAGCTGGTGATGGCGGGGGCGGCGGTGCTGTCCGCCGGTGTGCTGTACACGATGGCCGCGGCCAGGGTGGTGCGGCAGTACGAGCGGGGTGTGGTCTTCCGCCTGGGGCGGCTCCGGAAGGGCGTCCGCGGTCCCGGCTTCACCATGATCGTTCCTGGTGTGGACCGGATGCGGAAAGTGAACCTGCAGATCGTGACCCTGCCGGTGCCCGCGCAGGACGGCATCACCAGGGACAACGTCACGGTCCGGGTGGACGCGGTGATCTACTTCAAGGTGGTGGACCCCGCCGAGGCCGTGGTGAGGGTGGAGGACTACCGGTTCGCGGTCTCGCAGATGGCGCAGACCTCGCTGCGGTCGATCATCGGCAAGAGCGAACTGGACGATCTCCTGTCCAACCGGGAGAAACTCAACCAGGGGCTGGAGCTGATGCTCGACAGCCCGGCGGTCGGGTGGGGCGTGTCGATCGACCGGGTGGAGATCAAGGACGTCTCGCTGCCGGAGACGATGAAGCGGTCGATGGCCCGGCAGGCGGAGGCGGACCGGGAGCGGCGGGCGCGGGTCATCAACGCGGACGCGGAGCTCCAGGCGTCGAAGAAGCTGTCGGAGGCGGCGGGGGTCATGTCCGAGCAGCCGGCGGCGCTGCAACTGCGGCTGCTGCAGACCGTGGTGGCGGTCGCGGCCGAGAAGAACTCGACGCTGGTGCTGCCGTTCCCGGTGGAGCTGCTCCGGTTCCTGGAGCGGGCGGCGCCGCAGCAGGAGCCGTCGTCGCGGGAGCGGCCGCGTGACGAGGCGCAGCCCCGGGCCCGGTCCGAGTCCGAGCCGCAGCGCGAGTCCGAGGCGCAGCGCGAGCCCCGGCTGCCGCTCGCGGACGAGATGCCGGACCTGACGACCGAGCGGCCGCCCGCGGTGGCCGGCTAGGCGGCCGGCCGGCGGTGGGCGGCCGATCCGACCGGGGCGTCACCCGGTGGTGGAGAGGCCGGCCGCCGATGCGGCAAGGGCGTCCAGGACCGGCCTGATCAGAGGGTGGTGCTCCGCCCCCCGCCGCACCGCGGCGAACACGCGGCGGGTCGCCGCCGGTCCCGCGACCGGGCGTACCACCGTGTCCTTCAGCTCCATCCCGCGCAGCGCCGAACGCGGTACCAGCGCCACCCCCGCCCCCGCGCCCGCCAGCGCCACCACCGCACGGAAGTCGTCCGAGGAGTGCACGAGGCGCGGCTGGAAACCGGCGAGTTCGCAGGCCAGCAGCATCACGTCGTGGCAGGGGTTGCCGGGGTACGGACCGATCCAGTCGCTGTCGGCCAGCTCCGCGAGCGAGACCGCGGGGGCCTGGCCCAGCGGATGCGACGCGTGCAGCACGGCGTCGAACGGCTCCGCGTAGAGCGGCACGCGCGCGAGGCGCCGGTCGTCCTCGTGCGGCGCGCCCCGGTACTCGACGGCCAGCGCGACGTCCACCTCCCCGTCCAGCACCAGCGCCAGGCTCTCGTCGCCCTCGGCGTCCCGCACCCGTATGCGAACACTCGGGTGGCGGTCCGCGAGACGGCCGATCGCCGGGGCGAGCACCTCCGCGATCCCCGTCGCGAAGCCCACCACCCGCACCTCGCCGGCCGCCCCGCCCGCGTACGCCGCGAGCTCGGCCTCGGCCCGCTCCAGCTGCGCCAGTACGGCATGGGTGTGGGCCAGCAGGATGTCGCCGGCCGCGGTCAGCCGTACGCCCCTGCCGCTGCGGGTCAGCAGGGTGTGGCCGGTCTCCTGCTCCAGGGCGGCGAGCTGCTGGGACACGGCGGAGGGGGTCAGATACAGCGCGGCGGCCGCGGCGGTCACCGTCCGGTGGTCCGCCACGGCCCGCAGGATGCGCAGTCGCCTGGGGTCGATCACCCCGCCATTGTCGCCCGCGCGTCGACGAAGGCGGCCACGGCCCGCTCGACGTCGGCGGTGGAGTGCGCGGCGGAGAGCTGGACCCGGATGCGGGCCGCCCCCATCGGGACGACGGGGTACGAGAAGCCGATCACGTACACCCCGCGCTCCAGCAGCAGCTCGGCCATCCGGCCCGCCTCCGCCGCGTCGCCGATCATGACGGGCGCGATGGCGTGGTCACCGGGGAGGATCTCGAAGCCGGCCTCGGTCATCTTCGTACGGAAGAGCTCGGTGTTGGCGGCGAGGCGCTCGCGCAGCTCGCCCGCCGACTCCAGCAGGTCGAGGACCTTGATCGACGCGGCGGCGATCACCGGGGCGAGGGAGTTGGAGAAGAGGTACGGGCGCGAACGCTGGCGCAGCAGCTCCACGATCTCGGCGCGGGCCGCGACGTAACCGCCGGACGCGCCGCCGAGCGCCTTGCCGAGGGTGCCGGTGACGATGTCGACGCGGTCCATCACGCCGTGCAGCTCGGGGGTGCCGCGGCCCTCGGGGCCGACGAAGCCGACGGCGTGCGAGTCGTCGACCATGACCATGGCGTCGTAACGGTCGGCCAGGTCGCAGATCTCGGCGAGCGGGGCGACGTAACCGTCCATCGAGAAGACGCCGTCGGTGACGACGAGGCGGCGGCGGGCGTCCTGGGTGTCCTTGAGCTGCTGCTCCAGGTCGGCGAGGTCGCGGTTGGCGTAGCGGTGGCGCCGGGCCTTGGAGAGGCGGATGCCGTCGATGATCGAGGCGTGGTTGAGGGCGTCGGAGATGACGGCGTCCTCGGGGCCGAGGAGGGTCTCGAAGACGCCGCCGTTGGCGTCGAAGCAGGAGGAGTAGAGGATCGTGTCCTCCTGGCCGAGGAAGGCGGAGAGGCGCTGCTCCAGCTCCTTGTGGATCTCCTGGGTGCCGCAGATGAAGCGTACGGACGCCATGCCGTAGCCCCAGCGGTCCAGGGCGTCCTTGGCGGCGGCGACGACCTCGGGGTGGTCGGCGAGACCGAGGTAGTTGTTGGCGCAGAAGTTGAGCACCTCGCCGGAGGGGACGGAGACGGAGGCGCTCTGGGGGGTGCCGATGACGCGCTCGGGCTTGTAGAGACCGGCGGTGCGGATCTCGTCGAGGGTGGTGCGGAGGTCGTCGCGGACGGAGGTGTACATGCGGTGGGCCTCTCCTGGCGGTGGTGCGGTGGTGGGGTGGACCTTCCGGCCCCTTGGGAGGTCGGGGAGCGGGGTGCGGGGCGGAGCCCCTCACGCGGGGGAGCCCCTCACGTGGCGGAGCCGCGAAGTGTCACAGCGGGAAGGGGCGGGCCGGGGAAGCGGCCCCGCGCAGTGGATCAGCCGGTCCAGTCGAGGATGATCTTGCCGCTGCGGGCGGTCGCCGCCTCGTCGAAGGCCGCGTCGAAGTCCTGGTAGCCGTAGCTGCCGGTGATGACCGGGCTGAGGTCCAGGCCGCCCTCCAGCAGCACCGTCATGGCGTACCACGTCTCGTACATCTCACGGCCGTAGATCCCCTTGACGGTGATCATCGACGTGACGATCCTCGACCAGTCGACGGCGAACTCCTCGGCCGGCAGGCCGAGCATCGCGATCCGCCCGCCGTGCGTCATGTTGGCGACCATGTCGCGCATGGCCTCGGGCCGGCCCGACATCTCCAGGCCGATGTCGAAGCCCTCCTTGAGGCCCAGCTGCCGCTGCGCGTCGGCGATGTCCGACCGCGCGACATTGAGCGCGAGCGTCGCGCCGGCCTTGCGGGCGATCTCCAGACGGGACTCGCTGACATCGGTGATCACGACGTTGCGCGCACCGGCGTGCCGGGCGACGGCCGCCGCCATGATGCCGATCGGGCCCGCACCGGTGATCAGTACGTCCTCGCCCACCAGCGGGAACGAGAGCGCGGTGTGCACGGCGTTGCCGAACGGGTCGAAGATCGCGGCCACGTCCAGGTCCACCTTCGTGCGGTGCACCCACACGTTGGACGCGGGCAGGGCGACGTACTCGGCGAAGGCGCCGTCGCGTCCGACACCGAGTCCGACGGTGGAGCGGCACAGGTGCCGGCGGCCCGCGAGGCAGTTGCGGCACTTCCCGCAGACCAGGTGGCCCTCGCCGCTCACCAGGTCGCCGACCGCGATGTCCGCGACGTCGGAGCCGACGGCCGCGACCTCGCCCACGAACTCGTGACCGAGGACGAGCGGGGTGGAGACGGCCTGCCGGGCCCAGCCGTCCCAGGACCTGATGTGCAGGTCCGTGCCGCAGATGCCGGTACGGAGCACCTTGATGAGCACATCACCGGGGCCCGTCTCCGGCTCCGGCACGTCCACGAGCCACAGCCCGGGCTCGGCGTACTGCTTGACAAGTGCCTTCATGGCTGCGGCTCCAGGCGGGACGGGGTACGGGGCACGGGTACGAGGTGATCGTGAACGCGTACCAATCTGACGCCCCGGGGCCCCGCGGTCCATCGAGGATTTCTTAACCGGGCCAACAGCGCAGCTTCACGCGGGTACGTGACCGTCCGCCCGCGCACCCGCGCACCCGCCCGCCCGGCGAACCGCAGCCGCGCCGGTATAGAAAAGACCGTCCGTGACCCCCGGGTCCCGCCACCCCCGGAAGGAACCCCGATGACCGTGACCGACGACCCCGTGCTCCTGCGCACGGAAGGGCACGCCGCGTACCTCACGCTCAACCGCCCCAGGGCCATCAACGCCCTGAACCACGCCATGGTGAACCGGATCGCCGGGGCCCTCACGGCCTGGGAGCGGGACCCGGGGGTCGCGACCGTGGTGATCACCGGGGCGGGGGAGCGCGGTCTGTGCGCGGGCGGGGACATCCGGTCGATCTACGAGGACGCCCGGACCGGCGGCGGCGCCTCGGCGGCGTTCTGGCGCGACGAGTACCGGCTCAACGCGTACATCGCCCGCTTCCCCAAGCCGTACGTCGCGATCATGGACGGCATCGTGATGGGCGGCGGCGTCGGGGTCTCCGCCCACGGCAGCGTCCGCGTCGTCACGGAACGCTCCCGGGTGGCCATGCCCGAGACCGGCATCGGCTTCGTGCCGGACGTCGGCGGCACCTGGCTGCTGTCGCGCGCCCCCGGCCTGCTCGGCACGCACCTGGCGCTCACCGGGGCGGCGGTGGGTGCGGGGGACGCGCTGCTGTGCGGGCTCGCCGACCACTTCGTACCGGCGGAGCACCTGCCCGCCCTCCTCGCGGCCCTCGCGACGGACCCGGCGCGGGACGTGCTGTCGAAGTACGCCCACCACGCGCCGGAGGCCGGGCTGGCCGCGCACCGCGACTGGATCGACCACTGCTACGCGGCAGACGCGGTCGAGGAGATCGTGGACCGGCTCCTCGCCTGCGGCGAACCGGCGGCCAAGGAGACCGCCGGGACGATCCTCGCCAAGTCGCCCGTCGCGCTCAAGGTCACCCTGGCCGCGCTGCGCGGGGCCGGCGAACCCGCCACGCTGGAACAGGTCCTGGAGCAGGAGTACCGCGTCTCGTGCGCGGCGCTGTCCTCCCCCGACCTGGTCGAGGGCATCCGGGCCCAGGTGATCGACAAGGACCGCGCCCCGCGCTGGTCGCCGCCCGCCCTCGCGGAGGTCACGGCCGCAGACGTGGCCCGCTTCTTCGCCCCGCTCCGGGAGGAGGCGGACCGTACGTAATCCGCGCACGTCCGGGTGGCGGCGGGCATCGGCGTCCCGCACGCGGCGATCGCACACGCGCGACACGCGGAACCGGCCCGCGCAGTGGCGGATCGTGGGCCGCGCCTGCTGAGCGCGCCCCCGGACCGTGAGCCCGGTGCGGGCCGCACGCACGGCCGCGTTCCGCTGTGCCCTCGGGGGGCTGCTCTGAGATCCTGGGGAGTGCCAGGCACGCCACGCCCGGCCGTGGGCCGGAACAGGGCCGGAACAGGACCGGAACACAGCGAACAGACCGGAACAGGAGGCCCGTGCAGACCTTCCTGCCGTTCTCCGATTTCTCGGCGTCCGCCGCGGTGCTGGACGCGCGACGGCTCGGCAAGCAACGGGTCGAGGCGCTCCAGGTCCTGCGCGGCCTGACCGTCCCCGGGTACGGCTGGGCGCGGCATCCGGCGGTACGGATGTGGGCCGGCTACGAGGAGGCCCTGGTCCGGTACGGCCTGGAAATCTGCCGCCTGTGGACGGCGCGGGGACACCGCGACACCTGTGCGGCCACCATGGTGGCGGACTTCGCCGCGCACCGCCCCGGCACGGCGGTGCGCCTCCAGGTCCGGCTCGCCGAGGACGGCGACCTGCCGCCCTGGCTGGGCGACCCGGACTTCCACCGCAGCCACCAGTCGGCCCTGGTGCGCAAGGATCCGGACTTCTACGAAGCCCGCTTCCCGGGCGTGCCGGGCGACCTGCCGTACGTATGGCCGGGCTCGGACCGCCCGTAGAGCGGCGGCGGGGTTGCGGGGCAGGCACCTACGCGGCCTTCCGCCGCCGTGTTTCGGCGAGCCCGACGGCCGTGGCCCAGCGGGCGCGCTGCCCGATCAGCCGCCGGTACTTCATCACCTCGGCCCGCATGTCCACGGCGAGGGCGCCGATGATCCGGTCGTTCGCGCGGTAGAGCGCGGTGAACGGGCCACCGTCGGCGGGATCGCCCGCGACCACCTCGACGTGCACCTCGTGCGTGTCGGCCCCGCACACCCCGGCGAACTGGATCCGGCTGGAGTACCAGTCCGACCAGAAGTAGGGGACGGTCTCGTACGGCCGTGCCCGCTCCGGGGCGACCGCGTTGCGGGCGGCGCGCGCGCCCTGCTCCGCCGCGGTGGTCCAGTGCTGCAGCCGCATCGGACCGTCGAGCACGTCGTCGAAGAGCGCGTTGGGCCACCGGGCGATGTCACCCGCGACATGGACGCGCGGCGCGGCGGCGAGCGTCGCGTCGGCGACCACCCCGTCGCCGACGGTCAGCCCCGACCCTTCGAGCCACCCGGTGCACGGCGCCGCGCCGACCCCGGCCACGAGCACATCGGTCTCGATCTCGCTGCCGTCGGAGAGGCGCACGGCCCGCACGCGGCCCTCACCCAGCACCTCCTCGACGTGGACCCCCGTGAGCACCCGGGTGCCACGGCGTTCGTGCAGCCGGGTGAGGGCCTCGCCCATGGAGGCGCCGATCGCGCGCACCAGCAGCGTCGGGGACCTCTCGACGAGGGTGACGTCGAGGCCGAGCGCGCGTCCGGCGGAGGCCAGTTCGGAGCCGATGAACCCGCCGCCCACCACCGTCAGTCTCGGGCTGCCCGCGCGCAGCGCCGCCCGCAGCGCCCGCGCGTCGTCCAGGGTGCGCAGGGTGAAGACGCCGCCGAGCCCTTCTGTCCCGGGCAGCTCACGGGCGTACGAGCCGGTCGCGAGGACCAGCGCGTCGTAGCCGACCTCCCGCTCACCGACGGCCACGGTCCGCGCCCCGGTGTCGAGCCCGGAGGCCGGAGTGCCGAGCATCAGCTCGACCCCGAGCTCATGGGTGAGCCTGTGCTCGTCACGGTACGTCGGATCGGCGCACCCGGCAGCCGAGAGATACCCCTTGGACAGCGGCGGGCGGTCGTACGGCAGATGCTCCTCCGCACCCACCAGGACGACCGAGCCCTGCCATCCGTCGCCGCGTACGGCCTCGACCGCCCGCAGCCCGGCCAGTGAACCTCCGACCACGACCAGCGTCCCGGTCATCGCCGGCCCCTCAACTCTCCAGGGACAGCGCCTCGTTGGGGCACGAGGCGACGGCCTCGCGCGCCTCCGTCTCCTGCCCTTCCGAAACGGTCTCGGACTTGACGACCAACTGGCCGTCCTGGTCGACCTCGAACCTGTCGGGAGAGACCGATTCGCACACGCCTATGCCCTGACACCGGTCCCAGTTGACGACGATCTTCACGGGTTCTCCTCCGTCGGAGCGAGTCGGGTCTGTTCGGGGTGCTGCCCACCGCCGTCGCGCGTTTCGCCGTGGGCCGCGGCGTTCAGGGTCTGTACGACCCAGGTGTGGAAGTCGGTGGCCGTCTGTTCCGCCGCCTCCCGCCACCGGGCCGGCTCCTCCAGCGCGACCGGCAGCCGTGGCAGATAGGAGGGTTCGGCGGCATCGGCGGCCGGCGCCTCGGCCGCAGCCCTCCGCCGCGTCTCGCGGATACGGCGGCGCAGCTCGTTGCGCGACCAGCGCCCTCGCTCCGCGAGGTCGAGCCGGCGGTCCTGTTCCGGTACGGGCAGCGAGGCCACCTCGGCGTGGTGCTGGAGGCTCAGGCCGAGGTGGCGTCGTTCGTGCGCGAATCTGCGGGCCGGCCAGGCGTAGTTGCGCAGGGACTGGGTGTCGAGTCCGATCTCCGCGGCCGCGCGTGGGTACCGGCCGCTGAAGCGCAACTGGCCATGGGCGAGCCAGTCGCCCAGACACCATGACGTCGAATCCGCCCTCCGGGCCAGCTTGCGTCCGGCCGTGGCCCAGTCGTCGAGGCTGAGATCGGAAGACATGAGCAGGCCGATCCGTGTGGTCACTATCCGGCCGCCCGGGGTCACCTGGCCGGTGCCTCTGTGCGGGACACCGGCCGAGGGTAACCGCGCCGGGGGAGTGGCAGCGCGGCCTCGGGTCGTCCTGGCGGTGCGCATGGGCAACTCCTCACCCCGGCGGACTCATGACAGGAGTACCGGCTGCCCCCGGTCCCGAAGACCAAACGGAGTGGTGGAACGTTTTCCGCTGCGCCGGCAGGCGCGTCGGAGGAATGAGGTGCCCGGACGGGGACACGGCTCGTCGCCGCGGTGAAGGCGGGCGCGGCGGAAATGTCCCGCCGGCGGGACATTTCCGCACACCTGACGGTCGGCCACACAGGCTCAGTGGCCTGCGCTTTACGGTGTGTGCGGGGCCCGGATCAGCCTGCTCAGGAGCGAGGGGAACGGGCCCTGCATCGATGAGGAGGCCGCGAAGTATTGGGTGCTGAGCAAGGACCGGTAGGAGCGTTCGGAACAGTTCTTCTCCAGACGGGAGTGCGGCGATGACCATGCTCACCCCGGACCGGGAAGCCGCCGGTGCCCGCTGGGGCCTGGTGTGTGCGGGCACCGCACTCATCGGCATCTGCTACGGATTCGCGCGGTTCGCCTACGGGCTGTTCGCGCCCGAGTTCCAGGACACCTTCACCATCTCCCCCACCGTGTCCGGAATCATTGGCTCCGGAAGCTGCATCGGCTACTGCCTCGCGATCGTGCTCAGCCTCGTCCTCACCGAGCGCGTCGGTGCCCGCCGGATCGCGACGGCCGCCGGACTCGTGGCGACCGGGGGGGACCGCGATGGTCGCGCTGGCACCCTCCACACCCGTTCTGGCGGCCGGTGTGCTCATCGCCGGCTCCAGCACCGGACTGGCCTCGCCACCGATGGCGGCGGCAGTGAGCCGCTGGGTCCGCTCCGGCGCGCAGGACCGCGCGCAGAGCGTGGTCAACGCCGGCACCGGCATCGGGGTCCTGGTCTCCGGGCCGATCGCACTCCTGCTGCTGGACCAGTGGCGCTGGGCCTGGGCGGTGTTCTCGGTACTGGCGGCCGCGGTCACCCTCTGGATCCGGCTGACCGTCCCGTTCACCACCTCCGAGCGCGGCGCCGACTCCCAGGAGCGCGGGTTCGTCCGGGGCACCGCGCTGCTGGTGTCCGGCGCGTTCTTCATGGCGAAGAACTTCGTGGGCAACATCGTGGTCACCCCCTGACGAGCCCCGAGCCCCGAGCCCGAGCCGCGAGCCGCGAGCCCCGAGCCGCGGGAACTCACCGGCCATTAATCACTGGCGCCCCGTTCTCGGGCGAGGTTATGGTTCTGCTCGTTCCGGGGTGCGGCCGTGTGCCGTTCCCGAGGGGACAGTGCTGGTTCGCTGAGGAAGAGGAAGCAGGAGGTGAGGACATTGATGACTGTCACGGTGACGGGCACGGCCCGCATTCAGGAGTTCATCATCGTTGCCACCCCTGTGGCCTCCGGCTGACACCCACTCTTCTCCTCACGCGCCGAGCGCGCTGCCGGGGCCACCCTGTGAAGGGTCTCCCTTGTCCGACGTTTCGTTCCACACGTCTTCCACTTCCGTCTCCGACACCCGTCGCCCCCTTGCCTCCCACGGCTGGGACGAGGAGTGGGAGGCGGAGTTCGCCCCGTACGCCGCGCAGGGCCTGGTGCCCGGCCGTGTCGTACGGGTCGACCGCGGCCAGTGCGACGTCCTCACCGCCGACGGCGTCGTCCGCGCCGACACGACCTATGTGACTCCGCACGATCCGCTGCGGGTCGTCTGCACCGGTGACTGGGCCGCCGTCGACCCCGTCGGCGACCCCCGGTTCGTACGGGCGTACCTGCCGCGCCGCACCGCGTTCGTACGCTCCACCTCGTCCACCCGGTCCGAGGGGCAGATCCTCGCGGCCAACGTCGACCACGCGATCATCGCGGTCTCGCTCGCCGTCGAACTCGACCTCGGGCGGATCGAGCGGTTCCTGGCCCTGGCCTGGGAGTCGGGCGCCCAGCCGCTGGTGGTCCTGACCAAGGCCGACCTGGTGCCGGACGCCACCGGGCTCTCGTACCTCGTCGAGGACGTGGAGACCGCCGCGCCCGGCGTGCAGGTGCTGCCCGTCAGCTCCGCGACGGGCGACGGCATCGACGTGCTCACCGCCGTCGTGTCGGGCGGTACGAGCGTGCTGCTCGGGGTGTCCGGCGCGGGGAAGTCGACGCTGGCCAACGCCCTGCTGGGGGAGGACGTGATGGAGGTGCGGGCCATCCGTGAGATCGACGGCAAGGGCCGGCACACCACCACCACCCGCAACCTCCTCGCCCTGCCCGGCGGGGGAGTGCTCATCGATACGCCCGGACTGCGCGGCGTGGGGCTGTGGGACGCCGGGACCGGCGTCGGGCAGGTCTTCGCCGAGATCGAGGAGCTGGCGGCCCGGTGCCGGTTCCACGACTGCGCGCACGAGACGGAGCCGGGCTGCGCGGTGCGGGCCGCGCTGGAGGAGGGCTCACTGCCCGAGCGCAGGCTGGAGAGCTACCGCAAACTGCTGCGGGAGAACCGGCGCATCGTCGCCAAGACCGACGCGAGGCTGCGCGCGGAGCTCGGACGCGAGTGGCGGCTGAAGTCAGCGCAGGGGCGGGCCAACTCCGAGGCCAAGCGAGGCGGCGGCAGGCGGTAGGCGGCAGGTGGCCGGGGCGGCGCCGGGGCATGCGGCTCCGTCGCGCGGAGCGCTGTCCCGCACCCCGGCCCTCGGCCCCGGACGGGTGCGGCCGTGCCGCCCGCGCCACTTCCCGCCGTCCGGGGCCGCGTCCGAATTCCGCCAGCCGGCTCTGCGCGGCCGGCGCACACTGGAGGGCGTGATGGACGAAGAGAGCAAGTACGAGGCGGTGACCAGCCGCGACGCGCGTTTCGACGGGGAGTTCTTCTTCGCCGTCGTGACCACCGGCATCTACTGCCGGCCGAGCTGCCCCGCCGTCACCCCCAAGCGCAAGAACGTGCGTTTCTACCCGACCGCGGCCGCCGCCCAGGGCAACGGTTTCCGGGCCTGCCGCCGCTGCCGCCCCGACGCCGTACCGGGCTCCGCCGACTGGAACGCGCGCGCCGACGTCGTCGGCCGCGCCATGCGGATGATCGGGGACGGGATCGTGGACCGCGAAGGCGTGCCCGGCCTCGCGGGCCGGCTCGGCTACAGCACCCGGCAGGTCCAGCGGCAGCTGACCGGCGAGCTGGGCGCCGGGCCCGTCGCGCTCGCCCGCGCGCAGCGCGCGCACACCGCCCGGGTGCTCCTCCAGACCACCGGGCTGCCCGTCACGGAGATCGCGTTCGCCTCCGGCTTCGCGAGCGTGCGGCAGTTCAACGACACGATCCGCCGGATCTACGCCCGCACCCCAGCCTCCTGCGCGCGGAGTCCGGCGCCAGGGCCGCGGGCTCCTCCGGCGCGGGCCCCGCCCTCGCCGCCGGGATTCCGCTGCGCCTGGCCCACCGCGGGGCGTACGCCGCCAGGGAGGTCTTCGACCTGCTCGCCGGAGAGGCCGTGCCCCGCGTCGAGGAGATGCTCGGTGAGCCCGGCGCCCGCACCTACCGGCGCACCCTGCGCCTGCCGTACGGAACGGGCATCGCCGCCGTCGACGAGGCGTCGCACAGCCGCTGGCTGGAGGCCCGGATCCACCTCACCGACCTGCGCGACCTCACCACCGCCGTCCAGCGGCTGCGCAGGCTCTTCGACCTGGACGCCGACCCGTACGCCGTCGACGAGCGGCTCGCCGCCGACCCGGCGCTGGCGCCGCTGGTCGCGGCCCGCCCCGGACTGCGCTCGCCGGGCGCGGCGGATCCCGACGAGTTCGCGGTGCGGGCGCTGGTGGGCCGGGAGGCCGCCGCCGGGCTCGTCGAGGCGCACGGGAAGGTCCTGGACCAGCCGTGCGGCGCGCTGACCCACGTCTTCCCCGAGCCGGGCGCCCTCACCGGGGCCGAGGACCCGGCGCTGCGGGGGCTGGCGGCCGCGCTCGCCGACGGCGTCGTACGCCTCGGCCCGGGAGCGGACCGCGACGAGGCGGAGCGGGCGCTGCGCGCCCTGCCCGGCGTCGGCGCGCGGACGGCCGCGCTGATCCGGATGAGGGCGCTCGGCGATCCCGACGTGGCGCCGGAGGACGAGGGCTTCCCGGCCGGGACGGAGTCCGACACGTGGCGGCCCTGGCGGTCGTACGCGATGCGGCATCTCTGGACGGCGTAACGCCCTCCGTCCCCCCTTGGGCGGCCCGGTCAGCAGCCCGGCCCCCCGGAACGGGACGGACTCCGGAACGGAACCCAGGGCGAGAACCCGGGGCGGGAACCCGGGCAGACCTTCACTCCCAGATCACCGCGCCCGCCCAGGCGCCGACCACCAGCAGGCACGTGAACAGTTCCACCAGCACCGGGTAACCGACGGCGCGCATGACCGTACGGGTCGAAGCCCAGCCGCCGCCGTGGCTGCCGAGCCGCGCCCGCTCCACCCCGTAGATCCCCCCGACGAACCCCACGATCCCGCCCACCACCGGCAGCAGGAAGAATCCGGCGATCCCGGCGACCCCGCCCACCACGAGCGTCCGCGGCGGAGCGCCCGACTCGCGGGGGCGCCGGGCGGGGAGCAGGGGCTTGAGCGCCTGGTCGATCAGGAGCAGCGCGGTCGCGCCGATCAGTACGCCCCAGGCGAGCGTGGTCTTCTCGTCCAGCGCCCACCACAGCACGGCCGCCCAGACGATCGCCTGCCCCGGCACGCCCGGTGCCAGGACACCGAGCAGGCCGACCAGCATGACGAGGCCGACCAGAAGGAGCTGCCACACGCCCATCTGTCCAGGGTGCGGGACCCGGGCCGTCTTCGCAGGCCGGAGGGCCCGCACTGCTCCTGCTCAACCCGGGAGAACACCCCCGCGAACCGGTCGGCGCCTGGCCACCCAGCCCCGTTCGTACGCATGCCAGCCGAGCTGCAGCCGGGTCGTCACGCCCGCCAGTTCCATCAGCCCCTTCACCCGGCGCTGCACCGTCCGCAGACCCAGTTCCAGCTGTTTGGCGACGCTCGCGTCCGTCATCCCGGCGAGCAGCAACGACAACACCTGGAGATCCGTGGCATCGGGACCCGGCAGCCCCTGCTCCGTCACCGCCCCGTCCGCCCCGAGCCGCAGCGGCAGCGCCTCCCGCCACACCGCCTCGAAGAGCCCGGTCAGCGACTCCAGCAGCCCGCTCGCGTGCACGACCAGAGCCGCGGGTTCCGCGCCGCGCCCCGTCAGCGGCACCATCGCGGTGGTGCGGTCCGCGACGACCAGCCTGGTCGGCACCTCCTCCACCACCCGGACCTGCTCCTCGCGCCCCAGCGCCGCCGACAGCTCGGCGATCCCGGTGGGCAGCGCGAGCACCGCACGCTCGATCACCACCCGGTACGTCACGCCGCGCGTCGCCGCCCGCTCCTCCGCCTCGTTGTCCGTACCGGTGATCGCGATCGGATTCCCGGTCACCAGCGCGCACACCTCCTCGGCCGCGCCGAGCCGGAGCTGTACGCAGCGGTGCGCCACGGCGCTCGCCCCCGTCACCACCTCGACCAGATCGTGCACCGCGGGTTCGGCCGCCTCCGCCCGGTACTCCTCCGCGAGCAGTGCCGCCGTCAGCTCCGCCTGCTCCAGCCCGTGCCGCTGCCGGGTGAGCAGCGCGCCCAGCGCGACCCCGGGCGGCGCCGCCACCCAGCGCCCCGCACGGCTCGACGACTGGGCGGCGAGCCCCTGGCGCTCCAGGCGGCGCAGCGCGCGCTCCGTGTCCGCCTCGGAAAGCGTCAGCCGGTGCGCGAGGTCGGAGACCTCCGCGGCGCCGAGTGCGACGAGCGCGCGGTACGTCGACTCCTGTGCCTCGTCCAGACCAATGGCTCCCAGCACCCCTCCGCACCCCTCCCCGGACGCTTCGATTCCATACCGTCTCCCCGATCTTGCCCAACGGCTCGTGGCGGGAAGCGGCCACGGCGTAAACCCGCCGCACGCATCATCCCTCCACCTCCCGTCACTCTGCCAATGTGGCGCCACCGCAGCGCCAACAGCCTTCGGAGACCGTGCTTTTGTACCGGATTCGCCAGGTGAGAGCGATGCGCCCGGCACCGCGCACGGCACTGGGGGTGGCGACCGCCGCCGTCCTCGCCGTCACCGTGGTCGCGCCGTCCGTGGCCCGGCCACAGGCCAAGTCCTGCCGCTGATCGCGGACGCGGAGTACGGCTCCGACGTCGCCCGCGCCGCCGTCGGCCGCCGGCTGCCCTCCGCCGGCTACGGCACGGGACCGCTGCCGGCGGTCGCCGTCGAGGCGGACGAGGCCCGGGGGTTGCTCGACGCGCTGGCCGCCGGACCGGTCACGCCGCGCTGGAAGGCCACCGTCGACAGCCCGTACGCCTACAACCTGGCCTTCCCCGAGGACGGCCCGCTCACCTCGGGCCGCACCCACCGCGTACGGAAGCTGTCGTACGCGTACGACGACGCTGAGACCTGGACCGAGGCCGAGGCCGCCGAACGGTCGGGCGGTCGGGCGGTTGGACGGCGACCGTGGACCACGCGGGCGCGGCGGGCAGGCCGGTCACGCCGAAGACCGAACCGACGGACACGAAGGGGAATTCCGTCACCCAGGCCGTGGCGCGCGCCTGCGACGCGCGGCAGACGCGCGTCTGCCGAAAGCTGTCCGCCGGGCGTCCTTCCCGTGGGGGGAGGGGGAACGTCCGGCGGACTTCTTTTCCCGCTGCCCCGTTTTCGTACGGCCCGAGCGGTGGACAATAAGGGGCATGAGCCAGCAGGGGGAGAGGCGCACCACCGACGAGGACCAGTGGTGGAGCCGGCTGTACGGCGACGAGTCCACCCGGGACACGGGTCCCGCGCCCACGGGCGACACCCTGGACGACCGTTTCGACTCCGCGGCGGACACGGTGGCGCCCCCGCCCGCGCCGCCGCCGCAGTCGCTCCCGGCCCCGCGCCCTCCGGAGCTGCCGCCTTCGTGGCGGCCGGAGCCCGCTCCCGCGGCGGACGACCGTCCCCCGCTCCCACCGCACCCACCGACGCGGGACCCGGCTCCGGGTCCGCCGGGGGCACGGGAACCCGAACCGGCCCCGGAGCCGCCGCCCTGGCGGGCGGTGGGTCAGGCCACCGCGGCGGCGGAGGAGCGGCACCGGGCCCCGACGGCAGAACAGCCGCTCCCGCCGACACCGCCCCCGGGGCCGCCCCGGCCTCCGCAGTCTCCCCAGCCTCCACCGGCGGAGCCACTGCTTCCGTCGGCGTCGGGACCGGCCCCGAGCCCGCCCGAGGCACGCCGGCCGCAGCCGGAATCACAGCCGCCACCGCAGCCGCAGCCGCAACCGCAGCCGGAGTCACAACCGGTGCCGTCACCCGCTCCACCCGCAGCCGCACCGCAACCGCCGCAGCCACCGGCGCCGCCCGCTCCCGCCCGCCCGCCCGGGGCTCCCGCCGCACCCCGGCAGCGTGCCCCCTGGGAGCCGCCCGGCCTACTCCGGACACCGCGGGTCCGACGGGAGCCGGACCGGCCGCAGTCCGCGAACGCCGCGCCACCGGACGACGGGCGGCCCACGCCCTCCACGTCCCCGGAGGCCGGGCCGAGGTCTGCGTCCCCGTACGCCGAAGAGCCGCCCGCGACCGCCGGCACCGGCAGCGGGGAAGACCGGGACCCTCCCCGTGCCGGCTTCGTCGGGGACCGGCCGCCCACCTACGACGCCGAGCCCACCGCCCTGCCCGCCGCGGACCCGCGCGCACTCGACACCCTCGTCGCGGACACCGTGCTCGACGGCGCCCGGTACGGCACGTACACCCTGCGCGCCGCCTCCGTCCGCGGCGACTCCGCCCGCTACCGCGGCGAACCCCGCCGCGACGCGCTGCTCACCGCCCGCTTCGGCCGGGGCGAGGACGGGCTCGTCCTGGTCGCGGTGGCCTGCGGGGCCCGTGCCACCGGGAGCGCGCACCTGGCCGCCGCCGACGCCTGCCGCCGGATCGGCGAAGCAGTCGGCCGCAGTCACACCCGCCTCGCCGACGACATGAGGGCGGCCCGCAGGGGCGACCTCAAGTCCGGTCTGCACCGCCTCACCGACCACAGCTACGGCAAGCTGCGCGCCCGCGCGTCCGAACTCGGCCTGGAACCCGAGGAGTACACAGCGAGCCTGCGCTGCCTCCTCCTCCCCACCGACCCCCGGTGCCGCACCAGGGTCTTCTTCGGGATCGGCGGCGGAGGTCTGTTCCGGCTGCGCGGCGGCGCCTGGCAGGACATCGAACCCCCCGCCCCCGAGCCCGCCGCCGTCACCGGCGGGCCCGTCCTCGGCTTCGGCTCGGTCCCCTCCGAGACCCCCGGGGGCGACCGCCTCACCCTGGACCTCGGCATTCCGACACCTCCGTCCCCGTACGCCGAGAGCAAACTCCCGCCCGCCGAGCCCTTCCGCTTCCGGGCCTCGGTGGCCCTCCCGGGCGACACCCTCCTCCTGTGCACCGACGGCCTCGCCGGTCCCCTGCGCGGCGAGCCCGCCCTCGCCGGGGAACTCGCCGGACGCTGGGCCTCCGCCGAACCTCCCGGCCTCGCCGAGTACCTCATGGACACCTGCCTGCGGGTGAAGGGGTACGCCGACGACCGGACGGCGGTCGCGGTCTGGGAGGCGTGACGGCGTCATCCGGCCCCCGGCACATGCCTGCCCCCGCCCGGCCGGCAAATGGAACGGGCATGAGTGCTATCGCGGGAGCGGGGCATGCATCCCGTGAACCTGTTCGAGAGAAAGGGCCGATCCGACGTGCGGGTGGGGGCTATGACAGGGCAACAGGCGGGCGGCCGCGGTGCCGCCGCGCGAGGGCCGTCACAAGCACGGGCGGAGGGAAAGGGGGCACTCATTCATCTGCGGCGCAGATTGCGGCATGCGGATCTCACAGCGGTTCCGGAGGTACGGCGCGCTCTGCGCGACCTGCTGCGGCACCGGGAGGACCAGGAAGACCGGGGTGACCGGAACGACCGGGACTGTACGCACGTCGCCGAGCTTCTGACCACCGAGCTGGTGACCAACGCCCTGGTCCACACGGAACACGACGCGGAGGTCACGGCCACCGTCGCCGCCTCCCGGCTCCGGGTCGAGGTACGGGACTTGGCCGCCCGCCACCCGCAGCTGCACGTACCGATCGCCGACGACGGTACGCACGGCAGGGGCCTCGTCCTGGTGCAGGCGCTCGCGGACGCGTGGGGCGTAAAGACGCACGGCGTAGGAAAAGTGGTCTGGTTCGAACTCGACCTGGGCGGCGGGCCGGTGTAACCGCCCCGGCCCGCCGCCGTGGCTCAGCCGAATTGCTGCTCAAGATCCCTGAGTTTGCGTTCCAGGGAGTCGAGCCGTGGCAGAGCCTGGGTGTCGTCCTCGGCGGTGAGGTCGACGGTCGTCACGCCCTCAGCGCCTTTCACGGCCTGAAGGGAGGGCCTTGGTCGAAGCGGCAGCTGTCCGGGCTCTGCTATGGCGGGCTCCGCGGCTGCTTGCGACGGTGCGGACCCCGCAGTGGGGGCAAGGGCAGGGATCTCGACCTGCCGACCGCCGCCACGGCCGCGCCAGGCCCTGTGCTGCCGGTTGATGGCCTTCAACTGGGCGCGTTCCAGCTTCTGGTGATCGCGCCGGCGGATGCGGTTCTGCTCCTTCTCGCGTACGTCCTCGCGTACCTCCTCGACCGCTTCGTCCAGCGTGCGCACGCCTTCCAGGAGCATCAGCGACCAGGCGCCGAAGGTCTCCCGGGGCGCCCTCAGCCACCGTACGATCCGGATCTGCGGCAGCGGGCGCGGCACCAGGCCCTGTTCGCGCAGCGCGGCCCTGCGGGTCTGCTTCAGCGCGCGGTCGAACAGCACCGCGGCCGACAGCGACATTCCGGCGAAGAACTGCGGGGCGCCCGCGTGGCCCAGGCCCCGGGGCGCGTGGACCCAGTTGAACCAGGCGGCCGCACCGGCGAACGTCCACACCAGCAGGCGCGAACCGAGGGCCGCGTCACCGTGGCTGGCCTCGCGCACCGCGAGCACCGAGCAGAACATGGCGGCGCCGTCGAGGCCGAAGGGGACGAGGTACTCCCAGCCGCCGGAGAGGTTGAGGTTCTGCCGGCCGAAGCCGACCAGGCCGTGGAAGGAGAGTGCGGCGGCGACCGCCGCGCAGCAGAAGAGCAACAGGTACGAAGCGATCCCGTAGACCGCCTCCTTGCGCCTGCGCCGTTCCTCGGTACGTTCCCAGGAGTCGTCGGCCGTGGCCTTGCCGCCGGCGCGCTTGCCGCGCGCGAGCACCGCGACCGCCGCCAGGACCCCCACGAGCATCACGCCACCCGGAAGCAGCCAGTCCAGCGATATGTCGGTCAGTCTCATGCGGTGTCCCTTGCATCGCGGTAGGGCGTCTCGGGCGCCATATTGGCGGAATCGAAGTGACCCAAAGAGGTTTTCGGCGCAAGAGGACGCCATGGGAGTGCCAGGGCATGCGAATAGGTGCGATTCGGTCGAACCGCAGTGCTGACGAGGTGAGTTGAGTTCGATTTACGTCACCCGTCCGGGTGGCGTGCCGTCAGGCCGTGGCGACCGCGGACGCCGCTGTCGCCACGGCTTCCCCGCTCAGCTTCCGTACGCGTTCGGCGTCGCACGTACGGGGACACGTCACGCAGGTGTCCTCGGGGCGCAGCGTGTAGAAGAGGCAGCAGCTCGCGCGGTCGCGGGTCGGCAGCGATTCGCCGTCCGGCCCGGTCAGTTCGCGGAAGCCGGCCGTGCCCGCGTACGGCTTGGTCGTGCCCGGCAGCAGCTCCTCCAGCTCCCGCATGGCGCGCCGCTCTTCCCCGAGCAGGTGCGCGATGTACCAGAGCCCTTCCACGATCTCGTCCGTCGCCATGCCCCACAGTGCGCGCTTCCCGCGCCGCATCCGGGGCCCGAAGCCGTCGAGCACCGGCCCGAGGTGCTCGGCGACGGCGTCCCGCACCTCACCGCGCAGGGCCTCCTCGTCCGGTACGACGCGGGCGCCGGGCAGGGCGGCGGCCGGATCGTCCGGCAAACAGGCGAACTCCCGCACGCGTACGGCCATGCGGCCCAGGGACCGCTGGAAGGCGACGTCCTCGACGGGCACGCGGGGCACCCGGCGGTCCAGGAACCACGGCACGGTGACCAGCAGGCAGGCGGGCCAGGCGTACCGGTGCAGACCGAAACTCGCGACGACGTCGGGGCGGGCCTGCTGTCCGTAGTCGCGCAGGACCTGCGCGTTGTCCCAGGCGAGGAAGGTGTCGAGCGCGTCGCCGCCGGCCGCCAGATCCGCCGCGCCCACCCAGCCGTCCCCGCGGGGTGCCTGCTCGCCGTCGCGCAGTTCGGTGACGCGCAGACCGGAGAAGACCTCGGTGAGACGGGCGTACGAAACCGCGACGGGGGAAGCGGTGACGCCGGGGACAAGCGTGGAGACGGTCATGCAGGGACCACCGAATCGCGATCGTTTTCAGGTAAGCCTTACCTTACCCGATCTTCTCTCTGTTTGAACTGTCACCCCGGCCGCTTATCGTGCCTACGGGACACGCACCGGAGGGACCCACATGGAGCAGGCCAGACCGCGCGAGGCCGCGTACGGGCGGATACCCGCCGTACGCGCCCCGGAACGGGCCCGCGGCGAGCACACGCACAGCGAGCCCCCGGGCCCCCGCGCCGTCCGGCGCCACTCGGTCCGCGGCCAGGTCCTCGACGCCCTGCGCGCGGCCCTGGTCACCGGCGAGCTGGTCCCCGGCGAGGTCTACTCGGGCCCCGCCCTCGGCGCCCGCTTCGGCGTCTCGGCGACCCCGGTCCGCGAGGCGATGCAGCAGCTGGCGCTGGAGGGCGCGGTGGAGGTCGTACCGAACCGCGGCTTCCGCGTCACGGTCCGCAGCGCGGTGGAACTGGCCGAGCTGGCGGAAGTGCGGTCCCTGATCGAAGTGCCGGTCATGCTCCGCCTGGCCCTCACGGTCCCGGCCGGCCGCTGGTGCGAGCTGCGCCCCCTGGCGGAAGCCACCACGGCGGCGGCGGCGACGGGCAACCGGGCGGCGTACGCCGAGTCGGACCGCGCCTTCCACCGCGCGATCCTCTCGCTCTCCGGGAACCACCAGCTGGTCACCGTCGCGGACGACCTCCACCGCCGCTCCCAGTGGCCCCTGCTCGCGGGCGACCCCCTGGGCCGCCGGGCGGACCTCCTGGCGGACGCCGCGGAGCACCTGGCCCTGCTGGACGCCCTGGCGGCGCAGGACCTGACGGTGGTCCAGTCCCTGGTCCGCGAACACTTCGCGGGCGCGGACCGCTGAGGGCCGGACCCTCTCAGGCCGGTCCGGGACGATGACCGCCCGGCCGTTGATCCTGCCGGCGTGCAGGTGCTCGTACGCCGGGGGCGCGTCGTCGATGCCGTACGTCTCCACGTGCACGTCGACCGCGCCCGCGCGGGCCCAGGTCCAGGCCCTCGATCGGTTCGGAGCGCGAACCCCGGCAGGGGGAGCTCACCGGCGTCTCGTACGGGAGGCTGCCGAACCCCACCGGGAGCGTGCCCCTGGACCGGTTCCGCCTCGTCGTGCGGCCAGACCGGCGGGCCGGGCGGCGGGCCGCGTGCGGAGGGCTCCCGGCCCGCCGCCCCGGGCCGATCGGCCGCATCGGGGTTCGCCGGCCGCATCGGAGCCCGCCGCCGGGCCGGGGCCGGGAGCCACCCGCTCTACGCCACCGCGGGTGGGGAGAGCTGCGCCGCCAGCCAGGTCGGTACGCCGTCCAGCAGCCGGAACAGCCGGCCCGCCTCCGCCCGCAGGCGTGTCGCCTCGGGCTCCGGTTCCGCTTCTGCCAGGGCTGCCAGGGCCGGGGCCGTGCCCACCAGGTAACCCAGTTCTTCCCGTATCCGCAGCGACTCGGCGAAGCCGTGCCTGGCGTCCGCCAACTCGCCCTCGCGCAGGGACAGTCCGGCCAGGTGGCGCCAGGTGAACGACAGCAGCAGCGTCTCACCGTGCGCCGTGGCGCCCGCGTGGGCGCGGCGGTAGGCGGCGCGGGCCGACTGCGGGGAGTCGGAGATGTGCTCCGCGATCAGGCCGCGGCGGAAGTCCAGCAGGGGGCGCCCCGGCGCCGTGGGGGCGAGCAGCGCGGCCGCCCTGCCGAGCGCGGAACGTGCCTCGTCGGCACGGTCGCGGACGCCGAGCACCGTCGACGCGTACGCGAGATGACCGCGTTCGCACGCCGCCGCGCCCCGCTCGTCGTCGCTCCGGGCCACCGCCTCCGCCGTACGCAGGGCGTCCTCCGCCTCCGCCCAGCCCTCCGCGGTGAACAGGCAGCGCTCGACGAGCAGCGAGGCCCGCTGGAGCGCGACGGCAGGGGTCGCGGCGGCGCCCGCAGGTGGTTCGAGCAGGGCCGCGGCGTCGGTCCAGCAGCCGCGCGAGCGCAGCCGCCATACCGCGGTCTGGAGTGGGCTTCCGTCCTCTGCGGTCGTTCCGGAACCAGACATGGCGGTATGCGCCACATTGCCCTCCCCGAGCAGCACGTCATCGAGCTGTGAGTACCGGTCGTGCGGTAGTGGGCGAATCTCAGCACGGAATGGCACCCCGGGCCAAGGGGTCAGGTGAACGAATTCACAATCGGCCGCTTGGGGCAGCCGGTGGGCCGGGAGCCGCGGTCGTCGCCGGCTTCATCCGTTCGGGGTACCGGGACAGCTCGGCACCGGCCGGGGCCGGCCGCCCCGGTTCGTCGTCATGGCGGAGCTCCCTCACGGTGGAGCCCCTCCCGCGCGCGCTAACTCATCCTCAGGGCGAGGAAGAAGTCGAGCTTGTCCTCGAGACGCGACAGGTCACGGCCCGTCAGTTGCTCGATCCGGCCCACCCGGTAGCGCAAGGTGTTCACGTGCAGATGCAGCCGGGCCGCGCAGCGCGTCCAAGAACCGTCGCAGTCGAGGAACGCTTCGAGGGTGGGAATCAGTTCCGCCCGGTGCCGCCGGTCGTAGTCCCGCAGCGGATCCAGCAGTCGCGCCGTGAAGGCCCTGCGTACGTCGTCGGGCACGAACGGCAGCAGCAGCACGTGCGACGCCAGCTCGTGGTGGCCCGCCGCGCAGACCCGTCCGGGGCGCGCCGCCGCGACCCGGCGGGCGTGCCGGGCCTCCTCCAGTGCGCCGCGCAGCCCCTCCGCCGAGTGCACGGCCGCGCTGACACCCAGTGTCAGCCGTCCGTCCTCGGCGAGGCCGCCCGAGAGCGGCTCGCGCACCGCTTCGAGGAGTACGTCGGCGTGCAGACCCGTACGGGAGCCGGACGCGCCCTCGCCGCCCACTCCGTCCTTGTCCGCGTCGTCCCCGTCCGGCGCGGACGCCGGCAGCGGTACGAGCGCGATCGCCTCGTCGCCCGCGTGCGCCACCGCGATCCGGTCCGAGGAGTCGGAGCCCGCCACCGCCGGGTCGACCAGGATCTCCTCCAGCAGCGTCTGCGCGACGGGCCCGGCCTGGATCGCCGCGGCCGGACCGCCGGCACCCCCCGCCCCGCCGGGCCCCCCTTCCTGCCAGTCGACCCGTGCCACGACCACCTGCCAGTGCGGCGCCGAGCCGAGGCCCGGCAGCAGCACCGGTGCGGCGACCCGCAGGCGCGCCGCGATCTCGGCCGGGGCCGCGCCCGTCTGGACCAGTTCCAGGACCTCCTGGGCGAGGCGGCGCCGTACCGTACGGGCCGCGTCACGCCGGTCGCGTTCGACGGCGATCAGCTGGGTCACGCCCTGGAGCAGGTCGAGGCGGGCGGCGGGCCAGTCGCCCGCGTCCGCCTCCACGGCCAGCAGCCAGTCGGAGAGCACGCTCTCGCGCACGTCGCGGGAAGCGGCGGCAGCGGTGGCGCCGCGCCCGGCGCCCCTGATCGGGAACAGCGAGTACGTCGTCCCCCGCACGACGGCCCGGTGCGGCGCCCGGCGCCCGGTGCGGCTCGCGGCCAGGTGCTCGCCCGCGAGCGCGGCTCCCACGGCCGGCGGCAGCGGGTCGCCGGCGCCCGCGATCTGGCGGCCGGTGGGCGAGAGCACCCAGGCGCGCAGGTCCAGGTCGGACGTGAGCAGGTCGAGCACCACCTCGGGGCCGCCGCCCGTCGGGCCCGACGTCATCAGCCTGCGGTGCCGGTCGACGACGGCCGCCAGGTCACCGGCCCGCTCTCCGGACACCTGGCGCACCACGTACTCGGTGATGGTGGCGAAGGCGACGGCCTCGCTGACCGCGAAGAGCGGCAGCCGGTGGCGCACGCACGCCTCGACCAGGTCGTTCGGGATGGCGCCGAGCTCGGCCTCGCCCGCCGCCAGACCGACCACGCCGGCGCCGGCCAGGATGCGTACGAAGGGCTCGGAGTCCTCGGCGGAGCGCCGCCACGCCAGGCCGGTGAGGACCAGCTCGCCGCCGGACAGATAGCGGCTGGGATCCCGCAGGTCAGTGGTCATCACACCGCGCACGGTGCGGTCGAGCTCGTCCTCGCCGCCGAGCAGCCGCAGGCCCAGCGCGTCGGTCTCCAGCAGTGCGCGCAGCCGCATGGGTCGCCGCCGATCTGTCTCTCGTTGTTGCCAGTGGGGATGGGTGTGCCGATGGGTTTGTGGTTTCCCGAAGAAAACCGTGGGGTCACCGAGTCCCCGCCTTTCGTTCGAATCTACAAGACGCGAGTGGCCACCAGCCAACTCCTTCATGGTTTCGGTGACTGCACCAGGCAGAGGCCCGGCTTGTGTACTGGGGCCAAGCCACGTGAACAGCAGATGAACGCCCCAGAGCGACCCAGAACTGCTCAGAGCGACCAGGTCGACAGCAGGCGGTTGGCCGTCTCCAGCCCCAGCGATACGCGAACCACCCGATTGAGAAGAAGAGAGCCTCATGGACTTCCTTCGCCCCGCCAGCTGGGAGGAGGCGCTCGCCGCCAAGGCCGAGCACCCCACGGCTGTGCCCATCGCGGGCGGCACCGATGTCATGGTCGAGATCAACTTCGACCACCGCCGCCCCGAGTACCTCCTGGATCTGAACCGCATCGGCGAACTGCGCGAGTGGGAGGTGGGCGAGGAGACCGTACAGCTCGGTGCCTCCGTCCCGTACACCCTGATCATGGACCACCTGCGGGCGGAACTGCCGGGCCTCGCGCTTGCCGCCCACACCGTCGGATCGCCCCAGATCCGCAACCGCGGCTCGGTCGGCGGAAACCTCGGCGCCGCCTCCCCCGCCGGTGACTCGCACCCGGCCCTGCTGTCGGCGGGCGCCGAGGTCGAGGCCGAGTCGGTGCGCGGTACGCGCCTCATCCCGGTCGAGGAGTTCTACACCGGTGTGAAGCGCAACGCGCTGGAGCCGGACGAGCTGATCAGGCGCGTCCACATCAAGAAGGCCGACGGGCCGCAGCAGTTCTCCAAGGTCGGCACCCGCAACGCCATGGTCATCGCGGTCTGCGCGTTCGGTATCGCGCTGCACCCGGCGACCCGCACGGTCAAGACCGGCATCGGTTCGGCCGCTCCCACCCCGCTGCGGGCCCGCGCCGCCGAGGACTTCCTGAACGCCGCGCTCGAAGAGGGCGGTTTCTGGGACAGCGGCAAGATCATCACCCCGTCGATCGCCAAGCAGTTCGCGGAGCTGGCCTCCGGCGCCTGCAACCCGATCGACGACGTGCGCGGCACCGCGAAGTACCGCCGCCACGCGGTCGGCATCATGGCCCGCCGCACGCTGGGCTGGACCTGGGAGCAGTACCGCGGCACCGCCCGCACGCTTGAAGGAGCTGCATAGCAATGCGCGTGAATTTCACGGTCAACGGCCGTAAGCAGGAAGCCGACGACGTCTGGGAGGGCGAGAGCCTGCTCTACGTCCTGCGTGAGCGCATGGGCCTGCCCGGCTCCAAGAACGCCTGCGAGCAGGGTGAGTGCGGCTCCTGTACGGTCCGCCTCGACGGCGTCCCCGTCTGTGCCTGCCTCGTCGCCGCCGGCCAGGTCGAGGGCCGCGAGGTCGTCACGGTCGAGGGTCTCGCCGACTTCGCCAAGCAGCGCGAAGAGGGCTGCGCGACGGGCGCCTGCGGTGGCGGCGGTACGCCGCTCCAGCAGGCCCAGCAGTGGCAGGCCAGGGGGACGGACTCGCAGACCGGTGAGGGCGAGGAGCTCGCCCCGATCCAGCAGGCGTTCATCGACGCCGGCGCCGTGCAGTGCGGTTTCTGCACCCCGGGTCTGCTGGTCGCCGCCGACGAGCTCCTCGAGCGCAACGCCGAGCCGTCCGACGCGGACATCCGCGAGGCGCTCTCGGGCAACCTGTGCCGCTGCACCGGTTACGAGAAGATCCTGGACGCGGTGCGCCTCGCCGCCGCTCGCCAGGACCGCCAGGAAAGCGGGGTCTGATCCATGGGCGTCACAGGTACCCCCACCAGCATCAACCAGGGCACGAAGACCAAGGGCGGCATCGGCGAGTCCACACTCCGCCCCGACGGCACCCTCAAGGTCACGGGCGAGTTCGCGTACTCCTCGGACATGTGGCACGAGGACATGCTCTGGGGCCACACGCTGCGCTCCACCACCGCGCACGCCGAGATCCGGTCGATCGACACGTCCGAGGCGCTCGCCATGCCCGGCGTCTACGCCGTGCTGACGTACGACGACCTGCCCACCGAGGTGAAGAACTACGGCCTGGAGATCCAGGACACCCCGGTCCTCGCCCACGGCAAGGTCCGCCACCACGGCGAGCCGGTGGCCATCGTCGCCGCCGACCACCCGGAGACGGCCCGCCGCGCCGCCGCCAAGATCAGGATCGACTACGTCGAGCTCCCCGTCATCACCGACGAGGCGTCGGCGACCGCGCCCGACGCGCTGCTGATCCACGAGGGCCGCGACGACCACCACATCGGTCACGTCCCGCACCCGAACATCGTGCACCGCCAGCCGATCGTCCGCGGCAACGCCGACGAGGCCGCCGGGCGGGCCGACGTCATCGTCTCCGGCGAGTACGTCTTCGGCATGCAGGACCAGGCGTTCCTCGGCCCCGAGTCCGGCATGGCCGTACCCGGCGAGGACGGCGGCGTCGACCTGTACGTCGCCACCCAGTGGCTGCACTCGGACCTCAAGCAGATCGCCCCCGTCCTCGGCCTGCCCGAGGAGAAGGTCCGCATGACGCTCTCCGGCGTCGGCGGTGCCTTCGGCGGCCGCGAGGACATCTCGATGCAGATCCACGCCTGCCTCCTCGCCCTCCGTACGGGCAAGCCGGTCAAGATCGTCTACAACCGGTTCGAGTCCTTCTTCGGCCACGTCCACCGCCACCCGGCGAAGCTCTGGTACGAGCACGGCGCGACCAAGGACGGCAAGCTCACGCACATGAAGTGCCGGATCGTCCTGGACGGCGGCGCCTACGCGTCGGCCTCCCCGGCGGTCGTCGGCAACGCGTCGTCCCTCTCCGTCGGCCCGTACGTCGTCGAAGACGTCGACATCGAGGCGATCGCGCTCTACACCAACAACCCGCCCTGCGGCGCCATGCGCGGCTTCGGCGCGGTCCAGGCGTGCTTCGCGTACGAGGCGCAGATGGACAAGCTCGCGGCGAAGCTGGACATGGACCCGGTGGAGTTCCGCCGGATGAACGCCATGGAGCAGGGCACGCTCCTGCCGACCGGCCAGCCGTGCGACTCCCCGGCGCCCGTCGCCGAGCTGCTGCGCCGCGTCAAGGCCATGCCGATGCCGCCCGAACAGCAGTGGCTGGCGGCCGGCGAGCAGGCCGACGTACGCGCCCTGCCCGGCGGTCTGTCGAACACCACGCACGGCGAAGGTGTCGTACGGGGTGTCGGCTACGCGGTCGGCATCAAGAACGTCGGCTTCTCCGAGGGCTTCGACGACTACTCCACCGCCCGCGTGCGGATGGAGGTCATCAACGGCGAGCCGGTCGCGACCGTGCACACCGCGATGGCGGAGGTCGGCCAGGGCGGTGTCACCGTCCACGCCCAGATCGCCCGTACCGAGCTCGGTGTCGCGCAGGTGACGATCCACCCGGCGGACACCCAGGTCGGCTCGGCGGGCTCCACGTCCGCGTCCCGCCAGACGTACGTCACGGGTGGAGCGGTCAAGAACACCTGCGAGAACGTCCGTGAGAAGGTCCTGGAGATCGGGCGGGCCAAGTTCGGCTCGTACCACCCGGCCTGGGCGACGGCCGAGCTGCTGCTCGAAGGCGGCAAGGTCGTCACCGACGGCGGCGAGGTACTGGCCGATCTGGTCGACGTGCTCGAGGGCGAGGCGGTCGACCTGGAGCTGGAGTGGCGCCACCGGCCCACCGAGGCGTTCGACCTGCGCACGGGTCAGGGCAACGGCCACGTCCAGTACTCGTTCGCCGCGCACCGCGCGGTCGTCGAGGTGGACACCGAGCTCGGCCTGGTCAAGGTCATCGAGCTGGCCTGCGCGCAGGACGTCGGCAAGGCGCTCAACCCGCTGTCCGTGGTCGGCCAGATCCAGGGTGGCACCACCCAGGGCCTGGGCGTCGCGGTCATGGAGGAGATCATCGTCGACCCGAAGACCGCGAAGGTGCGCAACCCCTCCTTCACGGACTACCTGATCCCCACCATCCTCGACACGCCGACGATCCCCGTCGACGTGCTCGAACTCGCCGACGAGCACGCGCCCTACGGTCTGCGTGGCATCGGTGAGGCCCCGACCCTCTCCTCGACTCCGGCCGTCCTCGCGGCGATCCGGAACGCGACGGGTCTGGAACTCAACAGGACGCCGGTGCGCCCCGAGCACCTGACGGGCACCTGATCACCTGAGTTCCGCCGAAAAACTCCCCGGGCGGTGCCGTGCCTCCAAGGAACGTCACACTTCCCCGCCTGACACCGCCCGGGGTCTCCAAGTACCGCACCGCTCGCGGTCCTCGCAGTACCCGCTTTCCCGCTCAGCCGGTTTTGCCCCAGTTCGTCTCGGGCCGTCCCCCGGGTCGTGCAGCCCTCGCACCATCCCAAATCCCGCGTTTCCAATCTCCATGCGGGTGCCCCTTTGAACCTTGGGAGACAGGCATCATGACCCAGCAGTCCGCAGAGCCGACGACCACGGCGGAGGATGCCGGCGCGGGAACGCGCCAGCCCGCCGGCAGATCGTGGCTCGACCGGTATTTCCACATAACCGACAGAGGATCGACGGTCGCGAACGAGGTTCGCGGCGGCATCACCACCTTCATGGCGATGGCGTACATCCTCCTGCTCAACCCGCTGATCCTCAGCGGCAAGGACGTGGCCGGCAACAGCCTCGACAAGCCGGCCCTCATCACCGCGACCGTGATCGCGGCCGCCGTGACCACCTTGCTCATGGGCTTCTGGGGCAAGGTCCCGCTCGCCCTCGCGGCCGGTCTCAGCGTCTCCGGTGTACTCGCCTCGCAGGTCATCCAGGTGATGACCTGGCCGCAGGCCATGGCCATGTGTGTGGCCTACGGCCTGGTGATCTGCCTGCTGGTCCTCACCGGCCTCCGCGAGCTGATCATGAACGCGATCCCCCTCGCGCTCAAGCACGGCATCACCATGGGAATCGGCCTCTTCATCGCGCTGATCGGCCTGGTGAAGGCCGGCTTCGTCCACAAGAACCCCTTCCTGGGCGGCGGCCCCGTGGTCCTCGGCCCGGAGGGTGAACTGGCCGGCTGGCCCGTCCTGATCTTCGCCGTCACCCTGCTGCTGATCTTCGCGCTGCAGGCCCGTCACGTCCCCGGCGCCATCCTCATCGGCATCGTCGCAGGCACCGCGGTCGCGGTGATCCTCAACGCGGTCGCCGGCATCCCGAGCAAGGCGTGGTCCTCGACCCCGCCGGAGCTGAACGGCAGCGCGGTCTCCGCACCGGACTTCTCACTCTTCGGTGAAGTGTCCTTCAGCGGGTTCGGCGAAGTCGGCTACATCACCGTCACCATGATCGTCTTCACCCTGGTGCTGGCCGGCTTCTTCGACGCCATGGCCACCATCATCGGTGTCGGCACCGAGGCCAAGCTCGCCGACGACAAGGGCCGGATGCCGGGCCTCTCCAAGGCGCTGTTCATCGACGGCGCGGGCGGTGTGATCGGCGGTGGCCTCGGCGCCTCCGGTCAGACCGTGTTCGTCGAGTCGGCGACCGGTGTCGGTGAGGGTGCCCGTACGGGTCTCTCGTCGGTCGTCACCGGCGCGTTCTTCGCCGTCTGCCTCTTCTTCACCCCGCTCACCGCGATCGTCCCCGCCGAGGTCGCCTCCGCGGCCCTGGTCGTCATCGGCGCGATGATGATGCAGAACGCCAAGCACGTGGACTGGAGCGACCGCGCCACCGCGATCCCGGTGTTCCTCACCGTGGTCCTGATGCCCTTCACGTACACCATCACCACGGGTGTGGCCGCCGGTGTCATCTCCTGGGTCGTCATCAAGATCGCGCAGGGCAAGGCGCGCGAAGTGGGCGCCTTCATGTGGGGCCTGACCGCGATCTTCGTCGTGTACTTCGCCATCCACCCCATCGAGTCCTGGCTGGGCGTGGGTTAGACACCCGGGCCCGCCCTCCACACCCCGTAAGGAGACAGTCATGCTGGACATCGCCGAGGAGCTCAACCGGTGGGTCGAGCAGGGACGCGACTTCGCCGTCGCCACGGTCGTGGCGACCAACGGCAGCTCGCCCCGGGAGCCCGGAGCGGCCCTCGCGGTCGACTCCGAGGGCACGGCGATCGGTTCTGTCTCCGGCGGGTGTGTGGAGGGCGCGGTGTACGAACTGTGCCGACAGGCCCTGGAGGACGGCGAGACCGTCCTGGAGAGCTTCGGCTACAGCGACGAGGACGCGTTCGCCGTGGGTCTGACCTGCGGCGGCGTGATCGACATCCTCGTCACCCCGGTACGCGCGGACTCTCCCGGCGGGGAGGTGTTCGCGGCAGCGCTGGCCACCGCCGCACGTGGGGATGCGGCGGCGGTCGCGCGGGTCACCGACGGGCCGGCCGAAGTCATGGGCCGCGCCCTGCTCGTCCGCCCCGACGGTTCGTACGACGGTGTGCTCGGCGGGCACCCGGAGCTGGACCGTACGGCGGCGGACGAGGCCCGCGCCATGCTCGACGCCGGACGCACCGGAACCGTCCTCGTCGGCGAGGACGGCTCACGCTGCGGCCGGCCGCTGACGCTCCTCGTCGAGTCGAGCGTCCCGGCCCCCCGCATGATCGTCTTCGGCGCCATCGACTTCGCCGCCGCGCTGGTGCGCATCGGCAAGTTCCTGGACTACCACGTGACCGTGTGCGACGCCCGGCCCGTCTTCGCCACCGCCACGCGCTTTCCCGAGGCCGACGAGATCGTCGTCGAGTGGCCGCACCGCTACCTGGAGTCGACCGGGACCGACGGCCGTACGGTGCTCTGCGTCCTCACCCACGACGCAAAGTTCGACGTACCGCTGCTGGAACTCGCGCTGCGCCTGCCGGTCGCGTACGTCGGCGCGATGGGCTCCCGCCGCACCCACGAGGACCGCAACAGGAGACTGCGCGAGGTCGGCGTCACCGAGCTCGAACTGGCCCGCCTGCGCAGTCCCATCGGCCTCGACCTCGGCGCCCGTACGCCCGAGGAGACCGCCCTGTCCATCGCCGCGGAGATCGTCGCGTCCCGGCGCGGCGGCAGCGGTGTGTCGCTCACCGGCGCGCACACCCCGATCCACCACGAGGGTCCCCGGCAACCGGCCGGGCGGACACGTTCCGTCGCCTGACCGTGGTACGGACGTACAGTGTCCGGCGTGAGTGATCCTCGCCGGACCCGCGTACGCGCGGCCGTGGCCGCGGGCCCGGTCCTGTGCGCGGGGCCCGGCGTCCGGGCCGTGGCGGGCGGCGGCCCCGCCCCGTACGCGGGGGACGCGCTCTGCACCGTCCTCCCGTGCACGCTCGCCCTGCTCCTCGCGCCCGCGACCCGCCCGCCGGTGGCCGCCGCCGTCGCGCCGGGGCTCAGCCGGGCGGTCGAGTGCGCCCAGCTCACCGGCGTACCCGCGGAGCCGGCCGCACGCGGCACGGCCGCCCGGCTGGTGCCCGGCTCGACCTTCAACGCGCCCGACCTGCTCCGGTACGCCGTCGGCGCGGGCCGCTTCCTGCTCATATGCACCGTGGTGCCCCGGCCGAGCGGCCCGCGCCACGCGTCGTGATGTCGTGATGTGAGGCGCGGGAGCGCTCCCTGTCCCCACCTCTCGCGAGCCAGGAGCGACCCCGTGCACAGCAGAAGAACCACCCTCCCCTCCCTGACCGTCCTGACCGCGGTACCTCTCACCCTGACCGGCCTGGCAGCGGCGCTGTTCCTGGGCGCGCTGTCCGCCGGCGCGACCGACGACCCGGCCGGCCCGGACGACCCTGCCGACTCCGCGGCCACCCGTCTGTACACCCCCGAGGCCAACCCGGCGGCGTACCGCCAGGCCGACGGACTGGACCGCGGCAAGCAGTCGCGCGAGGCCGCCGGGGTGCGGGCCATGGCCCGCACCCCGCACGCCGTCTGGCCGGCCGGCCGCACCCCGGAGGAGGTCAGGGACGAGACGCGCGATGTCGTCCGCGACGCCGCCCGGGACAAGGCGACGCCCACGCTGGTGCTCTACCAGGTCCCGGGCCGCGACTGCTCGCTGTACTCGGCGGGCGGGCTGCGCGACAGCGCCGAGTACCGGGAGTGGATCGCCGGCGTGGCGAAGGGCATCGGCGACGACCGCGCGCTCGTCGTCCTCGAACCCGACGCGCTCGCCCTGGTGCCCTCCGACTGCCCCGACGGCGACCCCAAGGACACCAAGGAGGCGAGGGAGGCCAGAACGGCCGCGCGCTACGCCCAGATCACCGACGCCGTCACCACCCTCGCCGCGCTGCCCCGCACCAAGGTGTACATCGACGCCGGGCACCCGTCCTGGCACACCGTGGAGAGCATCGTGCCCCGGCTGGTCAAGGGCGGTGTGGCACGTGCCGCGGGCTTCTCCGTGAACGTCGCCAACTACAGCACCGACGCCACCAACGCCTGGTACGGCAAGCTCGTCTCCTCCTGCCTGGCCCACGTCGACAAGGGCGGCAAGGCGTCCGACTGCCCCGGCCTGTCGTGGTCGCGGGCCGACGCCCAGAGCTGGCTCGACCGCCATGTGGGCGCCCCCGACCCGGCCCGTATGAAGCATTTCATCACCGACACCAGCCGCAACGGACAGGGCCCGTGGACCCCGCCCGCCGGCAAGTACAGCGACGCGCAGGACTGGTGCAACCCGCCGGGACGCGGCCTCGGCGCCCGCCCCACCACCCGCACCGGGGACCCGCTGAACGACGCCAACCTGTGGATCAAGACACCGGGGGAGTCGGACGGCGAGTGCCTGCGCGGTACGGCCGGCCCCCAGGACCCCGAGCGCCGTACGGTCGACCCGAAGGCGGGGCTCTGGTTCCCCGAGCAGGCACTGGAACTGGTGCGGCTCGCCAGCCCGGCCATCATGCCGCGCTGAGAAAGCGGCTGTGGGGGACGCCTTCGGCCGCGTGCGCGTCACCGCCGCCCTTCTCGCGGCGTAGGGGAAGGGCGGCGGCGCGCCGGTCCAAGCGCGTGCAGGAAGGGGTGAGTCGATCCGCCGATCGGGGGACTGGTGGCGAACCGGCCGTGGAACAGCGCCATTTGGGGACGTGTCCCACGTGATCCCGCGGGCGGACGGGGGCGGCCTGCGGGCCGGCGCCCTGGGCATGTTCGACTCCGTCGTCATGGCGGTCGCGGGCTGCGGCCCGGCCTACACCGTCGCGGCGACGATTCCCGCGCTCGTACTCGCCGTCGGTGTCGCCGGCCCGGCGGTGCTCCTGTACTGCGCGATCCCGATGATCGGCATCGCGCTGGCCTTCCGGCACCTGGGACGGCTCGAGGTCAACGCCGGAGCGACCTACGCCTGGGCGGCCCGCGCGATCCACCCCTTCCTCGGCTTCCTGAGCGGCTGGGCGCTGGTCGTCGCCACCACCGTCTTCCTCGTCTCGGCCACCCTGCCCGCGGGCAGGGCCACGCTCGCCCTCATCGACCCCGAACTGGCCGGACGCACCTCCCTGGCCACCGCCGTGGGTGTCGGCTGGTTCCTGCTCATGGCGGCCGTGGCCGCCCTCGGTGCCCGGATCAGCCCGCACGCCAGGACCGTCCTCACCGGTACGCAGCTCGGGCTGCTCCTGACCTTCGCCGTCGTCGCGCTGGCCAAGGACGGGAACGCCGCCGACTTCTCGCTCTCCTGGTTCGGCTTCAGCCACTTCGACGAGTCGCACACCTTCGTGGCGGGCGCCCTGATCGCCGGGGTCGGCTACTGGGGCTGGGACGTGACCAGCAACCTCAGCGAGGAGACCCGCACCAGCCGCCGCACCTTCGGCCTGGGCGGGCTGACCGGCGTACTGGTGTCCCTGGTCGTCTTCGTGGTCTTCACCGTCACCGCCAACATCCTCATCGGCGCGGACGCGATACGGGACGACCCCGGGGGCTTCCTCTCCGTGCTCGGCGAGGCCGTCTGGCCGGGCCGGGGCGGGCGGCTGCTCGTCCTGGCCGTGGTGCTGTCCATGATCGCCACGCTGGAGACCACCCTCCTCCAGGCCACCCGCACGCTCTTCGCGATGGGCCGCGACCGGACCGTTCCCGCCGTGTTCGCCCGCACGCACCGGGAGTGGCAGACGCCCTGGGTGGCCACGGCCACCGTGGCGCTCGTCGCGCTGCTGCTCATCCTCGTCTCCGCGTCGGTGGGTTCCGGCGCGCGGTTCGTCACCGACGCCGTCAGCGGGATCGGTCTGCACATCGCGTTCTACTACGCCCTCGCCGGGCTCTCGGCCGTCGTCGCCCACCGCAGGGTGCTGCTCAAGTCGCTGGGCAACCTGGTCTTCATCGGGCTGTGGCCGCTCGGCGGAGCGCTCTTCATGGTCTGGATCTTCGCCAGGTCGGTCCCGGAGCTGAGCGCCGGCGCCCTCACCATCGGTCTCGGCGCGCTGGCCCTCGGTCTGGTGCCGATGTCCCTGTCCTGGTTCCAGGGCAGCTCGTACTACCGGCCCAGGCCGCTGGACCCCGAGCGGGCGGACGCGGTGGACGAGTTCCACGGAGGGCCGGGGGCGGAGCCGGCGCCCGCGGCCGCGCGGCGGCGGGACGAGATCCTCACCGACTTCTGAGTCTGCTTCCGACCCGGCTTCCGACCCGGCTTCCGACCCGGCTTCCGACCCGGCCTCGGGCCCGCCGTACGCTCCGCCGTCCGGCCCGCATCAACCGCGCCTGCCTCCGTATCCGCAACCGCCCAGAGGGGAACCCCGCCCATGGCAGCCTGGCTGCGCCGCCGTTCCGGAGCACCGCTCTACGACCAGGCGTTCGGTGACCGGGCCCTCGCCGAGGGCTGTCAGGACATGGTGATGGGCCGCTGGGAGGGCGCCCGCGATCTGCTCGCCGAGCATCCCCGCGACGACTGGGACCGGCGCGCGCACCGCCTGCGCCTGCTCGCCGACGCGGCGGCGAACCGGCGCACCGTCGACGTCTGGCAGGCATCCGACCCCGCCGACCCGGACGCGGCCGTACTGCGCGCGGAGACCGAGGTGATGCGGATGTTCGCCGGTGCGCGCGCCGGTACGACGCCCGGACGGGACAGCCTGGACCGGGCGGCCCGCTTCTGCCTCCAGGCGTCCGACCTCGCCCCGGCGGACCCGCACCCCTGGGTCTCCCTGGTGGCGCTCGGCCGGCTGTACGAAGGCGGGGACCCGAACATGGGCCACTGGTGGAAGGAGCTCCGCGACCGGGACCTGTACCACCGGGAAGGGCACCACCAGGCGCTGCGCTACCTCTCCGCCCGCTGGCACGGCTCGCACGGCGAGGCGGACAACTTCGCCTGGGAGGCCGCCTCCTACGCCCCGGCCGGCTCGCCGCTCGCGATTCTGCCGCAGGTCGCGCGGGCGGAGCAGTACCGCTTCCGGACGGAGGCGGAGGGCAGGTCGGCGATCGGGATCACCTTCCACTGGAACGGGGAGCGGGCGCGCTGGGACCTGCGCACGGCCCTGGAGAAGTGGATCGCCTGCCGCACCGTTCCGTACGCACAGGACGTCGCGGACCTCAACTACCTGGCGCACGGCCTGGTCCACGCGGGGATGGAGGAGGAGGCCGCCGACGTCTTCCGGCTCCTGGACAACCGGGCCACGCGGATCCCGTGGTCGTACAGCGGCGACGCGGAGAGCCTGTTCGTCCGTTGGCGGGACAAGGTGCTGCCGGCCTGACCGCTCCGACCTGTCCATCCCGCAAGCGAGTCGTCCGAACAGTGATCAC
Source organism: Streptomyces sp. NPDC003016 (assembly GCF_053591455.1). Lineage (NCBI taxonomy): Bacteria > Bacillati > Actinomycetota > Actinomycetes > Kitasatosporales > Streptomycetaceae > Streptomyces > Streptomyces sp. NPDC003016. Next base: position 165,222 of record NZ_JBSFTV010000014.1, read on the forward strand.
ACTGCACAAGTCTCCGGGGGTTCTCCGTGCCCGTCCGGCGCCTGGGTCCGTGCCGGAATCCCGACTGCTCCGCCTACGAGGAACAGGCGGCCCCGGAACGCAGGAAGCGCGAATCCCACTCGTGACGGGGCGCGTCCCGGTTCGAGGCGCCCCGTTCCGATGTGCCAGGGTGGCGGCATGCTGGAGCTCGCGATCCTGGGATCCCTGGCCGACGGACCACTGCGCGGAGACGAGCTGCGCCGCCGTACGACACGCCTGTTCAGCCACTTCCGACCGGGGCCGGCCGACGACGGCAGCCTCGGCCCGGTGATCGACCGCCTCGTCGGGGCCGGCCTGCTGGACCGGCGGATCGAGCCGGGCGCCGCGGCCGCCCGGCAGCACATTCTGAGCCTGACCGGCACCGGCCGCGCCGAGCTGCTGCGGCGGCTCCGGGCCCCCGGCGACCTGGACATCAGCGACAGCGCCCGGTACTTCACCATCCTGGCGTTCCTCTCCCGGCTCCCCGACCCCGGCGACCGCCGCGCGGTGCTGCGTCGGCGGCTGGAGTTCCTGGAGCAGCCGAGGAACTTCTCCTGCGACACCGATGCCGGTTCTGGTGCCGGTTCTGGCGCCGACGGCGCGGACGACCCGTACCGCCGCGGGATGCTCGCCGTCGCCCGGGCCGCCGACCACGCGGAGCGGTCCTGGCTGCGGGAGGTCACAGCCGAAGGAACCGGGGAGGCGGCGCAAGCGCAAGTCAGCACGCAAGGGCCGGGCGTCCTCGCCCGGTTGGCGGCACTGACCGGCGGTGCCCCCGCCGCCCACCGAGGCGGTGCGCTGTGGCGCCTGGGCGAGAACGGCCGGCAGCTGGACGCGAATGTGATCCGCCTGGCGCCCCGCGCCCACGTCGCTCCGCACGTCGAGCCCGACCTGGACGTCCTGGTGTACGTGGCACAGGGCGCCGGCCGGCTGGAATGCGGCGGCGCACGGCACGAACTCGCGCCGGGGGCCGTGGCATGGCTGCCGCACGGAGCCCGGCGCGCCGTCTCGGCGGGCCCCGACGGCCTGGTCTACCTCACGGTCCACCGCCGCCGCCCGGGGCTCACCATCCGCAAGGCCCCGCCCGTGCCGCCCGTGCCGCCCGTGGCGGAGGAGGGCGGCGAGGCGGCCTGTCTGCTGGACCGGGTCTGCCCCGACTGCGGCCGTCTCGCGCCGGAGCGCGGCTACCGGTACTGCGGCCGGTGCGGCACCCCCCTGCCTTCCCCTGAGGTCCTGCCGACCTCCGCACAGAAACCTGACGACACGTCAAGGCCGTTGCCGCCGGCCGACGCCCGGGAGGGCGGGCCGCAAGGAGGCGCCATACAGGATCAGAACCGTCAGCGGACCACCGGCGCGGACGTGAACCCCGGCCCCGCTGCCGGGCCGAGCGCTACAGGCCCGTCGCCGAACTGACGGACAGGGCCGCACTGACCACCTTCGTCGAGACGGTCGCCCCGCACCTGGCCGCGAAGGGCGTACGGGCCGGCGAAGACGGCGAGCGCCGCCCAGCCCTGCCGGCCGTTCACGACGCTCCGACGATGTGGGTCATCAGGCAGGCGGCCGTGATGGCGCCCAGCAGGCGCACCTCGTCGCCCTCGCGCTCGATCACGGCGACCAGCGGGCTGTGCGTACGGGCCATGAGCGCCGCCACCTGCAGCGCACCGGCGTCGGGACCGACCACCGGTGGCGTGTAACCGCGCCGGGGCAGCCATTCGGCGACCGTCAGCCCGGCCATCCGCTCCATGACCTCGTCGAGGTGCCGGTCGTCGATCACGGTGGCGAGCAGCGGGTCCTCCAGCACGTAGTCGGGCACCAGCTGCTTGATGAGCTGGGAGCCCGGCACGATGGCGTACGGCCGATGGTCGGCGTCGACCACGAGCAGCGCGGGCAGCTTGTGCTCGGAGAGCAGCCGGGCCGCGTCCACCGCGTCGGCGTCGGTCGACACGGAGGGATAAGCCTCCGCGAGATCACGTGCGAGCATGTCCGTTCTCCTTGCTGGGGTGGACGTCCGACCGGAACGAGGACCGTCCGGCCGGGGCCGGCGGGGCAGTGCGTGAGCAGGGCCGTACCACGGAGGCGAGCGGTATACCCGGCCCCAGGGCCGGTCCCAGGGCGCGGGCCGGGTTCTTCCCGTGCTCGCGCGGCCTGGGGAACGCGACGTGCCTGCCACCGGCGAGCAGGGACGCGGACAGCGCCACGGACAGCGCCACGGACAGCGCCGCGAACAGGGACGCGGACAGTGCCGGGGCCGCGGTGCGCACGAGGATGTCGCTGTCCGCGGTGGAGCGGGCCGGAAGGACCGTACGGGCGGCGAGCCCGGAGAGCGGCACGGCGACGAGCGGTGCGACTCCGAAGACGGCAATGAGAACCATGGCTGGACCCCGATCGGCAAAGAGAGTTCTCTCACGACCGCCGACCAGGCTTCCCGGCACACCGCGGGGAACCTTACACGTCCTCTACATGATATCGGGACGTATCCGGCACGTGGGGGTGGCGTCAGGAGGGTGCCGGACCGCACCGTCGGCCGTGGTCGGCTACGAGGCTGTCGTCGAGGCCGGCGAACGGCGGATCCGCAGGGCCCTGGCCCCGCGCCCGGTCGCGACGAGGAGGATGCCGCTGGGGGAGAGATCGGTGTCCGTCACGGCGACGTCGGAGATCAGCGTGGCAACGGCATCCCCGGTGGTGCGATCCCAGACGCGGACATAGTCTGCCCCTCGGCTGAGCGCGAGCGGGGCGGCGACGCGCTCGTCCTCGGAGGGCCGCAGGATCTGCTGGGGGTCGACTTCGACGAGAGACGTCGGCTGTATGAGGCTGTGGACGAGGATCGCGGTACGGCCGGACGCGTCGAGGGCGCGCGCGCCGGGCGTGTCCGCGGGTACGACGAGGACGGCGACGGGGGTGGCCGGCCCGTCCGTCCCGGGGAGGCTGCCGACGGTCACGGCGCTGATGCCGGGGACCGGCAGGCTCCACAGGGTCTGCCAGGGCAGGTCGAAGCCGAGCCGGTGCACGGCGTCGGCGTACTGGGGCAGCCCGTCCTCGGCGAAGGCGGTCTCCAGCAGGGCGGCCCGCAGCGCGGCGGGTGCCTGGGTGCGGGTCAGTAGCGGGGCGGTGCGCAGATACGTGCGGGCGGGCGCCCCCAGCGCGTCGATCGGTACGGCCTCGACGGCTGCGCGCAGCGGCACCGGGTCGGCGTGCACGAACAGCCCGGGATCGGTGAGGAGCTGGGGGAGCAGTCCGGCTTCGAGGGTGTGCCCGGCGATGTGATCGCGTACGTACGGGTCCGCCCTGCCCCAGTCCTGCTCCGGCACCGCTTCGAGCAGCGCCATGGCGATCTGCGACTGGGCGGCGCGCAGGTCCGCCAGGCCGGCTCGGATCTCGTCACGGAGGGCCGGATGCGACAGCCGAAGCAGCGTACGCCCGTCCTCGCCGTCCGCCTCCTCGGGCTGGACGAACGGCCCCACAAGTGTCATCGCGCCGGCGACGGCCTGGCTCATGTCCCGCCCGGCGACCGCGCTCGCGAGCCGGGCCCACATCTTCACCGGGAGCCCGTCCCCCTCGGCGAGGGCCGGCGGCGCCAGGACCAGCCGCAGGGTCTGCGGGTCGGCGCCGAGCCGACGGGCATGCAGGTCGAGGGCCTCGCCGACGGAGCTGGGTATGTACTGCTCGTCGGCGGGGTCGAAGCCCTCGGGTGCCATGAGGATGCTGTGCACGGCCAGTTGCACGACCAGCGGGCTGGTCCCGGCCCGGCGCCCGATCGCCTCGGCGAGAGCGCGGCGCGCGGCGGGGTCGGTGGTGAACGGCAGCTCCGGCGCCCCGAAGAGCGGGCTGAGCGCCGCTTCCGCATGCAGGACGAGCCCTTGGGGGTCGGCCCATTCCGGTGCGTCGAGGTCGATGATCTGCACCGCGCCGTACGGCAGGCCGTCGGCCAGCTCGGCGGCGAGCGGACGCGGTACGTCGACGAGCAGCCGGACGGTCTCGGTGGCGGCGAGCGGCTTGAGCACCTCGCGTACGAGCCGGGCGGGCCCACCCGCGGCCCGCACCGGTCCGGCCCGGTCGACGTCCGGCACGACGACGGTCACGGGGTGGCCGAGGGCGGCCAGTTCGGCGTACACCTCCTCGGTGCCGGTGGCGGCCAGCTCGTAGTGACCGGCGAGCAGCCACAGGACCTGCGCGGCGGTCAGCCCCTCGGCGCTCGGCACAGCGGGCGCGGGCAGCTCGGGCGGCACGGTCGAGGGATCCATCTCGTCCAGCGGCAGCCGCTTGCGGAACTCCGGATCGCACAGCATCAGAAACCCGGTGAGCAGGTGCGAACGCCCGCTGCCGGGGCTGCCGGTGAGGACGACCACGCGCGGCGCACCGGGCCACTCCATCCGCCAGGCGGCGAGGGCGCGCAGTACGGCGACGCGGCCGCCTGTGTGGGGATGCGGCGCGTAGCCGTCGGTTGGGGCGGTCATGGGTGTGTCCTCGTGTGTGCCGGGTAACGGGCGAAGGTCAGGCGTTGCGTTCGAGGTTCTTGCGGTAGAGGGCGATGGCTTTCTCTGTGGGGTAGTTGGGGACGGTGACGGAATCGCCGGTCTCCTTCGACACCACGATCTTGGCGCCGCCCGGTGGGGAGGGCTGCGGTCGTCCCGCTATGTCGGTGCGGGGTGGGAAGACGGCGTACACCAGGTAGCCGATGTCGAACTCGTGGACGCGGAGTTCGGCGGGGGTGCCGTCCGGGAGCTTGGGCTGGGCGTAGCGGCTGCGGACAATGTGGATGGCCTGGTCCGGGGAGGTGGGCGGACCTTGTGGTGCTGGGGTGGAGGTGTCCTGAGGCATGGGTTTACTCTCTGCTGTTCGGTCGGTGTGGTCGGTTACGTGGGGAATGCGTTGACCCAGCTGCCGTCGAGCAGGTACTTGGGGAGGTAACCCGACTCGACGTCGATGGTGATGTCGGCGTCCAGTGCGAGGCAGGTGATCGCCAGGGGGCCGATGGCGACCAGGCCGGTGGCCCTGGCCGCGCTCGCCTCGTCCTCCGTCCAGTACTCCTTGTGCCACTCCAGTGCCTTGACCAGTTCGGCGTTGTACCGGTCGGCCTCTCCACGGATCAGGCGGTAGAGGAGGTTGATGGGCGGGTAGAGGAACCTCAGCATGGTGCTTCGGTCGACGATCTGCAGCCGCTCGGGCGCCGTGCCGTCGACTGCGGCCACCAGTTTGTCGCCGAGATCCGGGCCTTGCTTCCAGTACGTCTGCAGGGTGTCGACCCAGTCATAGATGTACTCGTCGTACACCGCACCCGATTCACGCAGCAGAGAGATCGGGACGTTGCTGAGCCGGGTCAGCCGGTCGTGTTCCCGACAGATCGCGGCGAGATGGAAAGCGGTGAGCCAGTTCCCCGCATCTGCGTGGGAAGTGGGGCCTGTGGAGGGAATAGTTCGCATTTTGCCGTTGATACGGCAGGTCACCGTCGGCTCGGTCGAAGTGGCCGACTGAAAAAGGGCGGATCCGATCTGCATGGCCGCGACCCACGCCTCCCATGTCTCGATCCTCGCTGCGTCCGGATCGAGAGCGCAGTGCGTCTGGGCAACCCTGACTGAATTGTTCAGCGCCAAGTTGAACGTATAGGCGTTTCCCTCCAACCGACCGATACGCTCCTCGGTCTGCTGTACGAGCGACTCCACGCTGCGGACGCGATCGGACGGGATGTCATGGCGGGGTACTTGTACGGTCATGCCTGTCCCTCTTCAGGTTTCCGGATGTCGAAGTACTTCATGGCGAAGCCACCGTACCTCTTGGCCCCAGGTGCTCCCTCGTCACCTGAACTGCCCTCTGGGCTCTCCCCGCTGCTCTCCGGATCTGCATCCGGTGTGTCGTCTTCGACCCTGGATTGCACCTTTACGTACTGCACATTTCCCTCGGCGTACGCCTCCTCCAGCTTGTTGGCAATGTCTTCCTGCTCGGGGGTTCCCTCCTGCATCGCGATAATGATGGTTTCGAAGTACTCCCGGGTTCCCTGCATTACTCGTCTGCCTGAGTGCCCCTTGCGCGGTTGAAGGTCGGCTGCCGGAGCCTTCGCCTCGACCACGATGTAATGGCCCGGTCTGTCTCTGTGCTCATAGATCTGGTCGAACTGGTCACTACCGCTGCCGGTGTGCGGAACATCGACGAGCTCGTATTCGGGGTGCTCACTCGCCATCGCATGGTGGTGCGCGGCGTATTCTCCGTGAGCCTCACCGCCCTTCCCCACTGCGTCGTGGGTGTCTGCGTAGATGGCTTTCGCCCGCTTGAATTCTTCTGAATCCCTGCCGTGATCGGCTTCTGCCTCCTCTTTCGCAGCTCTGGTGATCCGATCGGCCGCGAGTGTCCACTCACGGTCGGTGGTAGCGGCGTCCAGATGGGCAAGGTGATGTTCTTCAATGCCGACGTTCCTGCCCCGGCGGACCACTGGGTGGGTCTCAGCAGGCATGTAGTCGGGCTGGACTGGAGGCGGGGCATCGCTGGCCGCGATGAATCTGTCGGGGTCGTCGGGATGATTCGGGTCCCGCTTGAGCTGCGGAAGATCGCGGCCGTCGACCTTGTTGTTCAGGCTGTTGCGCTGGCCGTCCTTGCGCCAGTACAGCTCGCGGTTCGCCCTGCTCTCGTTGGCGAAGTCGACCATCCTACGGATGAAAGCCCTGTCATCCTCGCTACGAGCGGCGGGTTCCGCGGGTCCGCGGGGCGGGGTGGCGCTGTCCGAATCGGACCTGGTGGTGTCTCTGCTGGTCTCTTCGGCAATGGGGCCGTACAGCGGACCCTTGCCGCGCGTGGAGTCCTTGAGGTAGCTGGACGCGTCGGCGGTCTTTCCTACAGGGAGGCTCTCCGGTGCAGGGACCACCGAGTCCTTGTTCGTACTGCTGGGGCGGTCGCGACGGTTGTCGGCCGACGACTGGTTCGGATCATCAGGCCGTGTCGGGTCCGGGGCGTCGGGCTGGTTCTCGCCCGGAGCTGCCGAGGGTGGCTCCTCCGGGTGGTCCGGACGCGCCTGGTCGGGACTTAGCCGGTCAGGGCGTGCATGGTCCGCTCGCGGCGGTGTGTTCGGCCGCCGGCCGTCGGGCCGCTCGCTGGTCTCCGGCTTCTGCTGCGTGAGGTTGTCCCGCCGTGGGCCGGCCGTGCGCGGGTCGGTGGTGCGCGGGTCTGTCGTCTGCTGATGTGGAATGGATGTACGCGGGTCCGAGGACGTGATGGTCTGCTGAGGCGTGTCCCGCCTGGTCGTGGGATCGCCGGGAGTGTCGTGTGCCGGACTGGTGCCCGGGGTGCCGACTGCAGTCCGGGTGGGCGACGACTCGTTGTCCGGAGTGGTCCTGTCGGTGCCGTCGGGTGTGGTGCGGGTCGGCGACTGGGTCTCCCGGTCGGGCGTCCCACCCTGCGCGTGGGGGCGCGTCGGGGCATCCGGGTGTGACTGCTGGTCCCTGGCGTCGGGTGTCTCGGACGGGGACGGGCGGTTCTGCTCGGTGGCCGACTCCGGGGTCTGCGACTGCCGCGGTTGCGTCGAGTTGTCGTTGTGGGGGAGTGTCTGCCGGCCATCGGGCGTGCTGGGGAGCTGGGGTGTCCGACCGTCCTCGTTACCGGCCTTGCTGTTCGCCGGGCCGTGGTCCGGGCCAGGCGCTGTGCTCGGTTCGGCCATCGTGGACCGAGGCGTATTCGAGGTGTTGGAAGTGCCCGCGTCCGGTGTCGTGACATCCGCTGTGGTGGGTGATTCGATGCCCGGCTCGTTGCCGTTGGTCTGCTGCTTCGGAGGGCCGCCCGAAGCGTCGTTCTGCGTGGTGTTGTCCGGTTGCCCGTCGCTGTCAGAGTTCGCCGCGTTCTCGGAGTTCTCCGCCTCGGACTCGTCGTTCTGATTCTGGGAGTCGCCGGTGTCCGTCTCCGCCGGATGAATCGGGTTTCCGTCCGCGTCCAGGGGGATGTGCCAGACACGCGCCGCGCTGTCGATGTGGAGCGGGTTGTGGCTGACCTCGCCGCTCTGGGTGTCGATCCAGATGATGTCGCCGTGATGGTTGACGGCGTTGAACGCGTGACCGCCGCCGCCCGGCCAGTCGACCTGGACGACGGCTGCCGCACCGTGCCCGGCCTGATGGAGGTCCCATGCGATACGTAGCGGAGTATCGGGGTCGTCGCCGGTGCCCGCGTAAGTGTGGGGGGCGCCGGCCCAGCGGATCTGGTTCTCGTTCGCGTTGCTTTCGGGGGACCAGGGGTCGAGGTTTCCGTCCTCGTCGGTGTCGAGGGTGCGCGGGGCGGAGACCTGAGGGTTTCCGTACCAGGTCTCCAGGAAGGACCGGGAGCAGTCGGCACAGTTGTTGCTGCGTCCCGGTACCTCGTTGCCGCCGTCGTTCTGAAGCTGGCTCCAGGGGCCGAACGGGTCGGGGAACCGCTGAGGAGTGCCGTCGGGATTCCGTGGCACGGCGTTCGCCAGCAGCTGCTGGTCCTGGGGGTCGGGCTCAGTCAGCCCTCCCGGGGAGTGGTCCAGGTCGTCGCGGATGTCCTCGAGACTGTCCGTCTGCGGCTCCGGCTTGTCGGGTGCGCCGGGGGCTGCCTGTGGCGAGCCCGGTGCCTGCGGGCCGGGCGGGGTGGGATTCGACGCCTGGGCGGGGGCGTTCGGACCGGGGGCCCCGGTGTGGAGCGGTACCGCCGTTACCTGAGGTTGTTGCTGTTGCTGTTGCTGCTGCTGGTTCGGGGTGTTCGGCGGTGTGCCGGGGTTGGTGGTGCTGGGCTGCTGCGGCGTGTTGGGGGTATTGGGCGTGTTGCCGGACGGCTGGTGAGGCCGTGCGGGAGTGTTGCCCGCAGCCGGTTGCGATGTGTGCGGGGTGCCGGCGGCCGGGGCTGGTGCTCGGTCGGGGGTACGCCCGGGAGAGCCGGAGGCGGGCGTGTCCGCCGTGCTCGGCGTTGCTGTTGGGGTCGGGGTTGCCTGTGGCGCCGTGGTTCTGGGTGGGGCCGGCTGCCTGGGGTCCTGGCTCGGGGTGGTTGGTTCGGGGCGGCTCGTATGGGGCGTGGCCGAGGCCGGGCTCGGGGTCGTGTTCGGGTGGGGCGTACGGGCATCTGCCGATCCCGGTGTGCTGGTGCTGGGCGTGCTCGGGTTCGAGGTGCGGCCGGGTGCAGTGCCGGGTGCGGGTTGGTTCGGGTTCGGGTTCGGGGTGCGGTTGTCGGGGGTCCCCGGAGTGCGGCCGTCCGTCGATGGGGTCGGCGTACTGCGCGGTGGTGTGGAGGGTGCCGGGTTCGGGGTGGAAACGGGACCGGTTGGGGTGGGGTTGGGGATGCCGGGGGTGGTGGAGGGGGTTCTGGGCGGGCCCTGTGTGGGGTTGGGACTGGTGGGACTGGTGGGGGAGGAGGAGCCGCTCGGGGTGGTGTTGGTGCCGGTGCGGGTGCCTGCTGTGCCGTCGGTGGTGGTGGGGGGTGTGGGCGAGTTCGGTATCGGGGAGCTGCCGTCCGGGCGCGGGCCCGCGGTCGACGGGTCCGCCGTGGTGGGCGTGGGGGCGGCGTTGGACTGGGTGGGGATGCTGGCGGCGAGGCTGTCGATGGAGGTGCTGATCCCGCCGCCGCTGGGGGTGGAGGACGGTGTGCCGCTGGATGCGGGTGTGGGGGCCGATTGCGGGGCGGGTGCGGACAGGCCCGCGCTGCTCGGGGAGGACGAGCTGCTGCGGTTGTCGCCGGTACTGGGTGTGCTGCCGCTGGTGTCCGAGGAGGGGGAGGGTGATGTGCTGGTGGGGGTGGGGTCGTCGAAGTCCGACAGGGTCGGGCGGGAGGACGGAGGGGAGGAGGGAGGGTTCTGTCCGGTGTCCGGGGCGCCGG
>NZ_JBSFTV010000015.1:0-162827 GCF_053591455.1 Streptomyces sp. NPDC003016
GTCCAGGCCGGCCTCCTCGGCGATGTGGACGAACCGCATGGGGCCGCCCGCGTCGAGAACCTGGATTACGGCGGTTCCCAGCCCGTCCGGCGCTTGAGGACCGGGGTCCGGGGGCGGAGCCCCTCACCCGGCGGAGCCGCACGGTGCCGCAGCGGGAAGGGGCGGGCGGGGAACACCGCCCCGCAGGGCCCCGCCCGGCACGCCCCGGCGGCGTCCGGAGCTGTCAGCCCCGCGCCCCGTCCACCGGCACGCCCATCACCTCGCGCGCGTGCCGGTTCGGCACCATGCCCAGGCGCCATGCCTGCCAGCCCTCCGCCAGGTCCACGCCCCGCTCCAGCACCAGCCCGTACGCCTCCGCGCAGTCCTCCAGCTTGCCGTCGCGCGTCGGATGTCCCGCGCGGACCAGCCGGGAGAGTTCTTCCCGGGCCACCGCCGTGCCGGCCTCCGAGCCGCCCGGCGATCCGAACGGCAGCAGCGTGCAGCGCAGGAAGCGCGCCCAGTCCGCGCCGCGATGGTCGGCGTACGACACGAAGAGGCGGATCGCCTCGTCGCACAGCTCCAGCGCCTGGGCGGGCCGGTTGTTGCCCGCGTCCACGATGGCCAGTTCCAGGCAGGTCCACGCCTCGCCGTGGGGGACGCCGATGCGGTGGAAGTCCGCGCGGGCGTCGGCCAGGAGCTGCCGGGCGAAGCCGGAGTTGCGGAGGTTGCCGGTCTGCGCGGCGCGCTGGTCGCGGGTGACGCGGCCCGAGTGGTGGCGGGCGCAGGCCAGCCCGTACACGTCCCGCATCCGGGAGAACATGGAGCGCGCCCGCTCCAGCTCGCGCACCGCCCGGTCGGCCTCCCCCAGCTCCTCCAGCGCCTGCCCGAGGTAGTACAGGGTCCACGCCTCGCCGCGCGCGTCCTCCGCCTCACGGTGACGGGACAGGGCCTGACGCAGCTGGTCGGCGGCCGGGGAGGGGTCGCCGTCCACCAGGCGCGCGCGGCCCAGCTGCGTCAGCGCCCACGCCTCGCCGCGCCCGTCGCGCGTACGCCCGTACAGCTCCAGCGCCGCGCGCAGCTGGTCCTCCGCGCGCGGTACGTCGCCCCTGCGCAGGTACACCTGGCCGAGCTGGAAGTGCGCCCACGCCTGGCCGTGCAGGCTCTCGCTCTCGCGGTGCAGGGTGAGGGCGGTGTCCAGGTGGCCGACGGCCACGGCGAGGTTCGTCCGGTCGCGCTCCACCGCGGCCAGCGCGTGCAGTGTCCACGCGCGGTCGGCGGCCAGCTCGTCCGCCGCCTGGAGCGCGAGCGCCTCGTCCAGCTTCGCCGCGGCCTCCGTCAGGTTGCCCTGGTGGTGGAGGGTGATGCCGAGCGAACACAGGGCGCGGGCGGCGCCCGCCTCGTGCTGGGCCTCGAAGTACAGGTCGACGACGGAGGACAGCGTCGTACGGGCCTTGTCGAGCTCGCCGAGCTGGCGGGCCGCGATGCCCGTGCGCCACTGCACGGAGCGGATCAGCAGCCCCTGGTCGACGGCCTGCGTCAGCTCGCTGATCTCACCCAGGCGGTACAGGTCACCGCGCAGCAGGCAGTAGTCGCACAGCGCGCCCAGCAGGTTCAGCACGGCCTGCTGGTCGACGCCCTCCGCGTGGCGCAGGGCCGCCGTGATGAAGCTCGACTCGTCGTCCAGCCAGCGCAGGGCGGCGTCGAGGGAGGTGAAGCCGTGGGCCCCGAAGTGGCCGGCGCGTGTCGACGTCTTGCCGTCCACCAGGCGGATCACCGAGTCGGCCAGCTCGCCGTAGTTGCGGATCAGCCGCTCCTGCGCGGCCGCCCGGTCCGCCGGTTCCTCCTCGTCGGCCAGCCGCGCCTGGGCGAAGGTCCGTACGAGGTCGTGCAGACGGTAGCGGCTGCCCCGGACGTGGTCGATCAGGCCCGCCCGCGCCAGCGCGGACAGCAGCCGCTGCGCCTCCTGCTCGGCGGTGCCCAGCAGCGCCGCCGCTGCCGCCGCGCCCAGGCTCGCCCGGCCCGCGAGCGCGAGGCGGCGCAGCAGGCGGCGGGCCGCGTCCGGCTGGTCGGTGTAGCGCAGCCACAGCGCGCGCTCCACCGGATCGACCGGACCGTACGCCGCCAGATCCGTCGCCAGCGCACGCGGCGAACGCGCCCCCAGCGAGGAGCCCGCGACGCGCAGCGCCAGCGGAAGCCCGCCGCACAGCTCGGCGATCCGGTCCGCCGACCGGGCGTCGTACGGCCCCTCCTTCTCCCCCGCCACCTCCCGCAGCAGCTCCTCCGCGCCCGCCGGGTCCAGCGCCTCCACCGGCAGCTGGTGCACCCACGCCGGGACGCCGGCGGGCAGATCGAGCGGCTCGCGGGCCGTCACCAGCACCAGGCTGTCCGAGCGCTCCGGCACCAGCGTGCGCACCTGCGCCGCGTCCGAGGCGTCGTCGAGCACCACCGTCACCGGCAGCCCCGTCAGATGCTGGTGGTACAGGTCGGTCAGCCGGCGCAGTTGCTGCTCCTGCGAGGAACGCTCCCGGAAGAGCAGCTGCTCGCGCGGCGCACCGAGCCGGTTGAGCAGATGCAGCAGCGCCTCGCGCGTCGACAGCGGCGGCTCGCCCGGCGTGTCGCCGCGCAGGTCCACCACGCACGCGCCCCGGAACTGGTCCCGCAGGTGGTGCGCCACCCGCACGGCCAGCGTCGTACGCCCCGAACCCGGCGCCCCGTGCAGGACCACGACCGTCGGCCGCGTCTCGGTGCTCGCCCGCGCCGCGTGCACCCACTGCGCGATCTGCGCCATCGCCGCCCGGCGCCCCGCGAACGGCCCGTCGGGCTCCGGCAGGTGCCCGAAGGACTGCTCCAGTACGGACCGTCCGCGCGCCGCCTGGCTGCGGTCGGCCCCGCGCAGCCGGCCGGCGACGGCGGTCTTGCGCGCCGGGGTGGGGCGGGCCGCGGCCAGCAGGACGTGCTGCTGGTCCAGGAACGGCCGTATCCCCCGTGTCTCCAGCGCCGTCAGCCACTCCAGCCGCAACTGCTCCGGCCCGCCGGGCCGCGCCATCGCACCGGCCCTCCGACGGGCGGCGGGCCAGTGCGCGGCGGTGACCCTGGTGACGGTGGCGGCGGCCCCGGCGACCGCGACGGCGGCCCCGGCACCGAGCGCGGTGCCCGTCTGCGTACCGAGCGAGAGGTCCGCGCCGACGGCGGCGACGGCGGCAACCGCCGTGACCAGGAACGGGGTGGAGAGATGCGCGCCGCTGAACCGTTCCGCCAGGGACTGCTGCCCGGCCTGCGCCTCGTCCAGCGCCTCGACGTACGCGGCGTACTCCTCGTCCGCGCCGGCCGCCATCGATTCCAGCGCGGCCCGCCCCCGCACCAGCAGCGCCTGGGCGTCGACACGGCCGCCCGACCGCCGTGCCTGTTCCTCGACCGCGCGCGCCAACAGCCGCTCGGCCTCCGCCCGGTGACTCTCCCGCATGTACGTCCCCCTCCGAGAGCAACGATCGCGCGTCAAGTGTCCTGCCCGGCGCGCGCCAGCGCGAGAGAGCAGGGGGATCGGGCGGGGTTCATGCAGGATGGAGGTATGCCGAACCGACTGGCGCACGAGACGTCCCCCTACCTCCTCCAACACGCCGACAACCCGGTCGACTGGTGGCCGTGGTCGCCCGAGGCCTTCGAGGAGGCGCGCAGGCGGGGAGTTCCGGTGCTGCTCAGCGTGGGGTACAGCAGCTGTCACTGGTGCCATGTCATGGCGCACGAATCCTTCGAGGACGAGCCGACCGCCGCCTACCTCAACGAGCACTTCGTCAACGTCAAGGTCGACCGCGAGGAGCGGCCGGACGTGGACGCCGTGTACATGGAGGCCGTGCAGGCCGCCACCGGGCAGGGCGGGTGGCCCATGACCGTCTTCCTGACCGCCGACGCCGCGCCCTTCTACTTCGGTACGTACTTCCCGCCCGAGCCCCGTCACGGCATGCCCTCCTTCCGGCAGGTGCTGGAGGGCGTCAGCGCCGCCTGGACCGGCCGGCGGGGAGAGGTCGACGAGGTCGCCGGGAAGGTCGTGCGGGATCTGAGCGGGCGCTCGCTCGCGTACGGGGCGCCCGAGCTGCCGGGGGAGGAGGAGCTCGCGCAGGCGCTGCTCGCGCTGACGCGGGACTACGACGCCACGCACGCCGGATTCGGCGGGGCGCCGAAGTTCCCGCCGTCCATGGTGGTGGAGTTCCTGCTGCGGCATTACGCGCGTACCGGTTCCGAGGGAGCCTTCCAGATGGCCGCCGACACCTGCGAGGCGATGGCGCGCGGGGGGATCTACGACCAGCTCGCCGGCGGTTTCGCGCGCTATTCGGTCGACCGCCAGTGGGTCGTGCCGCACTTCGAGAAGATGCTGTACGACAACGCGCTGCTGTGCCGGGTCTACGCCCACCTGTGGCGGGCCACCGGATCGGATCTGGCGCGGCGGGTGGCGCTGGAGACCGCGGACTTCCTGGTGGGCGAGTTGCGTACGCAGGAAGGCGGATTCGCGTCCGCGCTGGATGCGGACAGCGACGACGGCACGGGCAGGCATGTCGAGGGCGCGTACTACGTATGGACGCCGGAGCAGTTGCGTGAGGTGCTCGGGGAGCAGGACGCGCAGTTCGCCGCGCGGCTCTTCGGGGTGACGGAGGAGGGGACGTTCGAGGAGGGGGCGTCCGTGCTCCAGCTCCCCGTGGGGCCCGTGGGGGAGGAGGCGGCGGACGAGGCGCGGGTGGCCGGTGTCCGGGCGCGGCTGCTCGCGGCACGCGGGAAGCGGGAGCGGCCCGGACGGGACGACAAGATCGTGGCCGCGTGGAACGGGCTCGCGATCGCCGCGCTGGCCGAGACCGGGGCGTACTTCGACCGGCCTGACCTGGTCGAGCGGGCGACCGAGGCCGCCGATCTGCTGGTGCGGGTGCACATGGACGAGGGGGCCCGGCTGGCCCGTACGTCCAAGGACGGGCGAGTGGGTCCGAACGCCGGTGTGCTGGAGGACTACGCGGACGTGGCGGAGGGGTTCCTCGCGCTGGCGGCGGTGTCGGGCGAGGGGGTGTGGCTGGAGTTCGCCGGGTTCCTGCTGGACATCGTCCTCGACCAGTTCGTGGGGGAGGACGGGACGCTGTACGACACGGCTCACGACGCCGAGAAGCTGATCCGGCGCCCGCAGGACCCGACGGACAACGCGACGCCTTCCGGGTGGACGGCCGCGGCGGGCGCGCTGCTGGCGTACGCCGCGCACACGGGGTCCGAGGTGCACCGGAGTGCGGCGGAGCGGGCGCTCGGCGTCGTGAAGACGCTCGGGCCGCGTGCGCCGCGCTTCATCGGGTGGGGCCTCGCGGTGGCCGAGGCGGCGCTGGACGGGCCGCGCGAGGTGGCGGTGGTGGGCGCGGGCGACGACCCGCTGACGAAGGAGCTGCACCGGGCCGCGCTGCTGAGCGGGGCGCCGGGGGCGGTGGTGGCGGTGGGCGAAGTGGACAGCGACGAGTTCCCGCTGCTGGCGGACCGGGGGCCCGGCGCGTATGTGTGCCGGCACTTCGTGTGCGATGCGCCGACCTCGGACCCGGGGGCGCTGCGGGAGCGGATGGGCGAGACCCCGCGCTAGCCCCCCGCGGGGCCCGTGGAGTCCGCCGCGGGCCCCGCCGGTTCCGGCAGCCCCGCTGCGCGGAGCTGCCTCCGCCCCGCCCCGCCCCGCCCCTTCCCGAACCGGGGTTCCGCCCCGGGCCCCGGCCCTCGAATGCCGGACGGGCTTGATGTGCCCCCTGGGCGATTTCAGCCCGGCGGGTCCGGGAGCGGGGTCTCGGCCGGCACGGGGCCGGGCGGGTCCGCGTCCGGCGGGTCCGCGTCCGGCGGTAGAGCCGGCGGGCCACCAGCGGGAAACGGCCCGCGAAGACCACGGCCGTGCTGATCGCCCTGGCGGGTACGGGCGCGAGGCCGCCCCACCCGATGAACAGGGCCGCCAGTGACAGACGGGCCGCCAGTGACAGGCGGGCCACCAGGTCCGCGTCGCCCACCGCCGGGCAGGTGAGCAGGCGCACCGGTCCGCTGTGGTGGCCGCGTCGCAGGCGGTGGAGGAGCGAGTCGACGAGGACGGAGTTCCACAGGAGCCCGGCCTGGTCGGCGATGTTCTGGGCGGGGGCGTAGTGCGGGCCGCCCGGTCAGGCCGAAGACGGCTGCCCGTGCCCGCGGGCCGGAGGTGCGCAGCGTCACCAGGTGGCGCAGGAAGCGCAGGCCCTCGCGCACCGTCGACTTGGACTCGCCCGCGTGCCGCTCCCCGAAGGCGTACGGCACTTCGGCGATCCCGCGCGGCCCCGGCGGTCCCGTTGGCATCGAGGGCCCCGGTGGCCCCGGTGGCCCGGACCTCAGGCGGTCCGGGCCGCCGGCCCGTCCGCGGTCACAGCCGGAAGCCGTTGCCGAGGGTGTCCAGCGTGCGGTCGACGAGGCCGGCCAGGTCGTCCTGCCGGCCGTGCTCGGCCCAGTACACGGTCGTCTCCAGCAGAGCGGCGACGAATCCCATCGAGAAGACCCGCACTTCGAGGTCGTCCGCGCGCCGCCCCGTCCGCTCGGCCACGACCTCGCACAGCATGCGCCCGGTCGCGGACATGCTGTGCATCATCCGGGCGCGTACGGCGGGTACCTCGGTCAGCAGCTTCGTGCGCAGCAGCATCTCCTCGGGCTCGTGGTCGAGCGAGTGCCGCAGGGCCTGTGTCACCACGGTCCGCAGGGACTCGACGAGCGGTTCGCCGGGCGGGCGGGCGCGCAGGGCCGCTTCCACGAGCGGGTCGTACTCGTCGGTGATGACGATGTCTTCCTTGGCCGGGAAGTAACGGAAGACGGTCGAGGGGGAGACCTCGGCGGCCTCGGCGATCTGCTCGACGGTGGTGGCCTCGTACCCCTGCTCGGCGATCAGCCGGTAGGTCGCGGTACGGATCGCGAGTCGCGTCTTGAGCTTCTTGCGCTCGCGCAGACCCGGGCGGGGCGGTGCGGCGTCGGCGAAGGGGTGGGGGGTGTCGGCGGCCATGCCCGCCATTGTCGGGCATGGGCCCCGGGCCGCCCCGGCTGTCAGCGGGGCATGTCACGATGTGTGTGGGGTAGGTGTACGGGGTGTGAATTCGGTCAGGTGTGCGGAAGGGGGCAGCCGGGGTGAGGGGAATCGTCAACGCGTCGGCCGCGGTGGTGGCCGCGCTGTGCGTCGTGAGTTTCCTGCTGGGCGGCGGGGCCGCGGTGCTCGGGGTGGTGCTGGCGGTGGTCGCGGTCGTGGCATGGCGAGTGGCCGCGGCTTCGAAGCCGCGGCCACTGCGGGGAGGGCGGGTGCGGGGACCGCACGGGCCCTCAGGCCGAATAGGCCACCAGTGAGATGCCGATGTAGTGCGCGACGAAGGCGGCCAGGGTCAGCGAGTGGAACACCTCGTGGAACCCGAACCACCGCGGTGACGGGTTGGGGCGCTTGAGGCCGTAGATCACGCCTCCCGCGCTGTAGAGGAGGCCGCCGACGACCACCAGTACCAGGACGGTGATGCCGCCCGCGCGCATGAAGTCGGGGAGGAAGAAGACCGCGGCCCAGCCCATCGCGATGTAGCAGGGGGTGTAGAGCCAGCGCGGGGCGCCGACCCAGAAGACCCGGAAGGCGATCCCCGCGAGGGCCGCCGCCCAGACCGCCCACAGCAGCGTGCGGCCGGTGGACTCGGGCAGCAGGAGCATCGTGAGGGGCGTGTAGGTGCCCGCGATGATCAGGAAGATGTTGGCGTGGTCGAGCCTGCGCAGCACGGCCTCGCCACGCGGGCCCCAGGTGCCGCGGTGGTAGATCGCGCTGATGCCGAAGAGCATGCAGGCGGTCAGGACGTAGATCCCGCAGGCCACGCGGGCGCGGGTCGAGTCGGCGAGGGCGATGAGTACCAGGCCGGCGACCACGACGGCGGGGAACATGCCGGCGTGCAGCCAGCCGCGCAGTTTCGGTTTGACCGGGCTCGGGAGATCGATCTCGACAGGCCCTCGCCCGGGGCCGTCGGGGTTCGTGAGCTGATCGGACTCGGCGGAAGTCATACGCGCAATCCTACCTACGCGACCGTAGGTTACGACCAGGTACGGGTGCTGTGAGTGGCGATGCTCACGTGTGCGGCCCCCTGGACATATGGGCGGCCGGGTCGGATGATCAAATGAGTGCGGTCGGCACCGGATGAGCGCCAATGAGTCACCACGTGAAGCGTCCGGGTCGCAGCCCCCACGGGGCCTACACCTACATACCCCTCACTTAGGAGCAATCGTGGCGCGCGACAACGCGGCTCCCTCCCCCCGGCACTCCGACGAGCTTCGTGCGGGAGGGACCTCCGTCCTTCCGACGGACCACCAGGAGCTGATCTCCTGGGTCGACGAGATCGCAGCCCTCACCGAGCCGGACCAGGTCGTCTGGTGCGACGGCTCGGAGGCCGAGTACGAGCGGCTCGCCGAGGAGCTCGTCGCCAAGGGCACGTTCAAGAAGCTGGACCCGGTCAAGCGCCCGAACTCCTACTACGCCGCCTCCGACCCGAGCGACGTCGCCCGCGTCGAGGACCGCACGTTCATCTGCTCCGAGAAGGAGGAGGACGCGGGCCCGACGAACCACTGGAAGGCTCCGGCGGAGATGCGTGAGATCTTCGCCGGCGAGCAGGGCATCTTCCGCGGCTCGATGCGCGGCCGCACCCTGTACGTCGTCCCGTTCTGCATGGGCCCGCTCGGCTCGCCGCTGTCCGCCATCGGCGTCGAGATCACCGACTCGGCGTACGTCGCCGTCTCCATGCGCACCATGACCCGGATGGGCCAGGCCGTCCTCGACGAGCTCGGCACCGACGGCTTCTTCGTCAGGGCCGTCCACACCCTCGGCGCCCCGCTCGCCGAGGGCGAGGCCGACGTGCCGTGGCCGTGCAACTCCACGAAGTACATCTCGCACTTCCCCGAGGACCGCGAGATCTGGTCCTACGGCTCGGGGTACGGCGGCAACGCCCTGCTCGGCAAGAAGTGCTACGCCCTGCGCATCGCGTCCGTCATGGCGCGCGACGAGGGCTGGCTGGCCGAGCACATGCTGATCCTCAAGCTCACCCCGCCGAAGGGCGAGGCGGAGTCCCCCAAGTACATCGCCGCCGCGTTCCCGTCCGCCTGCGGCAAGACCAACCTCGCCATGCTGGAGCCCACGATCTCCGGCTGGACCGTCGAGACCATCGGCGACGACATCGCCTGGATGCGGTTCGGCGAGGACGGCCAGCTGTACGCGATCAACCCCGAGGCCGGTTTCTTCGGCGTCGCGCCCGGCACCGGCGAGCACACCAACGCCAACGCCATGAAGACCATGTGGGGCAACTCCGTCTTCACCAACGTCGCGCTCACCGACGACGGCGACGTGTGGTGGGAGGGCATGACCGAGGAGGCGCCCGCGCACCTCACGGACTGGAAGGGCAACGACTGGACCCCCGAGTCCGGCACTCCCGCCGCCCACCCCAACGCGCGCTTCACCGTCCCGGCCGGCCAGTGCCCGATCATCGCGCCCGAGTGGGAGGACCCCAGGGGCGTACCGATCTCCGCGATCCTCTTCGGCGGCCGCCGCGCCACCGCCGTGCCGCTGGTGACCGAGTCCTTCGACTGGCAGCACGGCGTCTTCCTCGGTGCGAACGTCGCCTCCGAGAAGACCGCCGCCGCCGAGGGCAAGGTCGGCGAACTGCGCCGCGACCCGTTCGCCATGCTGCCGTTCTGCGGCTACAACATGGGCGACTACATGGGCCACTGGATCAAGGTCGGCGCGGACAGGCCCGACCAGTCCAAGCTGCCCAAGATCTACTACGTCAACTGGTTCCGCAAGAACGACGCGGGCAAGTTCGTGTGGCCCGGCTTCGGCGAGAACAGCCGGGTGCTCAAGTGGATCGTCGAGCGCCTGGAGGGCAGGGCCAAGGGCGTCGAGACCCCCATCGGCATCCTGCCGGCCAAGGGCGCCCTCGACACCAAGGGCCTGGACCTCTCCGAGGAGGAGCTGGACTTCCTCCTCGCCGTCGACAAGGAGGTCTGGCGCGAGGAGGCCGCCCTGGTCCCCGAGCACCTCGACACCTTCGGTGACCACACCCCGAAGGAGCTGTGGGACGAGTACCACGCGCTGGTCCGGCGCCTGGGCTGATCCCCGGCGCAAGAGCCGACCGGTCTCCGCGGCCGGGCCTTCCGACATCCGCCCTGACCTGTGGGGTCACCGGCCCGTCGCGGCACGGCCCCCGAAGCCCCCTCACGGCTTCGGGGGCCTCCTTCGCGCCTGAACCGGCGCCGCTCCCGCGAAGGCGGCCGGGCGCCGGCGGGTCGATCGGTGGCACCCGGCCCGTACGCCGCTGAGGCACACGGGCCGGGGCCGTCAGTGGGCTCCGACGGGGCGGAGTTCTTCGAGCGCGGCCGCGTGTGCGTCCATGCGCTCGGCGGAGAGGATCGCGACCGCCGTGTCGGCGCGCGAGGCGGCGACGACCAGCGCGCGGCCCGCGAGCTCGTGGGCCCGGCGGTGGAGTGCGGCCGGGCTCGCGTGGGTGAGGCCGGCGTGCCGGGCGGGCGGGGCGCCGCGCAACCGGGCGACCTGGGTGGCGATGCGGTCGGCGGCGGCGTCGAGGCCCAGCTCGTCGGTGACCGCGAGAAGCGCCGCGAGGTGCCCGGCGAGCTGGATGTCCAACTCCTCCTCGCGGGAACGGTGCGGGAAGTCGGCCCGGTCCTCGTCCATGCGATGGACCGACTTGCTGCGGATCGGCTCGTACATGGGATGGCCTCCTGGCAGAGTCAGGAGACCATCCTACATTGGATTCTGTCTAAGGTTGATCCGAGTCGCGCTCGTCTCGCCTAGGGCTGCGCGTATCCGTCCAGGAAGGTGCCGATCCGTGTCACCGCGTCCGCCAGGACCTCCGCCGCCGGCAGCGTCACGATGCGGAAGTGGTCGGGGTCGGGCCAGTTGAAGCCCGTACCGTGCACCACCATGATCTTCTCGGCCCGCAGCAGGTCGAGGACCATCTCCCGGTCGTCCTTGATCCTGTAGACCTTCGGGTCGAGCCGCGGGAAGAGGTAGAGCGCGCCCTTGGGCTTCACGCAGGTGACGCCCGGAATCCGGGTGAGCAGCTCGTACGCCGTGTCCCGCTGCTCCAGGATCCTGCCTCCCGGCAGCACCAGGTCCTCGATCGACTGCCGCCCGCCGAGCGCCGTCGCCACCGCGTGCTGCGACGGCATGTTGGCGCACAGGCGCATGTTGGCGAGGATCGTGAGCCCCTCGATGTACGAGGAGGCGTGCGCCTTCGGGCCGCAGACCGCCAGCCAGCCGCTGCGGTAGCCGGCGACGCGGTAGTTCTTCGACAGCCCGTTGAAGGTGAGGGTCAGCAGGTCGGGGGCGACGGCTGCGGTCGGGGTGTGCGTGGCGCCGTCGTACAGGATGCGGTCGTAGATCTCGTCGGAGCAGACGACCAGGTTGTGGCGGCGGGCGATCTCGGTCAGGGCGCGCAGCATCTCGTCGTCGTACACCGCACCCGTCGGGTTGTTCGGGTTGATGATGACGATGGCCTTGGTGCGGTCCGTGATCTTGCGCTCGATGTCGGCGAGGTCCGGCATCCAGTCGGCCTGCTCGTCGCAGAGGTAGTGCACGGCCGTGCCGCCCGCGAGCGAGACGGACGCGGTCCACAGCGGATAGTCCGGCGCGGGGACGAGCACCTCGTCGCCGTCGTCGAGCAGCGCCTGCATCGACATCTGGATCAGCTCGGAGACGCCGTTGCCGAGGTAGACGTCCTCGACGTCGAGCTCGATGCCCTTGGTCTCGTAGTGCTGCACGACCGCGCGGCGCGCCGCCAGCAGCCCCTTCGCGTCGCCGTAGCCGTGCGCGCCCGAAAGGTTGCGGAGGATGTCCTCCAGGATCTCGGGCGGGCACTCGAAACCGAACGCCGCCGGGTTTCCGGTGTTGAGCTTGAGGATGCGATGACCCGCCGCTTCGAGCCGCATCGCCTCCTCCAGCACGGGGCCGCGGATTTCGTAACAGACGTTTGCGAGCTTCGTCGACTGGATCACCTGCATAACGGCCACCTTACGGGCGCGCGAAGGGAGCCGCCCGGTGTTTTTGGCCACGCGGCCCGGCCGGCCGTTCGTACAGCTCCGATAAATTGACCGGTCATGTGGACGCTGAGTGCTGTCGGGTATCGCCGGCTGGGTGCCGCCGGATCGGTCGCGGTGGCCGTGGGCGGCGTCGCCGCCGGAAGGCTGCCGGCCCGGGATCCGTGGGGGATGTGGGTTCCCCACGGGCCTGTGACGACCGGGGCGGCCGCCGTCCTGGCGTACCTGGGCCTGACCCTCCTGGTCGTGTCCTGGTGGCGGTACGGGCGCCTGGTCGCCCGGGGCGCGGCGGGCGGGGTGCGTGAAACGCTGGTCACGCTGGTCTGGTGGGCGGCGCCGCCGGCACTGGCCCCGCCGCTCCACAGCGCCGACGTCTACAGCTACATCGCCCAGGGCGCGATGGTCCTCGAAGGCCATGACGTCTACACGTCCGGACCTTCGGTCCTCGGCCCGGACGAGCTCGGAGCCGACGCCGCGGCCAGCGTCGGCGGCCACTGGACCGACACCCCCGCCCCGTACGGGCCCGTCTTCCTGGCCCTGGCGAAGGCGGTGGTGGGGGTCACGGACGGGCAGATCGTCCCCGCCGTGTTCGGGATGCGGCTCGTCGCCCTGGCCGCGCTCGCCCTGACCGCCTGGGCGACGCTGCACATCGCCCGCGCCCGTGGCGCCAGCGAGACCGGCGCGCTGTGGCTGGGCGCCCTCAACCCGCTGATGCTGGTCCACGTCGTGGGCGGCATGCACAACGACGGCCTGATGATCGCCCTCATGCTGACCGGCGTGGTGTGCGCGCTGCACGGACGGTGGATTCTCGCCGGCGCGCTCGTCGCACTGGCGGCGACGGTCAAGTCGCCCGCCGCCGTCGCCCTGCTCTTCATCGGCGTACTGGCCGTCCGCCGCACCTCCGGGCCGCTCCTGTGGCGCCTCGTCAAGGCGTTCGCCCTCCCCGGTCTGGTGGCCGGGGCGGTCGCCGTCGCCGCCACCCTGCTCAGCGGCACCGGTTTCGGCTGGCTGCGGACGCAGAGCGTCGCCGCGACCATCCACACCGCCCTCTCCGCCTCCAGCGACATCGGCCTGGGCCTCGGCGAGCTGACGCGCCTGCTGTTCGGCTGGGACCCGGACCCGGTCAAGAACGCGGTCCAGACGCTCGGCCTGGCCCTCGCGCTCGTCGTGATCGGTTACGCCGCCCTGGCGACGTTCCGCAGCGTGCGCCCCTGGCGCGGTGCCCCGCTCCCGCACCCGGTCCATGCCCTGGGCGTGGCCCTGCTGGCCCTGGTCGCCCTCTCGCCGATGGTGCAGCCGTGGTACCTGCTCTGGGGCATGGCGGCGGTCTCCGCCACCGCCTGGAACGGCCGGCTCGGCCGGATCCTGGCGGTGCTGTCCGCCGCCCTGGTCTACGAGACCCACCCCGACGGCAGCACCCCGGCGTACGGCTTCGTCGTCGCGGCCGCCGTGTGCGTGCTGGGCGCGGTGCTGCTGCGCGGGCGCGGGCAGGACGGCGAACCGTTCCGGGGCCCCGCCCCCCGGACGCCGGCAGCCGCGGCGCCGGAGGCCATAACGCGGTGAGGGGGGTCAACCGAGAGCTCGTGTACGCCTGTTCGCACTCCTACGGTTTCGGGACACCCCGCGTGCCACACCCCCACCGAGACCGAGGAGATCCCTCATGCTCCACAGACACGCCAGAGCGGCGTGCGCCGCCATCGCCGCCGCCGGTGCGCTGGTCCTCGCCGGACCGCAGGGCGCGGCCACGGCGCAGCAGGTTCCCGAGTCCGCCGAGGCGGTGACCGGGTCCGCCGCCGACGTCCAGCCGGAACTGCTCGACGCCATGCGGCGCGACCTCGGGCTCAGCCGGGCACAGGCCACGGACCGGCTGGAGAACGAGGCCGAGGCGGGCGCCACCGCCGGCCGGCTCCAGCTCGCGCTGGCCGGTTCGTACGCCGGGGCGTGGGTGGCCGGGGCGGACTCCGCCACCCTCACCGTGGCCACCACCCGGGCCGCGGACGCCGCCGCGATCACCGCCCGGGGCGCGCGGGCCGAGGTCGTTCCCCACACGCTGGCCGAACTCGACCGCGCCAAGGCCGCGCTGGACCGCGCGGCGGTCCGCAACGCGTCGGCCGGCGTACCGGTCTGGTACGTCGACGTACGCGCCAACAGGGTGGTGGTACGGGCGGCCGGACCGGCGGCGGCCGAGAAGCTGATCGCCGCGAGCCGCGCCGACCGTGCGCTGGTCACGGTGGAGAGGACCACCGAGCAGCCGCGCCCGCTGTACGACATCCGGGGCGGCGAGGCGTACTACATGGGGAGCAGCGGCCGCTGTTCGGTCGGCTTCTCCGTCACCCGGGGCACCACGCAGGGCTTCGCCACGGCGGGTCACTGCGGCCGGGCCGGCACCACCACCAGCGGGTACAACCGGGTCGCCCAGGGCACCTTCCAGGCCTCCACCTTCCCCGGCCGCGACACCGCCTGGGTGGCGGCCAACTCCAGCTGGACCGCGACCCCTCACGTCAGCCGGGGCGGCCAGAACGTCCAGGTGACCGGCTCCGTGCAGTCCCCGGTGGGCGCCTCTGTCTGCCGTTCCGGGTCCACCACGGGCTGGCACTGCGGCACCATCCAGCAGCACAACACCAGCGTCACCTACCCCGAGGGCACCATCAGCGGAGTGACCCGGACGACGGTCTGCGCCGAGCCGGGCGACTCGGGCGGCTCCTACATATCCGGCAGCCAGGCCCAGGGCGTCACCTCCGGCGGGTCGGGGGACTGCCGCAGCGGCGGTACGACGTACCACCAGCCGATCAACCCGCTGCTCCAGGCGTACGGGCTGACCCTGAAGACGACCACCGGTGACCCGGGCGACCCGGGCGACCCCGGTGACCCGGGCGAGCCCGGCGGCACGTGGGCGGCGGGCAAGGTCTACGCGGCGGGCGACCAGGTCACCTACGGCGGCGCGGCCTACCGCTGTCTCCAGGGCCACCAGGCCCAGGCCGGCTGGGAGCCGCCGAACGTCCCGGCCCTCTGGCAGCGCGTCTGAGCGTTCCGACCGGCGCGGAGCGTCGCGTGTCACGGCTCCGAGGGGAGCCGTGACACGCGACGCTCCGTTCAGGCCGTGCTCCGTTCAGGCCGTGCTCCGTTCAGGCCGTGCGCCGGACCGACCGGCCCGCGAGGACGTCCGTCCGCCGCCCGTCCTCGATCACGAACCGGCCGTCGATCAGGACGTGCGGGATGCCGGTCGGCAGGGTGCGCGGAGCCTCGAAGGTGGAGCCCGCCGCGACCGTCGACGGATCGAAGAGGACCAGGTCGGCGCGGTAACCCTCGCGCACCAGCCCCCGGTCGGGCAGGCGCAGGCGGGCCGCCGGGCGGGAGGTGAGGTGCGCGACCGTCTCTTCGAGGGTGAGTACGCCCAGGTCGCGGGCGTAATGGCCCAGGTAGTGGGGGAAGGTGCCGTACGCGCGCGGGTGCGGCTTGTGGCCCTGGAGGATGCCGTCGCTGCCGCCCGTGTGCACACGGTGGCGCATGATCTGCCGGACGTTCTCCTCGTGACCGACGTGCTGGAGGATCGTCGAGCCGAGGCTGTCCTCGACCAGCAGGCGCCGGGCGGTGGCCCAGGGCGCCTCGCCGCGCCGCGCGGCGGACTCCGCGATCGTCCTGCCCACGCAGCTCGCCAGACCGGGGTCGCTGACGCCGGAGACCTCGATGGTGTCCCACTCGACGGGGACGCCGTGGCAGCCGTCCGCGCCGACGACCTCCATGTGGTGGCGGATCCTCTCGGCGCTCTCGTCGTCGCGGAGCCGCGCGAGGGTCGCCTCGGGGCCGCCCTCGCCCGCCCAGCTCGGCAGCATCGCGACGAGCGTGGTGCAGCCGGGGGTGTAGGGGTAGGTGTCGAGGGAGATGTCCGCGCCCTCGTCGAGCGCCTTGTCGAGGAGGGCCAGGAGGTCGGGCGCCCTGCCCTTGTTGACGCCGAAGTTCATGGTGGCGTGGGCGAGATGGAGCGCGCAGCCGGCGTTGCGGGTGAGGGTCACCATCTCCTCGTACGCGGCGAGGGCCCCGGCGCCGTACGAGCGGTGGTGGGGGCAGTAGTAGCCGCCGTACCGCGCCACCACGCGGCACAGCTCGGTGAGTTCGGCGTCGTCGGCGTACATGCCGGGCGTGTAGGTGAGACCGGACGACATGCCGACGGCGCCCTGCTCCAGGCCCTCGGCGACGAGTTGCTTCATGCGGGTGAGCTCGGCGGGTGTCGCCGGGCGGTCCTCCCAGCCCGTCGCGTACATGCGGACCGTGCCCTGCGGGACGAGGTACGCGGCGTTGACGGCGATGCCCTGGCGGTCGAGCCGGTCGAGGTACCCGCCGACGGTCCGCCAGTCGAAGTCGACGCTCGTGTCCCCGGGCGCACCGCCGTTCCAGCCGGTGATCGCCCTGCGGACCTCGGCGAGCGTGCGGTCGTCGACGGGCGCGTACGACAGTCCGTCCTGGCCGAGGACTTCGAGGGTCACGCCCTGGGCGGCCTTGGCGCTGTGGTCGGGATCGCGGAGCAGCGCGAGGTCGCTGTGCGCGTGCATGTCGATGAAGCCGGGGGAGAGGGCGAGGCCGTCCGCCTCCAGCGTGCGCCGGCCACGGGGGCGCGGGCCGCCGTCGCCCTCCCGCCGGATCCCGGTGATGCGGCCGTCGTCCAGGGCGACGTCGGCCCGGTAGGAGGCACCGCCGGTGCCGTCGATGACGCGTACGTCACGCATGACGAGGTCCATGGCTGTTCGCCTCTCTGAGTGCCTGCTGGGAGGAGGGCGGGGAGGGGCGGGAGCGCTGCCGGGCCGCCGCGCGGGGTTGTCCCCCTGCCCGCCCTTTCCCGAACCGGGGCAGGCCCGGGCCCCGGACGCCCTTCGGGCGTGTCCTCAAGCGCCGGACGGGCTTGATATGCCGCTTGCGGCAACGCTCAGCCTGTCCGGCGCTTGAGGACCGGGGTCCGGGGCGGAGCCCCGGTTACGGGAGGGGGCGGGCAGGGGAAAGGCCCCCGCGCGGCGGCCCGGCGCGCCCGCCCCCGGGGCTAGAAGAACGTGCGGATGTAGTCCGTGACCGTGCCGTCCGCCTCGACGACAGGGATCAGCTGCCACTTGTCGAAGACCGTGCACGGATGGGACAGGCCCAGGCCGAGCCAGTCACCGACTTCGAGGTCCGCCTCCGGGCCCGTACGCACCCAGCCGTGCTGGTCCGACAGCCCGGTGACCGTGATGCCGGTCGCCGGACGCACCTCGCCCGTACGGGCGTCCCGTACGGCCTGCGCCTCCGGCAGGTCCAGGTCGTACGCCGCGTCGCGCTTGCCCGCGTTGACGAAGGCCTGCCCGGGGGTGGGCCGGGAGACGACCTGCGCCCAGAGGCGGAACGCGGGCTGGAGCGCGCCCTCGTCCGGGACCCGGTTGAAGGGGGTGAGGTGGCGGTAGTGGCCGTCGTCGTGCGAGACGTACGCGCCGGAGCGGAGCAGCTTGAGCACGGGCAGCGAGAGTTCGGGGATCTCCGCGAACACCTCCGCCACCGCGTCGAACCACGCGCTGCCGCCCGCGCTGATCACGACCTCGGGGGAGCCGGCGAAGCGCCCCGCCTTGTCGAAGTCCGCGGCGACGGACACCAGTTCGCGCAGCCACGCGCGGACCGTGTCGCCGTCCGCCTGCGGGACCTCGCCCTCGTATCCGGCCACGCCGACCAGCCGCAGCGTGGCCGTGGCCGCCACCGCGTCCGCGACCGCCGCGCAGTCGGCGGCCGTCCGGGCGCCGGTACGGGCCCCCTCGCCCGCGCCGAGTTCGACGACCACGTCGAGCGGGCGCGAGGCGGACGCGGCCCGGAGCGCCTCGTCCATCAGCTCCACGCCGCGCACCGAGTCGACGTAACAGACGAAGCGGAAGCCGGGGTCGGCGTCCAGTTCGGCGGCCAGCCAGCGCAGCGCGGCCGCGTCGACGACCTCGTTCGCCAGGAAGATCCGCTGGATGCCGTACGCCCGGTAGACGCGCGCCTGGTGCGGCACGGCGGCGGTGATGCCCCACGCGCCGTGCTCCAGCTGGCGCTCGAAGAGCTGCGGCGCCATGGAGGTCTTGCCGTGCGGGGCGAAGGCGAGGCCGTGGCGTTCGGCGTACGTCTCCAGGAGCGCGAGGTTGTGCGCGAGCGACTCGGCGGAGAGCGCGAGCACGGGGGTGGTGAACCCGCCCGTGAAGAGGTTGCGGCGCTCGGCCGCGAGTTCGCCGACCGTCAGTCCCCCGGCGTCCGGCGGGAGCGCCTTGAAGCGGTGGTCCACGCGCTCGTCGGCGAGTCGGCCGACCGGGTTGCCTGCGGCCATGGGAGCCTCCTGGTATGTCGTGTTGCAGCATGTGCAACGACCATTGCGCATATCGCTGAACGCTGTCTAACATCCGAGCCGACGCAGGGTCAATGGTGAGTTCAGTGGTGTGCCCGTGGTGAGGAGCCCGATCGTGACCGCGTCCGCGGACGTATCAGCAGAGCGGGACGGAGGGGGCGCGATGATGGACGTGGTCTGCCTCGGCGAGTCCATGGTGACGTTCCTGCCGTCCCGTCCCGGCCGCCTCGCCGACGTGCCCTCCTTCGGACGCGGCATCGGCGGCGCCGAGTCGAACGTCGCCTGCGCCCTCGCGGCCGCCGGGCACCGCGCGCGGTGGGTGGGCAGGGTCGGCGCCGACGGCTTCGGCGACCACCTCGTCGACACCGTCGCCGCGTACGGCGTCGACACCTCCGCCGTCCAGCGCGACCCGCACCGCCCCACCGGCGTCTACTTCCGTACGGCGGCCGACCGTGACACCGACGGCTTCGAGGTCGTCTACTACCGGGCCGGGTCGGCGGCCTCCGCGATGTCCCCGCGGAACATGCCCCTCGACGAACTGGCCGCGGGCCGCGTGCTGCACCTGTCCGGGATCACGGCCGCGCTGTCCGCGGACTGCCTGGCCCTGACGCGCGAGCTGACCACCCGCCGCCCCGGCCGCCCCCTGGTCTCCTTCGACGTCAACCACCGCGCCCACCTGTGGCACGAGGCCGGGGGCCCCCGCGTCCTGCTCGACCTCGCGCGCGGCGCGGACCTGGTCTTCGTCGGCGAGGACGAGGCGGACGCGGCCTGGGGCGTCCAGGGCGCGGCCGCGATCCGCCGCACCCTGCCCGAGCCGGAGGCCCTGGTCGTCAAGCAGGGCGCGAGAGGCGCGACGGTCTTCACCCGTGCCCCCGGGGAAAGCCGGGGCACCGACACCGTCACCGCCGTCCCCGCCCTCCGCGTCGACGTCGTCGCCCCCGTCGGCGCCGGGGACGCCTTCGCCGCCGGGTTCCTCTCCGCGACCCTGCGCGGTCTGCCCGTACGCGACCGGATCCGGCACGGCCACCTCATGGCCGCCGCCGCCCTCACCGTCCCCGGCGACCTCGCCGCGCCGCCCTCCCGCGCCCACGCCGACCGCCTGGCCGCCCTGGACGACGACGCCTGGGGGAGACTTCGTCTCGGCCCCGGCTGGACGGGCGCCGCCGACCAGGAGGTACGTACGCCATGAGCCAGACCGTCGACCGCGCGCTGAGCATCCTGCCACTGCTCGCGCAGGGCCCCGCCGACCTCGGCCAGGTCGCCGAGCGCCTCGGGGTGCACAAGTCCACGGCGCTGCGCCTCCTGCGCACCCTCCACGAGCACGGCCTCGTCTACCGCCAGCAGGACCAGCGCTACCGCCTCGGCGCCCGCCTCTTCGCGCTCGCCCAGGAGGCCGTCGAGAACCTCGACCTGCGCGAGATCGCGCACCCCCACCTGGCCGCCCTCAACCACGAGTGCGGGCACACCGTCCACCTCGCGGTGCACGAGGAGGACGAGGTGCTCTACATCGACAAGGTCGAGAGCCGCTACCCGGTCCGCATGTACTCGCGCATCGGCAAGCCCGTCGCGATCACCGTCGCCGCCGTGGCGAAACTGCTGCTCGCCGACCTCCCCGAGTCCGAGCGCCGCACCGTCGCGGAGAAGCTCGACTACCCCGCCTACACGTCCCGTTCGACGCCGAACGCCGCCGCCTTCCTCAAGGAACTGGCGCTCGTACGCGAACAGGGCTGGGCCACCGACCTCGGCGGCCACGAGGAGTCCATCAACTGCGTCGGGGCTCCCATCCGCGGTACGGACGGCCGGGTCGTCGCCGCCATGTCGGTGTCGGCGCCGAACGTCGTCGTCACGGCCGAGGAACTCCTCTCCCTCCTCCCGCTGGTGCGCCGCACCGCCGACGCCATCAGCCGGGAGTACTCAGGAAACACACCCCCGAAGGAAGCAAGCGCATGAGCGAGAAGACCGCGATCACCCCCTCCACCCACACCGCCCCGCCCGCCACGTTCTCCCACGGCGTCCGCAAGGGCAACCTCCTCCAGGTCGCGGGCCAGGTCGGCTTCCTGCCGGCCGTCGAGGGCCGGGCCCCCACCCCCGCCGGTCCGACCCTGCGCGAGCAGACCCTCCAGACCTTCGCCAACGTCAAGGCGGTCCTGGAGGAGGGCGGCGCGAGCTGGGACGACGTGATGATGATGCGCGTCTACCTCACCGACACCGACCACTTCGCCGAGATGAACGCGCTCTACAACGCGTACTTCGAGGAGCAGGGCCTCAAGGAGGCCCCCGCCGCCCGTACGACCGTCTACGTCGGTCTCCCCAAGGGCCTCCTCATCGAGATCGACGCGCTCGCCGTCCTGAGCTGACGCCCGCCGTCCCGGTCCCCGCCCCGCACGCCGTACGTCGTCGCGGCACGCCGCCCACCGCCCGGGCGCCGTGCCGCGACACCCCCTGCCCCGAAAGCCCCATGGAATCACGAGGCCCTCCTCATGCCCCTGCTCGCTGCCGCCGCCCCCGTTCCCGCGGAGACCCCACCCCACACCGGCGGTCTCCTCACCCTCGTCGACGGCACGGCCGGTCTGCTGACCGTCGCGGCCCTCGGTATCGGCCTCCTCCTCTTCCTGATCATCAAGGCCAGGCTCCAGCCGTTCGTCGCGCTGCTCGCCGTCTCCATAGTCGTCGGCCTCGGCGCGGGCCTCTCCGTCACCGAACTCTTCGGCACGGTCCAGAGGTCCGCCGTCGTCTCCGTCATCGAATCCGGCATGGGCGGCATCCTCGGCCACGTCGCGATCATCATCGGCCTCGGCACGATGCTCGGCGCGATCCTCGAAGTCAGCGGCGGCGCCGAGGTGTTGTCCTCCCGCCTCCTGGGCCTCTTCGGCGAGCAGCGCGCCCCGCTCGCCATGGGCCTCACCGGCCTCATCTTCGGCATCCCGGTCTTCTTCGACGTCGGCATCTTCGTCCTCGCGCCGATCGTCTACGCCGCGGCCAAGCGCTCCGGCAAGTCGATCCTGCTGTACGCCATGCCGCTGCTCGCCGGCCTCTCCATGACCCACGCGTTCCTGCCCCCGCACCCGGGCCCGGTCGCCGCGGCCGGCCTCTTCCACGTCTCGCTCGGCTGGGTCATCCTCATGGGCGTCGTCTGCGGCATCCCCGCCGTCCTCGCCGCCTGGGCGTACGCCGGCTGGATCGGCAAGCGCGTCTTCGTCGAGGTCCCGCAGGACATGGTGGAGGCCGCCGAGGACGCCAGGGCCGCCGTCCTCGCCGAGCAGACCGCCGCGGGCCGCACCCCGCGGGAGCACCCCGTCCCGCTCGCCACGGTGCTGACCATCATCGGTACGCCGCTGTTCCTCATCCTCGCCGCGACGTTCTCCTCCATCGCGCTCGACGAGTCCACCCTCCGCTCGGCCGTCGAGTTCTTCGGCAACCCCTTCGTCGCGCTGACGATCGCCCTGCTGATGGCGTACTACCTCCTCGGCATCCGGCGCGGCTGGTCACGCAAGTCCCTCGAGCAGGTGTCGACCTCGTCCCTCAAGCCGGTCGGCAACATCCTGCTGGTCGTCGGCGCCGGCGGCGTCTTCGGCGCGGTCCTCAAGGCGAGCGGCGTGGCCCAGGCCCTCTCCGACACCTTCAACGACGTGGGCCTGCCGGTCGTCGTCCTCGCGTACCTGATCTCCCTCGTCCTGCGCGTCGCCCAGGGATCGGCCACGGTAGCGATCGTCACCACGGCCGGCATCGTGCTCCCCCTCGTCGAGCACGGCGACCACTCGCAGGCGTTCCTGGCCCTGGTCATCATGGCCATCTCGGCCGGTTCGATCTTCGCCTCGCACGTCAACGACGGCGGCTTCTGGATCGTCGCCAAGTACTTCGGCATCTCCGAGCGCGACACCCTCAAGTCGTGGACGGTACTGGAGTCGGTCCTGTCGGTCGCGGGTTTCGCGGTCGCCGCGATCCTGAGCCTGGTGGTCTAGCCGTGCGCACGGAGCGCACGGAGCGCACGGAGACGGAAGGCGCCCCGGGACCCGCCCGCCCCGGAGCGCCTTCCGTCGATCGGCGATACTGGCCCCGGAGACGAATGCGAGGGGCTGACTTCAGTGGAACGGAACCAGACCGGACACCCGGGCGGCGCGGCGCCGGGCCCGTACCCGCAGCCGCCGTACCAGCCGCAGCAGGGATTCGGCCCGCCGCCCCCGGTCTTCGCGCCCGCCCCCGGGTCCTTTCCCGCGCCCGCCCCCGCGCCCGCCGGGCCCGACTTCCTGGCGACGGATCCCCGTAACGCGGTCGTGGTCGATGCCCAGGGCGTCTCGCTCGAACGCGACGGCGCCACGGCCGACTTCCCCTGGCAGGACATCCGGACCGTCCACTACAAGCCGGGCACCTGGGGCCACGTCCTGATGGTGGCGGTGGTGCTCCCCGACGGCAGGTTCTTCGAGGGCGCGGTGACCGCCCGTGACCAGGGGAAGCTCCAGGAGTGGTTCACGGAGCTGGCCCCGGTACTCGCCCACTACCTCGCGGGCCGCACCGGTCAGTGAGGGTGTCTCCCCGACGCGTCGGCCGGACGCCCTCACCGACCCGCGCGGGCGCGTTCACCTGGACGCCGTCCGAGCACAACTCTCCGTACGACTCGGGTGTCACACCTTCGGAGGCGTGATCCACCTCGCCGGGAGACACCGCGCCCGGACGAGCCCCGGTCACGACCGCCACCGTGCTCCGCTGATCGTGGCTCACGGCTTCAGCTTTCTTCACGACATACGGAGAGACCTTTGCGCAACAGGAAGACCCTTTCGGCCGCGATCCTCTGCTCGGCCGGCGTCCTCGCCGTCTCGGCCCTGACCGCGGGCACCGCCTCCGCGGCGCCCGCGCACCTCAAGGGCGACTTCAACGGCGACGGGTACGCGGACCTGGCGGTCGGCGTGCCGAAGGCGACCGTCGGCGGCAAGGCCAAGGCCGGGTACGTGAACGTGGTGTGGGGCAGCGCGAACGGGCCCGCCAAGTCCACCGTCATCAGCCAGAACACCGCCGGCGTGCCCGGCGCCGCGGAGGCGGACGACCGGTTCGGTTCCCAGCTGGTGACCGATGACGTGAACGGCGACGGCTACGCGGACCTGGTCGTCTCCGCCCCCCAGGAGTCGCTCTCCGACATCTCCTCCCACCGGCACGGCGTCATCACCGTGCTGCCCGGCTCCGCCACCGGCTTCGGCACCGCGTTCACCGCGGCCCGCGGCTCCCACGAAAACGCCTACATCGGCGGGTCCCTCTCGACCGGCGACTACGACAACGACGGCGACCGGGACCTGGCGTACCAGTCGAGCAACGAGGAGTCGGCCGGGGTGCTGTGGCAGCCGGGCCCGACCGTCCCGAACCCGGCCGCCCCGGCGCGGAGCATCGTGAGCTACCAGTTCTCGGGCCCCACCGCCCTCGCGACCGGCGACTTCGACGGCAACGGCACCGACGACCTGGCGGTGACCTACTCCGGCCAGGAGATCCGCGGCACCGACGTCTACGCCTGGGAGCAGGGCGCGCCGGTCAGGGACTGGTCCACCCCCGACTACGCCGCCTCCCTCGCCGTCGCGGACTTCGGGAAGGACGGCGCCGACGACCTCGTCCTCGGCGGGGTGAGGGCCAACCCGGAGGCGGAGGAGACGTACTGCCCGCAGGCCGTCGGCGGCACGGTGCGCACGGTGGACGGGAAGCCCGGGACCGGTCTCGGTTCCGCCCACGTCTGCCTGAACCAGGACACCCCGGGCGTGCCCGGCACCGGTGAGTCCGGCGACGACTTCGGCGCCGCGGTCGCGGCGGGCGACGTCAACGGCGACGGTTACCCGGAGCTGGTGGTCGGCGTCGGCCAGGAGGCGCTCGGCAGCAAGGCCGCGGCCGGATCGGTCTCCGTACTGACCGGCTCCGCCCGCGGAGTGGACGGTGGCTCCGGCGGCCACGCCTTCCACCAGGACACGGCGGGCATACCCGGCGCGGCGGAGGCGGGCGACCGCTTCGGTGCCGCCGTGGCCCTCACGGACCTCAGCGGTGACGGCCGCGCCGACCTCGCCGCCGGCACGCCGGGCGAGAACTCCTCCACCGGCGGCGTCTGGTACGTACCGTCCCCGGCCACGGCGACGCCGGCCGGGGCCCGTGCGCTGACCCCGAACAGCCTGGGCCTGACGGGCGCGGTCGAGCACGGCCGGGTGTTCGTCCGGTAACCACCGGACGGACGGACCGGGCCCGGGTGCACGCGTGGGCCCGGAGCACGCATGCGGCTGGAGAGCGCCGGACGGGCGCCCTCCAGCCGCATGCGCCGGAGGCTCAGCTGCCGCCGCAGTACTGCTGTTCCTTGCCGATGGACCGGTACATGCAGTCGGAGTTCTCCAGCAACTGGAGCACCGCGTCGCGGTTGCGGCTCGTCTCGCGCTCGATCACCTCGTCGGGCGGGTAGAAGCCGCCGCCGCCCGAGGAGCCCGGGTACATCTCGAAGGTGTAGCCGAAGATCTTCTGGTCGCCCCACAGCCAGTCGTCGATCGACCCGTCCGTGATGTAGAGGTCGCTCGACTGCTCCGGGGTGTAGCCGTTGCTCGCGGCCATCTTCTGCCCGACGGCGGCGAAGGCGTTGCGGTCGTCCTGGGTCATGCCGGGCGCCGTGTCCGCGTTCGTGTAGCCGAACGGCCAGAGCACCAGCTCGCTGTACGTGTGGAAGTCGATGCCGGTCCTGATCTGCTGCTTCCCGCCGACGATCCGCGAACGGACGAAGTCGGCGACGACCTTCACCTCGGGGGCGGACTCGGCGGCCCGGCCCCGGTACGTGTCGGAGCTGAACGATCCCGAGGAGCCGCCGCAGCAGCCCCACTTGTAGTTCCAGTTGCGGTTCATGTCCGTGCCCACGTACGAAGAACCGGAGTTGGGCTGCCGGTTCTTGCGCCAGCTGCGGTACGCGCCGGAGGCGATGTCGTACTCGCCGCCGTCCGGGTTGAGGTCCGGCACGATCCAGATCTCGCGGTTGTTGACGGCGTTGGTGATCCGGGAGTCGGAGCCGTAGCCCGCGCCCAGCTCGCGCAGCAGGTAGAGCGCCATCTCGACGGTCAGGTGCTCACGGGCGTGCTGGTGGTGGGTGAAGAGGACCTCGGGCTCGTTCTCGTCGGTCGCCACGTTGTCGCTGATCTTGATGGCGATGAGATCGCGGCCCTGGTACGACTTGCCGATGACGCGCTTGCTCATGATGCCCGGGTACTGCTGGAGCCGCTGGTTGATCTCCGTGTTCATCTCGGCGTAGTTGTGGTAGCGCGAGTCGGCGGACGGGAAGTCGAACGGCTCGACGGCCTGCCCCGCGGTGCGCGCGGGCGGTCCGGGCAGCGCCTTCGGCGCGTATCCGAGCGCCTTGAGCCGCCCCAGCTGCGCGGAGTTGGCGCTGACGACGACCGAGTGGTCGTCGGCCTCGTCCACCGAGACTCCGGTGGCCGCGACGGCGGTACGGGCGGCGGCGGTGGCCGGGCCGTGGATCTCGTACTGCCTGATCACTTCTTCGGCGGCGGTGGCGGCGGCGGCGGGGGAAGCTGTCCCCTCCGCCGTGGTCGCGCTCGCGGTGAGTGGCGCCGCTACGGCGAGTGCCACGAGGGCCGCGAGGCCCGCGAGGGTGGCGGACTTGGCGGACCCTCTTCCGCGTATGCGGAGTCGCATGCTGTCTCCTGGGTGGGGAGTGTGGGGGTGTGCGACGCATGTCGTGCGGGAGTGCTGGGCCATATGGTGGGCGCATGACATGGACTGGTCAAGGGCGAGGACCGGCCATACGGACATACGGACCGGACATACGGACCGGCCATGGGGTCCGACCGACCGTTCGACCGCCGGGGCGGCGCGTCGGCCGCACGGACCCGCCCTACCCCTTGCGCGAACAACCCGCTCCCGCTTTGGTGACTTGGATCACCGTCGGGGACAAACGGGAGGACGCCGGAGATGACAGGCACGACAGAGAGCGGCACGGGAGAGGCCGTATCCAAGCCGCGCAAGTCCAGTTGGAAGTACATCGGCCCCGGCATCGTCGTGGCCGCGACCGGCGTCGGGGCCGGTGACCTCGTCGCGACGCTGATCGCGGGCAGCAAGTTCGGCTACACCCTGATGTGGGCCGCCGTCATCGGCTGCGTCGTCAAGATCGCGCTGGCCGAAGCCGCCGGCCGCTGGCACCTCGCCACCGGCCGTACGCTCTTCGAGGGCTGGCGCAGCCTCGGCCGGTGGACCACCGTCTACTTCGCGGTCTACGTCGTCGTCTGGGGCTTCGTCTACGGCGCGACCGCCATGTCGTCCTCCGCCCTCCCCGTCGTCGCGCTCTTCCCGGACGGGCCGAGCCTCAAGACGTGGGCGATCGTCATGGGCCTGATCGGCCTGGTCTTCGTCTGGTTCAACCAGTACGCCGTCTTCGAGAAGGTCATGACGGTCCTGGTCGGCGTGATGTTCGTGGTCGTCGTGTACGTCGCGGTCCGCGTCGGCCCCGACGTCGGCGCGTCCTTCGCCGGCCTGCTCCCCGTCCTCCCGGACGGCTCGCTCCTCTACACCCTCGGCCTGATCGGCGGCGTCGGCGGCACGATCACCATGGCGGCGTACGGCTACTGGGTGAACGCCAAGGGCTGGACCAACTCCGGCTGGATGAAGGTGATGCGCCTCGACAACCGCGTCGCGTACATCACCACCGGCATCTTCGTCGTCGCCATGCTGATCGTCGGCGCGGAGCTGCTGCACTCCTCCCAGCTCGCCCTCACCAAGGGCGACCGCGGCCTGATCGACCTCGGCGCGATCCTGGAGGACCGGTACGGCACGGTCACCGCCAAGCTCTTCCTCGTCGGCTTCTTCGCCACGTCCTTCTCCTCCCTCATCGGCGTCTGGCACGGCGTGAGCCTGATGTTCGCCGACTTCGTCGAGCGCCTCCGGCGCGACCGCGAGGGCGCCCCCGTGGACGAGGGCACGGTGGAGGAGGTGGCGGCCGGAGTGAAGGAGCGCTCGCTGCCCTTCCGGGCGTACCTGCTGTGGCTGACGTTCCCGCCGATGACGCTGCTCTGGCTGGACCAGCCGTTCGGCCTGGTCGTGGTGTACGGCGTGCTCGGCGCGTTCTTCATGCCCTTCCTCGCGCTCACCCTGGTGTGGCTGCTCAACTCCTCCCGTACGCCCGCCGAGTGGCGCAACGGCATGCTCAGCAACGTGATGCTGGTGGCGGCGGGCCTGCTGTTCGTCGTGCTGTGCGTACAGCAGGTGCGCGAACTCTTCGAGTGACGCACACGGGCAGCGCCGCCGGGGGAGCGGCGGCGCTGCCGGGCGGGGGCCGGCCGGGGGATCCCTACGGCAGGTTGTGGACGTGCGGCCCCACCGCGTTCGACCAGGCGTTGCCGGCCGTCGCGTCCCAGTTCGTGGACCAGGTCATGGCGCCGCGCAGCCCGGGATAGGTCTTGGCGGGCTTGAAGGAACCGCAGTTCGTCCCGCGCGTCAGGCAGTCCAGCGCGGCGTTCACGATGGACGGGGAGACGTACCCGCTGCCCGCGCCCCGCGTGGACGCCGGTACGCCCAGGCCCACCTGGCTCGGGGCGAGGCCGCCCTCCAGCTGGATGCAGGCGAGCGCGGTGAGGAAGTCGACGGACCCCTGCGAGTAGACCTTGCCGTCACAGCCCAGCATGGAACCGCTGTTGTAGTACTGCATGTTGACGACGGTCAGGATGTCCTTCACCGCGAGCGCCGTCTTGAAGTACTCGGTGCCGGTGGACTGCATGTCGATGGTCTGCGGCGCCATGGTGAGCACGAGCCCCGAGCCCGCCTTGGCGGACAGCTGGCGCAGCGCCTTCGTCAGGTACGTCGAGTTGATGCCGTGTTCGAGATCGATGTCGACGCCGTTGAAGCCGTACTCCTGCATGAGCGCGTAAGCACTGTTGGCGAAGGCGGTCGCGGAGGCGTCACTGTTGATGGTGACGTTGCCCTTCTCGCCGCCGACCGAGATGATCACGGACTTCCCGGCGGCCTTCTTGGCGGCGATGTCGGCCTTGAAGTCGGCGGCGCTCGCGTACCCGACGGCCGGGTCGAGGTTGAAGACGATCTGGCCGGGTGTCGTGGTCGAGTCGGCGAACGACACGGCGATGATGTCGTACTGCGCCTGCACGTCGCGCAGCTTCTGCACGGTCGCGCCGTTGTCGAAGTTCTGCCAGTAACCGGTCAGTGCGTGCTTGGGCACCGCCGGGCCGGGCCCGGGGTCGCCGCCGCCCGGGGCGGTCCGGCCCCTGACGGACGCGGACTTCGGGGACTCGCCGGCCGAGTTGACCGCGGTGACCTGGAAGTCGTACGCCGTGTCCGCGGCCAGCCCGGAGACGGTCGCGGAGGTCCCGCTCACGGACTGCACCTTTGTACCGCCGCGGTAGACGTTGTAGCCGGTGGCGCCGCTGACGCCGGACCAGGAGAGGGCGACGGACGACGGCGTCGTGGCGCCGACCGCGAGCCCGGCGGGGGCGGCCGGGATGCCCGGCTCGGGGTCGGTGCCACCGCCGCCGTCGGGACCGAAGACGGACACGTCGTCGACGTAGTAGGCGCTCTGCCCGTACCAGCCGTGCGTGTAGACCGTCACGGAGGTGGTGGACGGGCCCGCCTTGAAGCTGGTGGTGAGCTGCTTCCAGCCGGACGAGCCGGGCGTCCAGGTGGAGACGTCCGTCGTACCGGTGCCGCTCGCGCCGAGGTAGGCGTACCCGCCCTGCACCCAGGCGCTGAGTGTGTACGTCGCCCCGGGCTTCACGGCGACGGTCTGCGAGCAGCGGGCGTTGTCCTGCCCGCCGGGGGTGCCCTTGAGGGCGGCGGCGCCACCGTGCACGGGGGAAGAGACGGTGGCGCCGCTGCCTGCGGAACAGGCCCAGTTGCTGAGCCCGGACTCGAAGCCGGCGTTCTTGGCGACGTTCAGATCGGCGGCTTGGGCGACGGGAGCGGCCAGACCGGCGAGGGCGACGGTGGCTGCGGTGAGGGCGGCGGTGAGGGTGAGTCGGGGGAGTGCTGGGCGGTCCACTTGCTGCCTCCGGTGGGGGAGTGTGGGGAGGAGTCACTGGGACGGTGGCCACCGTTTGTTGTTGGTCGTTAAAATGGTTCAGACCAATTGAGTTGTCAATACCTCTGACGGAGAAGGGGACCGGGCGGGACGGGCACTCGCTCGGCGCGGCCCGCTTCCCGCCGGAGACCGGCAGGGCGTTGGTGGGTCCGGGGCGTTGGTCGCTTCGGGTGTGGGGGCCGCCTTGGGTGAGTGTGGCGGCGGAGGCCCGGCCCTCAAGGGCGCTCCTGCGTCGCGTCGCCTGCGGCGATTGCGCTGCGCCCCACCCCCTCACCCGACAGCCACCAGGCCCACCCGCGCGATATGCCGGTCGGCGTGCAGGGCGTTTTTCTTCGGGCCGCCCCGGCCCACCGACCCTGAAGCGCTCGGGACGACCCGAAATCCCCCGAAGCAACCAGCGGTTCCCCGCCCGCCGCCGCCCCGCCTCCACCACCGCCGCCCCGCCAGCGGCTCCGTACAAGAAAAACGAAAAGCGTTTTTCACCCGGTACGTCGTGGATAAAGTGCTGGTGCAGCAGGACGGAGCAGCATCGATCTGCGTACACCGGGAGCATCGGCGTACGGAGTGGACGGGGAAACCAACGTGCCGACCGCGATCGCAGTCACCAGCGCCGACCTGGTGCTGCCGCCCACCGACCCGCAGACCCCGACG
This sequence comes from Streptomyces sp. NPDC003016, assembly GCF_053591455.1. Classification (NCBI taxonomy): domain Bacteria; kingdom Bacillati; phylum Actinomycetota; class Actinomycetes; order Kitasatosporales; family Streptomycetaceae; genus Streptomyces; species Streptomyces sp. NPDC003016. Next base: position 30,078 of record NZ_JBSFTV010000015.1, read on the forward strand.
GCCGCCCTGCTCCAGGCCCCGGACGCTCAGCCGCTCGAAGCCGCGCTCGTCGACATGAGCGTCATGCTGGAGCAGCACGGGTACGTCGTCGCCGTCTACCCCGCCTCCCTCCCCGTCGCCCACGAGCACCGTCTGCACACCGTCCGCTCGATGCTGGAGACCGACCGGCTGGCCCTGCTGAAACTCGATCTGCCGCCCCTGGCGACCGGCGTGCTCGTGCGCCAGCTGCGGCAGTTGTCGATCTGCGACTTCAGCGCGGGCGTCGTCGCGTCGGCGGCCCGGCTGCTGTCGCACTACATCCACGCGGGCGCGCTGCTCAACTCGGTCACGAAGCTGGACCGGGTGCCGGTCAGCCTCAAGTCGCACGCGAAGTCGTGGATGCCCGGTACGCATTTCGGCGTACTGGCCAACCCGAATCCCGAACTGATCAAGATCGGGAGCGGTGGGGCCGGCACGGGGGCAGGGACCGGGGTGGGGGCGGGGGCCGGCGCGGGTCTGACCGGGCCGGAGTTCTCCACCCAACTGCTGGTCGGAAAGGGGAACCTGGTCTCCGACTGGGTCACCGGGACACTCGCCCCCGCCTGGCAGGTCCAGGGCGTACAGGAGACCGCGCTGCCCGCCGACTCCCCGCGCTGGTGGGGCACGGCGAAGATGATCGAGTTCGCCGCTTTCCTGCCGGACATCTCGGTCCTCTACCAACTGGTGGCGTCCGTACGGCGCGAGCGCTGCCCCTGGTGCGGGATCGAACTCATCGGTGACCGCTGCGGGTTCTGTTCGGCCCCCCTCACCCCGCCCGAGAACCGGTCCCGCGCGGTCGGTGTCCTGAACCAGGGGTCGCCCTAGCGCCGCGCGGGCACGATGTCCCTCGGCAGCACAACCGTTCCACGGTTTCACCGCTCCACCCGCGCGCACCACCCCGCTCACTGCCCGTTGAACCGACGTTCCTGATCGAGGTAGCCCTTCTCCATGAACTCACGTCAGCGCCGCGGCGTCATTCTGCTGCTCCTCTCGGTTCTCTGCGCCTTCGGGGCGTTCGCCGGCGTGCTCTCGGTGATCAGCGATGTGAACTCCAAAGTGGGGCCGGAAGTGCCGGCGTACCGGCTCAAGAACGACGTGGCGCCCTACAAGCAGCTGGAACCCGGCCAGTTCGAGAAGATCTCGATGCCCGAGCGGTGGCTTTCCGCCAATGCCGTGACCGACATTTCCGAGGTGCACGGAAAGATCGCGGTGACCCAGCTCCAGCAGGGCTCGCTGCTCCAGAGCGACATGATCGTGAAGAAGCCCGAACTGGCTTCGGGAGAGCAGGAGATCGCGATCATGATCGACGCGGCGACGGGGGTGGCGGGCAAGATCAACCCCGGTGCCCGTGTGAACATCTACGCCACCTTCGAGGGCGAGGAAGAGGGACAGCCGAACAAGTCCCAGGTCATCGTCTCCGGCGCCCGCGTGCTCGACGTCGGCAGGATCACGGCGCTGGAGCCGAACCGGAACGACCGCAGCCGCAAGGCCACCGACGCGGTACCGATCACTTTCGCGCTCAACACGCTCGACGCCCAGCGCGTGGCGTACGCGGAGTCGTTCGCCGAGCACGTGCGGCTGGCGCTGGTGGCCGACGGCAGCGACACCACGATCTCGCCGCGCGACCGTGAGTACACCCTCGACGGGGACAAGTGAGGACCGGCGTATGACGACTCGTATCCTCCCGGCGGTCGGCGACCCCGAGGCCGCCCGCGCCATCACCACCCTCCTCAGCCAGCTCCCCGACGCGGAACCGGCCCCGCCCGTCGCCGACTCCACCTCCCTCCTCGACACCCTCGCGCGGCTCGCGGGCGAATCGCTCGACGAGCTGCCCGAGGTGGTCCTCGTGCACGAGCGCATCGGTCCGGTGCCCGCGCTGGAGCTGATCCGGGAGGTCGCCCTGCGCTTCCCGGCGGTCGGCGTCGTCCTCGTCGCCGCCGACACCGGCCCCGCGCTCTTCACGGCCGCGATGGACTCGGGCGCGCGGGGGCTGGTCGGGCTCCCGCTCGGTTACGAGGAACTGGCGGCCCGGGTGCAGGGCGCCGCCTCCTGGTCCACGGGCGTACGCCGCCACCTGGGCGCGGGACCGGACGTCTTCACGGGCCCCGGCGGCACGGTGGTGACGGTGACGGGCGCCAAGGGCGGCACCGGGGCCACGGTCGTCGCCGTACAGCTGGCACTGGCGGCGAAGGCTTCGGGGCGTACGGTCGCACTGGTCGACCTGGACCTCCAGTCGGGGGACGTGGCGTCGTACCTCGACGTGCAGTTCCGCCGCTCGATCGTCGACCTGGCCGGGATCGCCGACATCTCGCCGCGCGTCCTCCAGGACGCGGTCTTCTCCCACCCCACGGGCATCAGTCTGGTGCTCGCGCCGGCCGAGGGAGAGCGGGGCGAGGAGGTCACCGACCGGGTGGCGCGCCAGGTGGTGAGCGCCCTGCGCAACCGCTACGAGGTGGTGGTCGTCGACTGCGGCACACAGATGAACAGCGCGAACGCGGCCGCCGTCGAGATGGCCGACCAGGCGCTGCTCGTCGTCACCCCGGACGTGGTGGCGGTACGGGCGGCCAAGCGCATGGTGCGGATGTGGGACCGCCTCCAGATCCGCAAGGCGGAGGAGACGGTCACCGTCGTCAACCGCCACAACCGCAACACGGAGATCCAGCCGCCGCTGGTCGAGCGGATCACGGGCACGAAGGTCGCACGGGCCGCGATCCCCGCCAACTTCAAGGAACTCCAGGCGGCGACGGACGCCGGACGCATGCAGGACCTGGACAGCCGGAGCACGGTCAAGCAGGCGCTGTGGGCGCTGGCGGGCGAACTGGGACTGGTGAAACCGGCGGCGGGCGCGGGGGGCAAGGGCGGCGGGAAGCTGCTGCGCAGCGACCGGGGGGCGATCGGGTTCCGGGGGCGGGGCAGGGACCGGGACCGGGGCGCTGTCACGGTCGAGCTGGCCGGTATGGCCCCTCTGATCATCTTCGTGATGGTCGCGATGTGGCAGGCGGTCCTCTTCGGCTACACGTTCTCGCTGGCGGGCAACGCGGCGGACGAGGGCGCGCGGGCGGCCACGGCGGCGGCGACGAGCGGCGCCGGGACCGCCGCGGCGTGCGAGTCCGAGGCCAAGAAACACCTGCCGTCCTCGTGGCAGGGCGACGCCGGGATCTCCTGCGCCCAGGAAGGCAACCTCTGGAAGGCGCACGTCGCACTCACCACCCCGATCCTCTTCCCCGGGGCCGGTAACTTCCCGTGGGAAGTGGACGGCAACGCGGGAGCTGCCCTGGAGGGGGACGGTCCATGAGATCTTTATGCCGCCGCGTCACCGGCCGGGACCACGACCGGGGCGCCGCCATCCTGGAGTTCGCCGGCTTCCTGCCCATCCTGCTGATCGTCGCCATGGCCGGCATCCAGCTCGGCATCGTCGGTTACGCCGCCTCCCAGGCCGGTACCGCGGCGCGGGCGGCGGCCCGTACGGAGGCGCAGGAGGAGTTCCGGGGGCAGGGAGCGGCCACTGGCCTGGCGGCGATGAGCGACTGGCTGGCCGCGCGCACCGCCATCGAGTTCGGCGGCGACGTCACTGCCACAGTCACGGTTTCCATCCCTTCGGTCGTCCCCGGCATGGACGACTTCGGAGAGGTCGAGCGTTCGGTGACGATGCCGGCCGAAGAGGAGCGGCCGTAGCAGCCCGCCCCGCACGAAAGGCCCGCACGAAAGATCCGCACGAGCGATCCGCACCACCGAGGAGTCACCCACATGAGTCTGCGGGCACGCATCACCGCCCCCGACGAGCACGCGGGAGGGCGGGAGGACGGCCACCTGGTCGCCACCTACCGCACCAAGCTGCTGGAGGAGATCGACCTCGCGGAGATGTCCTCGCTCGCGGCGGGCGAACGGCGGGCCCGGCTGGAGCGCGTACTCGCCCACATCATCAGCCGCGAGGGCCCGGTGCTCTCCACCGCCGAGCGCTCCCAGCTCATCCGCCGCGTCGTCGACGAGGCGCTCGGGCTCGGCGTACTCGAACCGCTCCTCGAAGACGCGTCCATCACCGAGATCATGGTCAACGGTCCCGACTCGATCTTCGTCGAGCGGGCCGGCCGCGTCGAGCAGCTCCCCATGCGCTTCGCGTCCAGCGAGCAGCTGATGCAGACCATCGAGCGCATCGTCTCGACCGTCAACCGCCGCGTGGACGAGTCCAACCCGATGGTCGACGCCCGCCTGCCGTCCGGTGAGCGCGTCAACGTCATCATCCCGCCGCTGTCCCTGACCGGCCCGACGCTCACGATCCGCCGCTTCCCGCGCGCGTACCGGCTCCAGGAACTGATCGGCCTCGGCACGCTCGACGAGCAGATGCTGATGCTGCTGTCGGCCCTCGTGCGGGCCCGCTTCAACGTCATCGTGTCCGGCGGTACGGGCTCCGGCAAGACCACGCTCCTCAACGCGCTGTCCGGCCTCATCCCCGACCACGAGCGCATCATCACCGTCGAGGACGCGGCGGAGCTCCAGCTCCAGCAGGCGCACGTCATCCGCCTGGAGACCCGCCCGCCCAACGTCGAGGGCAAGGGCCAGATCACCATCCGCGACCTCGTACGCAACTCCCTGCGCATGCGCCCCGACCGCATCATCGTCGGTGAGGTGCGCGGCGGTGAGACGCTCGACATGCTCCAGGCGATGTCGACCGGCCACGACGGCTCGCTCGCCACCGTCCACGCCAACAGCGCCGAGGACGCGCTGATGCGGCTCCAGACGCTCGGCTCGATGTCGGAGGTCGAGATCCCGTTCGAGGCGCTCAGGGACCAGATCAACAGCGCCGTCGACGTCATCGTGCAGCTGGCGCGCATGGCCGACGGCTCCCGCAGGATCAGCGAGATCGCGATCCTCGTGTCGCACGGCCGCGAACGCTTCCAGATCGCCACCGTCTCGCGCTTCGTCGCCCGGCCGATGAGCGCGGACCGCACCGTCCACGGCCGGTTCGAACACCTCGGCCTGCCCCGCCGCGTCGCCGAACGTCTCCACCTCGCGAACGAGCCGGTCCCGCCCGCGTTCGGCGTGGCGGAGCTCAACGACCCGCTCAGCCCGCTCCACGTCCGAGAGGCCCAGTAGGTACGCATGAACAATTACGCACTGCTGGCGATCGGCAGCACGCTGCTCTGCGGTGTGCTGGGCATCGCCGGGCTCCACACCTACGTCTCGGGCAGGGCCCAGCGCGCCGCCCTCGTCGACCGCCTGGCCCTCACGGACGGCCGTCACGGCACGGGCCGGCAGCGGCGGTTCGCGGAGGTCGACCGGCGGCTCCGGAAGACCGCCCTCGGCAAGCGGATCCACCTGCGTCTCTCGACCACCGGACTCGACCTGACGGCGGGGGAGTTCTTCGTCTACGTGGTGGTCGGCGTGGCCGCCCTCTGGCTGATCGCCTCCTCGGTACTGGCGCCCTTCTTCGGCCCCGTGGCCGGTCTGGTCGCCCTCTGGGGAGCCAGCGCCTTCCTCAACTGGCAGCGGCAGAAGCGGATCGAGGCATTCATCAACCAGCTCCCCGACCTGTCCCGCATCCTGGCCAACGCGACGGCCGCGGGACTCGCCCTGCGTACCGCGCTGAGCATGGCGGCCGAGGAGCTGGAGGCACCGGCGGGCGAGGAACTGGCGGGCGTGGCGAACCAGCTGGCGGTCGGCCGGTCCATCGACGACGCCCTGGGCGAGCTGGCCGAACGCCTGCCGTCGCGCGAGCTCGTCGTCCTGGTCACGACCCTGGTCCTCTCCAACCGGGCCGGCGGCACGGTCGTCGGATCGCTCCGCAACCTCACCGAGACGCTGGAGGAGCGCAAGGAGACGCGACGCGAGGTCCGCACGATGCTGGCCGAGGTCAACGCCACCGCGTACACGATCCCGCTGCTCGGCCTCGGCGCGATGATCATGCTCAACTCCGTCACCCCGGGGTCCATGGCCCGGATGACCAGCAACCCGATCGGCCAGATCATCGTGATCGTGGCCATCGGCCTCTACGCCCTCGGCTTCCTCGTGATGCGCCGCCTGGGCAAGGTCGACGTCTGAACCCCTGACACCTGAACCCTTGACATCTGCACCCCTCTGTCTGACATCTGAACCTCTGACAACCGAATCGCCCGTACGAGCCGAAAGCTGAAACAGGAGGTGTCCGGCATGGTGGGACTGGGGCTCGCGCTGCTGGTCGGGCTGAGCGTCGCCGGCGTCTTCCAGGGCGTCAGGATGTACCGCGCCGAAGCCAAGATCCCGGGGGACCTGGCCGTCGCCCTGGAGATCGGCGCCTCGCGCGTCTCGGGGACCGAATCGGCCGTCGACCGCCTCGGCATGCGGTTCGCCCCGGGCGTGCTCCGCCTCATGGGACCGAAGGGGGTCGACAGGAAGCGCCGCAAGATCGACACGGCGGGCAACCCCGGCGGCCTCACCGTCGACCGGTACGCCGCGCGCCGCGCCGTGTACGGCCTGTTCGGAGGGTTGTCGGCCCTGGTCCTCCTGCTCCAGGACCTGCCGCTGTTCGCTGTGTTCTGCATCGCGTACGGCTGGTTCGCGGCGGACGTCACCATCTGGCAGGCCGTCCGGGAACGCAAGGACGTCATCGAGCGGACCCTGCCCGACTTCCTCGACGTCCTCGCCGTCGTCGTCAGCGCGGGCCTCGGCTTCCGACAGGCGCTCGACCGCGTCGCGGAGAAGTACGAAGGCCCGTGGGCCGACGAACTCCGCATCACCCTGCGCCAGATGGACATGGGTGTGAGCCGGCGCCAGGCCTTCGACGAACTGCGCAAACGCAACGAGTCCGAGCAGGTGTCCCAGTTCGTGACAGCGCTCCAGCAGGGCGAGGAGCTCGGCGCACCGATCGCCGACACCCTGATCCAGATCGCCAACGACATGCGGCGCACCGATGCCCAGAACTCCCGGCGCCGCGCCGCGAAGGCGATCCCCAAGACGACGGTCGTCACGCTCGCCTTCATGGTCCCGGCCACGCTGCTGCTCATCGTGACCAACATGTTCCTGGGGTCGGAGACCGACTTCGGCTCGGTCTTCGGCGGCTGACGGACCATGCCACTCCCCACGATCCGGCGCAGAGGTGGAACCGGAACCAGAACCGGAGCCGGAATCGGAACCGAAGCCGGAACCAGAACCGGAGCCGGGACCAGAACCAGAACCGGAGCCGGGATGCCCCAGGACGGCCCGACGGCCCCGCTCAATGGGCCGGCCGGTATGCCGGCCGGTATGCCACTCGACGTGCCGGTCGCGTCCGCCCTGGCCGACGACGTACCCGCACCGAGCATCCCGATCCAGATCAACGCCCTCCAGGCGCTGTGCCGCCAGGTCTTCGGCTTCCGCCTCGCCATGATCGCGCTCGGCGCGCCCTTCGCGCTGGCCAGGGCGGGCGGGCAGTTCGGCGGCTGGCTGGTCGGGGGAGCCGTGGTCTTCAGCTTCGTCGGCTCGTACGCCGTGCTCCGCGACTGGGAGGTGATCGGCCCCCTCCTCATCAAGTACCGCACGCTGATGGGCGTGGATCTGGTCTTCGGCTCCGTCCTGCTGCTGACGGCCTCGCCCGACTCGGCCCTCGGTTACGCCACCGTGTGTACGCCGCTTCTCGCCGGCCTGCTGTACGGATGGCGGGGCGCGGGGATCTTCACCGCCATCCAGATCCTTCTGCTGGCGGCGGCCTACACGGCCTGGGCCCAGCGGATGGCGAGCCCGGCCAGCACGCTCCTGATCAGCGGTTTCTGCGTGGCGGCCGGAGTCATCGGCGTAACGCTACGGAACCTGATGTTCCGCTTCGGGGCAGCCACCCAGGCCCTGTCCGAGGCCAACGCCCGGCTCGCGGTCACGGACGCGGTGGAGGACGAGCGGGCGCGCCTGGCCCGGGAGATGCACGACTCGGTCGCCAAGACCCTGCACGGTGTCGCCCTGGCGGCGGAGGGGCTGGAGCGGTCCGCCGACCGCATGGACCCGCTGACCGTCAAGCACCAGGCGGGCATGGTCGCGCGCTCGGCGCGGCGGGCGGCGGCGGAATCCCGCGAGATCCTCTCCGACCTGCGCAGACAGGCGGACTACGACACCGGGGGAGTGGTGATCGCCGACGAACTCGCCGCCCGCCTGGCCGACTTCGGGCACCGTACGCGCATCGAGACGGTGTTTTGCCCGGTGGGCGGCGCACCCGCGTCGGCCGTGACCGTTCCGCACACGGTCGCACGCGACCTTCTGACGATCACCACGGAGGCCATGGAGAACAGCCACCGCCACGCCCACGCGTCCCGGGTCACGCTGGAGTTCGGCCTGGTCGGCGGCGCGCTGCGGGTCAGCGTGCTGGACGACGGCCGGGGCCTGCCCGTGGGCATCAGCCTCGACGACCTCCGCAAGGCCGGCCACTTCGGCCTGGTGGGGATGGTCGAACGGGCGGCCGGTGTCGGCGCTCGGATCTGCATCGGGCGGGGCCGCAGCGCGGGAGGCACCGAAGTACGCCTGGAACTGCCGGCCGGGTCGCTCGCCTCTGGAGGAGACACCCTGGCCGCCCCGCCGCCACCGCGACCGGTCCGACCCGCCCCGGTCTCACCCCACCCGCTCTCCTGAGAGGAGGCCGCACCATGCCGGACGAAAGCCCGTACAGCGCCGGGCCCCACCAGTCCGTGCCGTCGCTGTCGCCGTCACCGCCGCCCTCGCACGTGTCCCAGCACACGTCCTCGCACACGGGGGAACCCCGCTCGGAACACACCCCCGCCCGTGTCCGCGTTCCGCCGCCGGCAGCGGCATTTCCTGCCCCTGCCCCTGCCCCAGCCCCTCTCCCCGGCCCTCTCCCCACCCCCTTCGGTCCGCCGTCCCTCCTGCGGGTCGTCGTCGCCGACGACAATCCGGTCGTACGGGCGGGCCTCACCGCCCTGCTCGGCGGCCGCGACGACATCGAGGTCGTCGCGGAGGCGGCCGACGGCCGCCAGGCCCTGGCGGCGGCCCGGCACCACCGGCCGGACGTGGTGCTGCTGGACGTCCGGATGCCGGGTGTCGACGGCATCTCCGCGTTGCCGTACCTGGCCCAGGTGGCGCCGGTGATGATGCTGACGTACAGCCGCGAGAGCGAGATCGTGCGCGAGGCGTTGCGGCTGGGCGCGGGCGGCTACCTGGTGCACGGCGAGTTCACCGCGGAACAGCTGGTGGGCGCGGTACGCGACATCAAGGACGGCCGCGCCCACTTCACGGCCTCGGCCCAGGACGCGCTGCTGGCCCACATGCGGGCCGGGGGCGCGGGGACGGGGACGGCGCTTCCGGAAGGGCTCGGCACGGCGTACGCCACGGGCATGCCGCACACGCGCACGAGCCGGATCCCTGGCCACGCCGGGACCCGCGATGCGACTGCACACGCTTCGTACGAGGCCAATGGGGGGCCAGATGTCTCAAATTCGGAGCGACTCCGAGAAACCCCTTCGCAGGTGCAATCGGTCATGGCACAGTACTCAACGATGGACCGGCAGCGGCTCCAGCAGGCGCGGAAGCCCGGCAACAGGCCCGACTTCGGACTGAGTTCGAGGGAGGTGGAGGTCATGGACCTGATCGCGTCAGGAATGAGCAACCAGCAGATCGCCGCCACCTGCTTCATCAGCGAGAAGACCGTCAAGAACCACATCAACCGCATCTTCGCGAAACTTCACAGCGCGAGCAGGAGCGAAGCGATCGCGCTGTGGCTGGGGTCGGCGAGAGGGACGACGAGCCATGGCTGAACGGACGACGACAGCGCCGAACCGGACCCGGATCCAGCTTTGGGCCCAGAGTTGGGCCCACGGACCCTCTGGCATTCCCTCTGTTCCGGCGTACGTTGCTCATGTCGAAAGCGGCACCGGCCAGGAGGAAGCCGGTTCCGCCGAGACACCCACGTCGGCCCAACTCGGAGGGGTACCCCATGCCGAAGGACATCACGCTCAAGACCGCCACGAAGACCCGGCTCGCGATCAACAACTGGCGGAACACGGTCGTGACGCGCATGCAGCAACGAGCGGACGAGGGCGCGAGCGTGGTGGAGTACGCGGGCCTGGTCGTCGTGATCGCGCTGATCGTGGTGGCGGTTCGGGGGCTGGGGTTGGACCAGACCATCTCGGAGGCCATCAGCGACGCGGTGGACGACATCACAGGCGGGTAACGCTGCGCAAGCTTCGGCAGGACCGAGGGCAGACCCTTCCCATGTACGTCGTGGTGGTGGGGGGTCTGCTCTTTCTTGCGTTCGCGTACTTTGCCTTTGCGCAGGCGGCTGTCGCCCGAAATGGTGGCCAGTCGGCTGCTGATGCGGCTGCCCTTGCGGCTGCCCAAGACGTACGGGACGAGCTGACCGATGGCTTCTTTGCCTACTTGGGCGATGCAGAGGAATGGCCCGAGTGGCTGATGGCTGAGGCAGACTTCACTGGCGACGGATATCAGGCTGCTGCGGCCCAGCTCGCTGATGAAAACGACTCGAATCTTGACGGCGGCGTAGAGGTGATCGAAGTCAACGGCTACCCGGCGTTTACGGCGAAGATCGAAACGCGCTTCACCGTGGGGGACTCGGTAATCCCTGGTACGGAGAACACGCATGCTAAGGCCAACGCCACCGCAGTAATCGAGCCCCGATGCGAAATCGTGGGAGACAGTGATCCGTCGAATCTCATCGAGATCGACTGTGAGGGCAGTGGGCTCTGGAAGGTAGATCCGAAGACCCCCCTCGAAGGGATGGTCGACCCGCCTGAGGCGAATGACCTGTTCTCTGTTCAGCTGGCCGAGTGATGAGCGAACATGAAGAAAAGGAAGAGTTGCTAATGAGTATGCGGCACGCCATGAAGGCCCGAAGGGTACTGACCGCAGTGGTGATCACGACTGGCTTGGTCCTCACGGTTGCCGGTTGCGGCGGGGGCGAGGGTGAAAAGCCCGATGCGGGCTCGTCTTCGAATTCGACTGGCAATGGCAATGAGAGTGAGGAGGAGTCGAAGGGAGTGGAAACTCAGGTCCCGGGGGAAGCCGTCTTGGCTGAGATTACGGGGGGTGCGGACAACACCACCTTGACGATCAACACCGCTGTGCGGGACGAAGGGGGATTTCTTACAGTCAGCGGAAAGGTGAAGAACGGGAAGGATGGCAGCTGGAACCCAACTCCATGGAGGGGTGAGGAAAAGGAGCTGGCTGGAAATTCAGCTTCCATGGCGGGCGCTTCCCTGGTGGACCGGTCGGGCAAGAAGAAGTACCTTATCCTGCGAGACACCGATGGGCGTTGCCTTTGTACTCAGTTCAGCGGGGCATTTAAGGCAGGGGAGGAACAGCCCTGGTTCGCACAGTTCCCCGCTCCGCCGGCCGAAACCAACAAGGTTGACTTTCAGATCGCTGACATGCCCGTAGCGACCATCGAGATCTCCGACGGTGAGTGACCCCATGTCCTTCACCTTTTCTCGAAGTCGCCCAGCGCATTTCGCCACGGCCACACTTGCAACGGCAGTGCTGCTCACTGGCATGTCCGTGACGAGCGCTCACGCCGACCCCGAACCCAGCGCACCCCCCGGCAGTACCACGACATCGCCGCCCCCAGAGGTGGACGGCAACTCACCCGGGCTCAAGCTGGCCGACGGCGGCACCCTCGCGCCCGCCCGTGTCATCGACATCAAGTCCGTAGTCGAAGACCTCGGCGGCGAGGAGCGGCGCGAGGACACCAACTCCGACGTCAAGTTCGCGCTTCAGGCCGAGGTGCTCTTCGGCAAGGACAGCGCCAAGCTCAACGCGGAGGCCGCGTCCCGCATCAAAGCCATCGCCGACGAGATCATCGCCCAGAAGGCGACCAAGATCCGCGTGTTCGGCTTCACCGACGACCTCGGCTCGTACGAGCACGGCAAAGTCCTGTCCAAGAAGCGCGCGGACGCCGTGCAGCAGGAGTTGAACAAGTCGCTCGACTCCACCATCACATTCGAGATCCGCGGGTACAGCGAGGACTATCCGATCGCTGACAACGGCTCGGAAGAGGGACGTAAGAAAAACCGGCGTGTAGAGGTGTCCTTCCCGCGTGGCGCAGTGCCTGACTCCGCCACCCAGAACTGAGCTGACCCGGTCGGCCGTTTGGTGGCCGGCCGGGCCCCTGCGACTACAACAAGTGATCCGCCTTGCCGATCTTGATGTCGCGAATCATGGTGCGCAGGGCTTCGTGGCTGTCGGTGAGGTAGCGGTCCTCCTCGCCGTTGATGGCGATGTAACCGTTGCCCTGCCCGTCCATTCCGGGACGGAAGCAGGAGTTTCCCTCGCCGCAGAATGGTTCGTCCCAGTGGATCTCTGTCATCCAGTCGCCCCCTCAGAGTTGGCGCGCGATGGTCCGAATGAAGTCCCGCGAGTCCTCGGGGGACAGTGCGATGTTCTCCATCCAGTCGAGGTGGGCTCGGTACTTCGCCAACCGCGTCTCCGAGTAGAGGAAGTCGGTCCCGTGTGAGTTGCCGATCTGTACGGCGTCGAGTTGTGGGACGGGCCCTTCCGCGTACAGGACCGTCTGCCCGGCGCCAGGAAACGCTCCTGCCTCGAAGGGCAGGACCAACAGCGTGATGTCCTCCTGCTCGGACTTCTTGAGCAGATGATCGAGCTGGGCCCGTGCTGCGTCCCGCCCTCCGAACTGCATCCACAATGCGCCCTCGTGCACGATGCCGGTGTACGCAGAAGGGGTTCCGCCATCCAGGATCTGCTGGCGCTCAACGCGATGGACGAGTCGCAGGGCGACCTCATGCTCCGGCAACTTCGGGATGACGACCCTGAATACGGCGAGCGCATGGTCTGACGTCTGGAGCAAGCCCGGCATGTGCATGGAGTACGCGGCTCTCATGCGTACGGCGGAAGCCTGCAACTCGGTGATGTCGACGAGGCCTGTGGCAAGGTGCCTCTGTACCGCTCCCACCAGCCACGCCACTGGGGTGGGGCCATCTCCACCAGGGCGTCGACGTACCGCTCGTCCGTGCAGTCACAGTCGCAGTCGCAGGCCGGCGTGCGCAACCGGTCGGGACTGATGGCCCGGATTCCGGACTGTCGCCTGTAACTGGCCGCCTGCACCTACGACAGGGCCACGGAAAGGTGGAGTTCCTACCATTGCGGGGCAAAATAACCACCACGGCGTGCGTCCGGTGATGCACCGCTCACGTTCCGATGAGTAGGAAGTGCATCACGCGGCCCTGCCCCCACTCTCCTGCCCTGAGAGGAGGGGCAGTCCCGCGTCAGGAAGACAAGCCACTGCTCACCACTCAGCACCACCACCGCACCCCGTGAGCCACCCGTGCGCGCCAACGGGCAGAGAGAACCCCGCCCGAACGTCAATCACCCGCCACCCGGACAAGGGAGTCCGTCATGGCGCCGCCCCTTCGCACCGCGCTCTGCCCCGCCGCTCCCCCCGCCGCCAGGCTCCGCCGCCCGCCGCGCCCGCCTCGCCCCTCGCGTACAGCCTGACCATCCCGGGCGAACCGCACTGCGCGGCCATCGCCCGTACCGCCGTACGCTCCGCTCTGCCCGCGCATCACCTTGGCCCGTACGCGGACCGTGCCGTACTCGCGGTCGGCGAACTCATCGCCCGGGTAGTCGGGCTGACGCCGGGGGAGGACCTCTACCTCTCCCTCCGCTACCGCAACGCCGCACTCCGCCTCGCCCTCTGGGGCCGGCATCCCCGGAACAAGGACCCGGACGCGATCACCCTCTGTGAGGAGCGCCGCGTGCGTTCACTGTGGCTGTTCGCGGCGCTCGTGGAGGACTGCGGCGACGTCCGGATCTCTGCCGAGGCCCACCCGCCGCCCGGGGCACCAAGTCCTGGGCCGTCCTGCCCTGCGAGGGGCTCGAAGCCATCGAAGCCATCGAAGCCCTTGAAGCGTCCGTACCGTGCGGGTGGGTGACCCTGCCCTCTGCCCCGGCCCCTTCACCGCCCGACCTCTCGGCCGGGACGCCTGGCGGTGAGGAGGCGTCAGGTGAACTGCTGACGAATGGTGGCCAGCATGCTCTCGGGCTGGTGGAAGACCTGGAGGGCGGTGAAACGGAGTGATGATGCGGACCTCGGGGCAGGTGGCGAGGTCGTTGAAGCGCTGAATGTCCCGCCGGTGGGCATCACGGGTGCCGTGGAACGCGTACCCCTCGATCTCCACGACCACCCCCTCCCGGCGGAAGAGGAAGTCCGGACGGCACAGTCGCCCGCTCGGAGTCCTCAACTCGACCTGCGAGTGCGAATGCAGACCCCCGTCGTGCATCCGCAGCCGGGCGATGGTCTCGGCGGGCGACCCGCATCGCGCGTCAGCCAGCACCAGCCACTCCCGGCCCCGAGCCTTCCCGGCACGCGAGCCCTGCAACTCGACGGCGAGTCGGCCCTCGTCCGTCAGGGGTGGGACGCGCCGGCCGCGGACCGTCCGCCCCGTGAGCGCGGAATCCACCGCGACCAGCGCCTCGTCGCGGGGCCCGGCCCGTAGGAGGTCCCCCAGCGTGCGGACGACGGTCGTCACCCGCAGTCCCCGCACCGTCACCACCTCGTGGGACTGGAGCGGAAGGTGGTGGACGCGGGCGGACGCAGCCGGCTCACCTCTCGGGGAGTGGTGAGCTCCACTTCCGTACGGAGCAGTTCGATGCCGTGCACGGCCGCCTCCGACCGATGGCTGACCACCCGCTCGGGCCCGGTCAGCTGGAGGGCCAGGAGCCTCACTCCCTCATCGACCGCCCTGCCCGGCGCACACCACGCACCGTTGATGATCCGGGTCCACCCGTCGGCCCGCAGCCGCCGGTTCAGCCGCCGTGGCGGCCAACCCGCCGCCCGAGCCCACGCCGTCAGCAGCACCCCACCCCGCGCCAGTGCCTCCACATCCCCCATGCCCAAACGGTCCCGCGCTTCCCCGCCTCCCGCATCCCCTGTGGAAAACCCTAGATGCGGTGAACTCGGACGCCTCGGCCCCCTTCAGGGGCGCCGAGGCCTGTCCGAAACCACCGCGCCTCCGTACCGCGTGGGTGAGCCGCCGGGCCCGTACCGCGTGGGTGAGCCGCCGGGCCCGCGCCGTGCCGGTCAGGCGGTCCCGTCGGGCTCGGGTGCGAGGCCGTCGGCCACCAGGCCGGCCAGTACCGCCTCGCTCAGGGCGTGTGACGCCGACTGCGGGCGCACCATCACCGTGAACTCCTTGATCAGGCCCGCCTCGTCGAAGTGCAGCAGGTCGATGCCGTGGATCGACTTCCCGTTCACCGCGGCACGGAAGAGCAAGGCGGCCGACGAGGTCTCGGCGCCATCCGTGTTCGTCTCCGCCGTGCCGTCGAACTCACCGACGTAACGGAAGTCCTCGAAGGTGCGCAGCAGGACGCCGAAGAGGCCCATGACCATCGGCTTGCCCTTGAGCGGCTCGAACTTCACCGGGCTGTAGAGGCGGACGTCTTCCGTGAACAACTCGTCCAGTGCGTCAAGGTCGCCCTTCTCCGCAGCGGCGCGGAAGCGTTCGGCGATGGTGCTCTGCATGAACTCACCCCATACTCAAGGATCTGACTAGTCACTTTCTTGAGTATGATGATGGAGGAACAGGCGACGGAAAGGAAGGGGGCGCATCGATGGCCTTGCGACATGCCGTACTGGCGGCCCTGCTGACCGGCGACGGCAGTGGTGGCGACGGCAGCGACGGTGACGGCAGTGGTGGCGGTGAGTACAGCGGGTACCAGCTGGCCAAGACGTTCGACATCGGCGTGGCGAACTTCTGGCACGCCCTGCCCCAGCAGCTCTACGCCGAGCTGGCCAAGCTGGAGAAGGAAGGGCTGGTCGCGGGGAGGCAAGTGGTCCAGGAGACCCGGCCGAACAAGCGCCTGTTCCGCGTCACCGAAGCCGGTCTCGCCGAGCTCGCGGCCTTCACCGCCGCCACCTCGAAACCCTCCTTCATCCGCGACGACCTGATGGTGAAGGTCCAGGCGGCCGACTCCGTCGACACCGGTCCGCTGATCGAACAGCTGGAGGAGCGGGCCTCCGTCGCCGAAGCCAAGATCGAGCTCTTCGGCAAGCTGCTCCGCAAGATGCGCGGCGAGCTGGGCGAGGAGGAGTTCCTGCGCCGGGGCGACCGGATCGGCGCGTACCTCACCTGTCTGCGCGGCCTGGCCCTGGAGCGGGAGAACCGGGAGTGGGGCCTGCGCGTCGCGGCCGTCCTGCGCGCGAGGGGGCCGGTCCGTGCCGAGCGGTGAGCAGGTGCCGTGCGAGCCGTACGAACCGCATGCACCGTACGCGCGGTACGTCGCCCTGGGCGACAGCCAGACCGAAGGTCTCGGCGACGGCGACGACACCACCGGCCTGCGCGGCTGGGCGGACCGCCTCGCCGAGCACCTCGCGGCTGTGAATCCCCGGCTCCAGTACGCCAACCTGGCCGTACGGGGCCGCCTGGCCGGCCAGGTGCACGCCGGGCAACTGGCGCCCGCCCTGGCCCTGCGCCTCGATCTCGCGACGGTCGTCGCCGGGGTCAACGACCTGATGCGGCCCACGTTCGACGCCGCCGAGGTGGCCGGTCACCTGGAGGCGATGTTCGCCGCCCTCACCGCCACCGGGGCCCGCGTGGCGACGGTCACCTTCCCCGACATCGGGAAGATCGCGCCCCTCGCCCGGCCGCTGGCGCCCCGTGTGCACGACCTCAACGGGCGCATCCGCGCGGCAGCGGCCCGTCACGGCGTCGCGGTCGCCGAAGCCGCCGGGCAGGCCTTCGCCACGGACGCGCGCGTCTGGAGCGAGGACCGGCTCCACGCCAGTCCCCTCGGCCACGAACGGATCGCGGCGGCCGTGGCCCACGCGCTCCGGCTCCCCGGCGCCGACGACGCGTGGACCCGCCCCCTGCCCCCGCTTCCCGCCCCCACCGGATGGCAGGCCGCGAACGCCGAGCTCCGCTGGGCCGCCGGGTTCCTCGGCCCCTGGCTGGGCCGGCGCCTGCGCGGCCGGTCCTCCGGCGACGGCCGTACGGCGAAACGGCCGCAGCTGCTGCCGGTGCAGCCGGTGCAGTCGGCGCACCCTGCGCGGTAGGGGACGCCGGGGGGAAGGTCACTCGGTCCGGGGCATCGCGTGCGGCGCGTAGGCCGCGACCGCTTCCAGGAGCTGCTTCCTCGTCGGGTTCACCATCGGCCTTCCCGCCACGGTCACGGTCGGCACGGTCTCGTTCCCGTCGGCCACGGAGCGGACGAACGCCGCCGCGTCCGGGTTCTTCCAGATGTTCACCCTGGTGTGCCTCAGCCGGGTGAACGGCAGCCACAGGAACAGTTTCAGGCAGTACGTGCACAGGGGCCGCCAGTAAACGACCACGCCTTCGTCGGTCATGGATGCTTGCTTCTTTCCCGGGTCACGGACGGACCGAGCGCGAGAAGGGGCGGGCTCGGGCTGTTCATCCTATTTCCGTGCGCCGGCCCGGGCGGTCGGCTTCAGCCGGTCCGGAAGACGAGTGCGGCGTTCTGGCCGCCGAACCCGAAGGAGTTGCTGATCGCCGCGGCCATGGGAGTGGGCCGGGGGGCCTTCGTGACGATGTCCAGATCGACGTCGGGGCTGTCGCAGTTCGCCGTGGGCGGGATGGTCTGTTGCTGGAGGGACAGTACGGTGCAGGCGGCTTCGACCGCGCCGGCGGCGCCCATGCAGTGGCCGAGGATGCTTTTGAGCGCGGTGACGGGCGGTGGGCGGTGGAAGACCTCGCGCAGCGCTTTGTACTCGGCGAGGTCACCCAGCGGGGTGCTGGTGCCGTGGGCGTTGACGTGGTGGATGTCGCCGGGGTCGAGACGCGCGTCGCGAAGGGCGGTGCGGATCGCCTGGGCGGCGCCGAGGCCGCCGGGGTCCGGGGCGGTGGGGCTGTGGGCGTCGCAGGAGGCGCCGTACCCGGCGAGGAACGCCCGGGACGGGGCGCTGCGGGCCCGGGCGTCTTCGGGGCGTTCCAGGACGAGCACGGCGGCGGCTTCGCCGAGCACGAACCCGTCGCGGTCGGCGTCGAAGGGCCGGCTGGCGTGCTGTGGTTGAGCGGTGCGGCAGGAGAGGGCGCCCATCCGGTGGAAGCAGACCGCCCCCGTGCGTGACCTGCCGGATTCCGCTCCGCCGGCCAGGACGATGTCGCAGCTGCCTGAGCGCAGCAGATCGCGGGCGACACCGAGGGCGGTGGCGCCGGAGGCACAGGCGGTGCTGACGGCCAGGTTGGGGCCACGGGCGCGCAGGTCCAGCCCGATCTCCGCGGCGGCCATGTTGGGGATGCTGCGCGGCAGGAGGAGAGGGGAGACGTCCTGGGACCGTCCGGCGGCGATCTTGTCGGCCTGGGTCTCGTAGTGCTCCATGCTGGTGGTGCCGACACCGATGACGACGCCCACGCGCTGCCCGTCCCACTGCTCCGGTTCCAGCGCGGCGTCGGTGACGGCTTCCCGGGCGGCGACCAGTGCCATCTGGGCGAAGCGGTCGAGTCGGTAACTGGTGCGCAGTCCCAGCCTCGCCACGGCGTCGAAACCGGGGACCTGGCAGGAGAAGTCCACGGCCAGGCCGGCCAGGAGCGGGTCGGAGGCGGCGGTGGGGCGGCCGGTCAGCAGGTGGGCCCAGGTCGCGGCGGTGCCGATTCCGGCGGGAGTGACCATGCCGATACCGGTGACCGCGATGTCGTGTCCGCTCATACCTGGAGTGCCCCGTCGGAGTTGGTCCCGTCGGAGCCGGCCGTACCGGAGTCGGCCGTACCGGAAAGGAGCCGGGCGAGGTGTTCGGCTGCGGTGGCGAGGGTGGAATCCGCGCCGAGTTCGTCGGTGAGCCGCGCTCCGGTCTGTTCCTCCACGATCAGGGCGAGTTCCACCAGGGCGAGGGAGTCCAGGTCGAGTTCGGCGAACGTGGCGTCCGGGCGCACCAGGTCGGCGGGGATGCCGAGGGTGTCGACGAGGGTCGTGGTGATCACGCTGTAGGGGTCACTGGCAGGCATGGCGTACTCCTTGGTGCTCGGGTGCTCGGGTGCTCGGGTGCTCGGGTCAGGCGTCTGCGGGGGACGGCAGCGCCGGCGGGGAGTCCACCCCTGCGTCCCCGGGTGTGGTGCGGGCTGCGGAACGGCCGGCCTTGGCGGGCCACCAGTTGGCGCCTCCGGCGATGAACAGGGCGGCCGGGACGAGCAGCATCCGCACGAGGGTGGCATCGATCAGTACCCCGGCGAACAGGCCCACCCCGACTTCCTTGATGGCGATGACACCGCTGGTGGTGAAGGCCGCGATGACCACCAGCAGCAGGCCGGCCGCTCCGGTGATGACCGAGCCGGTGTCGCGCAGACCCACCGCGACGGCGCGGCTGTTGTCCCCGGTGAGCAGGTACTCCTCGCGCACCCGGGAGAGCAGGAACAGTTCGTAGTCCAGCGAGAGCGCGAAGAGGACCACCAGTACGACGACGGGCTGGGTCGTCTCCACGTACCCGAGCGGGGTGAAGCCGAGGAGCCCGGCGAGGTGCCCGTCCTGGAAGACCCACGTCATCACGCCCAGGCAGGCGAAGGTGGAGAGGCCCGCCGTCAGCACGGTCTTGACCGGAACCAGGACCGAGCGGAACACCGCCAGCAGCAGTACGGAACTGGCCGCCAGGGCCAGGCCCGCCACCAGCGGAAGCCGTGAGCTCAGCGCGTCGGTCGTGTCGGCGTCCACCGCGGCGTTCCCTCCCACGAGGACGTCGGTGCCCGGGGGCGGTTCCAGTGCCCTGACGTCGCGTACCGTCCGGAGGTCCGCGCTCGGGCCGCCGGAGCTGCTCACGGCCACGAGCGCCGCATCGTGGCGTGTCGCCGTGACGTCGGCGCGTGAGGTGCTGGGCAGCTCGGACACGCGTTCCAGCCAGCTTCCGAGCGCGTCTCGTCCCGCTGTGGTGTCGGCCGGGGCCGGGAGCAGCACGAGGGCCTGGACAGACGGGCGTTGCAGGGCGGGGAACGCCTCGCGGACGTGGTCGGAGACGCGGCGCGAGACGGAGGAGGCCGGCAGGGTCTCTTCGGTGATGCCGCCGAACGTGGTGTGCGCGGCCGGGGCCGCCATGGTCAGCAGGACGGCGGTGCAGGCGGTCAGCCACATGACCGGCCGCCTGGCGACCCGCACCGCGAGGCGCCACCACAGCGCGCCCCGGGCGTATTCGGGCCGGGGGTTTGCGCGCAGCCGCTTGCCGGCAGGACGACCGGTCAGCCGTCCGGTCAGCCGCCCGGTCGGACGTCCGCCTTCGATGCGGGGGCCGAGGAGGAACAGCAGGGCGGGCAGCAGGGTCAGAGCGGCGGCGGCGTCGGCGACGACCACCGCGCATCCCCCGATGGCCAAGGACCGCATGAAGGCCAGCGGGAAGAGGGCCAGCGTCGCCAGGGCGGCGGTGACCACGCAGGAGGAGACCAGTACGGTGCGTCCGGCCGTACGCAGGGTCGCCGACAGGGCTTCCGAGACGGTGGCGCACCGGACGCGCTCCCGGCGGAAGCGGCTGATGACGAGCAGCGCGTAGTCCACCGCCAGCCCCAGGCCGAGCATGCTGACGAGGTTGACGGCGAAGGCCGACACCTCGGTGAACTCGGAGGCGACGCGCAACGCCGCCAGTCCCACGGCCACCGCGGCCGAGCCGGACAGCAGCGGCAGCAGTGCCGCCGCGAACCCCCGGAAGATCATCAGCAGCAGGGCGAACAGCAGCGGCGCGGCCAGCACCTCGGCTCGTACCAGGTCCTGCTGGGAGCGGGCGCTGGCCTCCTGCAGGAAGGCCAGCGGGCCGCCGAAGGCCAGCGTGACGGCTTCCGGGGCTCGCAGGGCGGCGCGAAGGTCGCCCAGGGTGCGTCGCTTGGCCTCCTCGCTGCTTCCGCGCACGGTGACGGGCACCAGGGCGGACCTGCCGTCCGCGGCCAGAGCGGGCATGCTCCGCGGGCCGGTGCTCCGCGGGCCGGTGCTCACCGGTGTGGCGAGCGGGGCCACGGCGGGACCGGTGACGGCGTCCCGGACCTCGTGGGCCAGCTGCGGTCCCGTGGGCCCGTGGCGAGTGGAGCGGAAGAGCAGGAGTACGTCGGGCTCCGTGACGCCGAACCGGGCGGACATCCGGGTCTGCGCACGGGCGGACTCGGTGTCGGGAGCCGTGAAGCCACCACCCGCCAGCCGGTCGAACACGCCGGCGGCGAGAACCAGGCAGACCCCGGTGAGCAGCAGCCAGAGCGTGAGCACGGTCCGTGGCCGGCGCCCCGCGGGGCGGGGAACGGGTCGTCGCGCGTGGGAGATCACCGGGCGGCGAGGAGGTCGACCTGGCGCACCCACAGCCGGGCCAGTGCGTCGAGGTCGGGGACCGCGCGGTCCGCGACCAGGCACAGGTGGGCCTTCCCCCCGAAATCGGCCAGGGCGCTTGCCAGGTACTGCCCGGAGGGCAAGTACATCAGCGGCATTCCCGCCATGACCGTGCGGCCCGCGAACGAGGGACTGACGGCGGGCCCCGGCACGTAGGAAGTGAGCATGGTCGTCCATCCCCGGTAATGCTCCAGGTCCAGTTCGAACCTCCCCAGCAGCCTGGTCAGCGCTCTGACGAGCGCTCCGGTGTGCGGGTCGTGCAGGGAGGCCCGGATCCGCGCCGTGGCCGCCGTGACCTGGGCGAGCCGCTGCGCGGGATCGTCGATGTGGCACGGCAGCCGCACCCAGCACCCGGTCGCCTGCTTGCTCAGGTGTCCGTCGCCGCCCTCCTTGCCCTGCAGACTGATGGGCACCAGAACGCGGACCGGCCGGCCGCCGGCCAGCCACGCGGGGTCGGGCGCCCAGGCCCGCAACGCACCGGCCAGCGCTGCCAGATACACGTCGTTGCACGTCACCCGGTGGGCGGCGGCGGCCTCGCGCATCCGGTCCGAGCCGACGCTCCCCCACATGTACTGGAGTCGCCCGGTGAGTCGGGTCGAAGGCGGCATCGGCTGCGCCGCCCGGCCGCGATCGCGCACCAGCGCGCGCGCCTCCCGCCACGCCGTCGCCCACGCACCGCCACGCCGGCCCGCGGCCGCCCCGGTGCGCCGGCGCACCACACGGCCCGGTGCCGGCCCGCCGCCGCCCAGCACACGGCCGACGATCTCGGACAGCAGCAGCCCGTCGAAGTGCGCGTGATGGCCCCGCAGCACGACGGCGAACTCACCGGGCTCATAGCCGTGCAGCACCCACACGCCCCACAGCGTGTCGGGCAACGGCTCCGCCGCCAGCTCCCCCAACGCCGTGCGCAGCCCCGCCTGCCCGGAGCCGGGAGCCACCGGGAACTCGAAGATCTGCTCCTCCACGCGGAAGGGGGCATCCATGGCTCGCCGGCGGCGCGCGGAGTCCGGCCGCGCGTACTCCCGCAGCTGGGGGTACGCGTCGACAGCCACCCCGAGCAGCAGGCCCAGCTCCTCGCGGCTCGGTGGATCGCCGGCGCACAGTGCCACCACACCGATGACGACAGACGTGGCCGGATGTGCCGCCTCGTAGGCGAACCACCTTCGGCTGAGCACTCCCGGACGTGACGCCGTCTCCGTGGTGGCCGTGTGCATCACATGCAACTCCTTGTCCAGCAAGCCGGTTTGCCCGGACCCCGACTGCCTGAAATCGTCCGACTCGTACCATATGCGGCCTTACTGTGATCTATGCCCCACCGGGCTGTACCCTGCCGCGATCTACCGCCCGGATGGCCGAACGCCCGAACGGCCGAACAGGACCCGCACGGCCCCAGGGCGGACCGGGGTCCGCCGGCCTCTCGCGCCACGCACCGCGAGGCGAAACCGCAGTGGCCCCTGGGCGGAGGGCGCGGCGGCCCCGAGGCGGAGAGTGCCGGCCGGGGCGCCGGCCGGGGCTTCCTGTCCGGCCGGCGGGGCCGGTTCCCCCTGGTCCGCCGGTCTCGGCCCACCGCCGCGGAGCCGGCTGCTCCGCGGCGGTGCCCGGGAGGCCGATCCCGGAAGACCGGTGAAGTTACCGATGTGCGCCGGCCGAGGGCGCCGCGAACCTGGCTACCGCCAATCAACACGGCGGCAGCTGTCGGTGCACCCGAGGGCCCCGGGACGACGGGCCCTGTTCCCCCGGTGCGGCTCCGCCACGACCGAGAGGACCCCCCTCGTGCGACACCTCCTCCCCACCGGCGACGCCTCCCGACGCCGCCGTACCCCCTCGAAGAGCCGCTCCCGTACGGTCCGCCTCGGGCTGGCGGCAGCCGCGACGGCCACCGGCCTGTGCGCGACGCTGGTCCCGGGCGCCCAGGCCGCGGCGGACAACCCGTACGAGCGTGGTCCGGCGCCGACCGTGTCGAGCATCGAAGCCGCCCGCGGCACCTACGCCGTCTCGCAGACCTCGGTCTCCTCGGTGAGCGTCACCGGCTTCGGCGGCGGCACCATCTACTACCCGACCTCCACCGCCGACGGCACCTTCGGAGCGGTGGCGGTCTCGCCCGGCTACACCGCCTCCCAGTCCAGCATCGCCTGGCTCGGTCCCCGGCTGGCCTCCCAGGGCTTCGTCGTCTTCACCATCGACACCAACAGCACGGTCGACCAGCCCGCGAGCCGGGGCCGGCAGCTCCTCGCCGCGCTCGACTACCTCACGGAGCGCAGTACGGTCCGTACCCGGATCGACAGCACGCGGCTCGGCGTCATGGGGCACTCGATGGGCGGAGGCGGCGCCCTGGAGGCGGCCAAGAGCCGTACATCGTTGCAGGCGGCGATCCCGCTGACCGGCTGGAACCTCGACAAGACCTGGCCCGAGCTGCGCACGCCCACCCTGGTGGTGGGGGCCGACGGGGACAGCGTCGCTCCCGTCTCCTCCCACTCCGAGCCGTTCTACACGTCGCTGCCCAGCACCCTCGACAAGGCGTACCTGGAGCTCAACAACGCCACCCACTTCACGCCGAACACCTCCGACACGACCATCGGGAAGTACAGCCTCTCCTGGCTGAAGCGGTTCATAGACAACGACACCCGCTACGAGCAGTTCCTCTGCCCGCTGCCGAGGCCGAGCGCGACCATCGAGGAGTACCGCGGCACCTGCCCGCACGACTCCTGACACGGGCAAGCGAGCTGCCGGTGGCGGAAGCGGCGCCACCGGCAACTCCCCGTACCCGTACCGGCCGGCGCACACGAACGTGAGCGTGTGCGCCGGCCGCTGTGCCGGTGCACAGTGGCCGGCGGCCCCGGTTGGGGGCCTGCCCAGAGTTCCCCGCCCGCGCCGGTGCGGGCGGACGCGAGTCTTCCGGTCCTGGTTACGCGGAAGTAACGTAACGGCCGTGACCCCATCGACGACCGTGCACAGTCCCCTCCGGCTGTACGGCCGAGACGGAGAGCTCGCCTCCCTGGAAACCCTGCTGACCCACCTGAGAGCCGGTCGCGGGGGCGCGCTCGTGCTCACCGCGCCCCCCGGACTCGGCCGCAGCGCCCTCCTGCGCCACGCCATGGACAGCTACCGCGAAGGACCGGTGCTGTACGCCGCCGCCGCTCCCGCCGAACAGCTCCTGCCCCACAGCGGACTGCACCAGCTGCTCAGCTCGGCCCCGGACCCACTGCCCACCCCCTCCTCTGCGACCGCCCCGTTCTCCGCGACCGCCGACGTCCTGCGGCCCGGCCTCGCACCCACGGCCCTGCTCGACCTGCTGCGCACCCTCGGTGCCCGCCGTCCGCTCCTCGTCTGCGTCGACGACGCCCACGCCTGGGACCGCGACTCACGCGCCGCACTCGGCTTCGCGGCCCGCCGGCTCGCACCCGGCCTGAAGGTCGCCGTCCTCGTCACCGTCCTCGCCCCCGTGGCCCGCCACCCGGCCGGCGGCCAGGACGCGTTCGGCGGCCTGCCCGCCCTCCGGCTCGGCCCGCTCGACGACCACGCGTCCGCCGCCCTCCTCGACCGGCTGACGGACGGCCGGACCGATCCCGGCGTACGGGAGGAACTGTGCCGCGAAGCCGCCGGAAACCCGCGGATCCTCACCGGAGCGGCCGAGCGGCTCACCCCCGACCAACTGGCCGGCCGCGCCCCCCTGCCCCGTCCGCTGCCGGGCGCCGAGAGCGTCCTGGAGGCTTACGCCGCCCTCCTCGACGCGCTGCCCGACGACACCCGGCTGCTGCTGTTGATCGCCGCGGCCGCGCAGGAGCACGAGCCCCACGGGACCGGCGCGGACGCGGCCCTGCTGCTGCGCGCCGGGCAGGCGGCCGGGCTCGACCCCGGCTGCCTGGAACCGGCCGAGCGGGCCGGCGCGGTCCATGACGACGGCGTACGGGTCCGCTTCACCCATCCGCTGCTGCGCACGGCCCTGCTGCGCCGGGCCCCGCTCGCCCGCCGCCGCGCCGTGCACCACCTGCTGGCCGGCCTGCTCGACGGCCCGCACCGTACGCTGCCGAGGCTGGTCCAGCGGGCCTGCGCGGCACACCGGTACGACCCGGCACTGGCGGAGGCGCTGGCACGGGCCGCCACCGCGCCCCGGCCGCACGCCGACCGCGCCGTGGCGCTCGCCCGGTCCGCCCTGCTCTCCTGCGACGACGCCCTTCGCGGCGCCCGGTTCGCCGCGGCGGCGGAGCACGCCTGGCTCGGCGGCGACCCCGGGCGGGCCCGCGACCTCCTGGCCCAGGTGCGCGTCGTACCGGCGCCCGGACACGTCCATTACGTACGCGGGCTGCTCGCCCTGCGCGACGGGCCGGTGGCCGACGCCCGGGAGGCCCTGCTCACCGCGGCGGCGCTGCTCGCCCCGCACGACGCCGGCCGGACCGTGGACGCCCTGCTCGGCGCCGCCGACGCCGCCTGGGCCATGGGAGACGTGCCCGCCTACCTCGACGCGATGGGCCGCATCCCGCTGCCACTGCCGCAGCCCGACCCGGCGCTGGAGGCGTACCGGGCGGGCATGTGCGCGGTGCTCGACGGGCGGGGGGAGCAGGGGCGCGATCTGCTGCGCGGCTGCCTGCCCCCCGCCGCCGGCAGCGATGCTCCGACCGGTAGCGATGCTCCGGTCGGCAGCGACGACCCGGCCGCGCTGCTGCGCACCGGAGTCGTCGCGCTCGTCCTCGGCGAGATCGACGCGGCCTGCCGGGCCGGGGCCAGGGCGCTCGCCGCCGTCCGCGCCCACGGCCCGGATTCCCTGCTGCCGCAGGCCCTGGAGCACCTCGCGTACGGCGAACTGCGGGCCGGCCGGCACGCCCGCGCCCGCGCCCACGCGAGCGAGGGTCTGCGCGCCGCCCACCGGCTGGGCCAGCGCAACAAGGCGGCCCACCTGCGGGCCGTGCTCGCGCTCGTCGCCTCCGTCGAAGGCGGTGCGGCCGCCGCCGCCGAGCACGCCGAAGCCGCCGCGGCGGACGCGGGCCCGCACGGCCTCGTCCAGGCCGCCACCCTCGCCACCTGGGCGGTCGCCCGCGCCGACCTGGCCGAAGGCAGACCCGCCGAGGCGGCCGCACGCCTCTTCCCCCTGGTCCGCCCCGGACCGCTGCGCGGCCACTTCGCGGCCCGGATGCCGGCGGTGCCGTGCCTCGTCGAGGCGGCGGTGCTCGCGGGCCGCGCGGCCGAGGCCGCCGCGGCGGTCGGGGAGTTCGAGGTGTGGACGGCCGCGACGGCCGACCCGCAGGCCCCCGCCCAACTGGCCCGCTGCCGGGCGCTGCTGGCCCCTCCGCACGAGGCCGCCGCCCGGTACCAGGAGGCGCTCGCCCACCACGCGCGGGCGGGCGGTGGCTTCGAGGGGGCCCGCACCCAGCTGCTGTACGGGCAGTGGCTGCGCAGGCAGCGCAGGACCCGGGAGGCGCGCGGGCCCCTGCGTGACGCGCTGGTCGCCTTCGAGCGCTGCGGTGCGCGGGTCTGGGCCGGGCGCGCCGCCGGGGAACTGCGCGCCGCCGGGGAGGCGGTGGCGGGGGACGCCGGCACCGGCCCGCTGGCCCTGCTCACCCCTCAGCAGCAGCGCATCGCGCGGTGCGTCGCGCAGGGTGCGACCAACCGCGAAGTGGCGGTCCGGCTCTCGGTGAGCCCGCGGACCGTCGACCACCATCTGCGGAACGTCTTCGCCGTCCTGGGGGTGCGTTCACGCATCGAACTCGCACGGCTGCTGGACCGTGACGAGAAGAACCCCGCCTGACACCGCCGGCGCCGGCCGCGCGGCCCCGTTCCTCAAGCACCGGACGGACCCGCTACCGCCCACACCCCTACGCGCACCCCGGGCCGCACACCCCACCCCTCCATCGCGCCCGCCTCCGCCTCCAGCACATGGCGCGCCCGCAGCCGGGGCAGGCCGAGCCGCCCCGGCGCCGTCGTCCGTACGGCGACGACCCTCAACTCCCGGTCGAGGTACGCCACATCGATCGCGAAACGCATCCCGAAGGTGTGCACACTGCTCGCCGGACTCAGCAGCATCGCGCCCGCGACCCCGTCCCGGCCCAGCAGCCCCCGCGTGCGCGCCCGCGCGGACACCGCGATCTCCAACGGCACCGCGGGCCCGTCCCGGAGACCGTGCCCCACCGTCAACCACCCCGGCCCGTCCCGCCATCGCCCCATGACGCCGACGGTAATGCCCCCCGGCGCCCCTCCCCACCGCCGTGGGCCCCCTCTGGGCCCACGGGCCCATGACCCGGCCCCCGGCCCCGGCCTAGGCTCCGTGCCGTGTACGCCACGCTGATCGCGGCCGCCGCCCTCTGGGGTGCCGCCACCGGACTCCTCGTGCCCCGCGCCGCCTACCGGCTCGCCGTCGAGCCGCAGGAGCCCTGGCGCGCGGCCTGTCCTGCCGGGCACCCCTTCACCGGCCCCGCGCGCGGCTGGCTCGGCACCGCGCGCTGCGCGGGGTGCGCGGCGGCGGTGCGTGCGGGCGCCGCCGCGCCGGTACGCGCCCCGGCCGGCGCACCGCACCGGAGGCCCGCTCCCGCGCCGTACCCGCACACCGTCCGTCACACCGCCCGCCACGCTCTCCTCACCGCCCTCGTGTGCGCGTTGCTCGCCGCCGCGACCGGCGCCCGGCCCGAGCTCGCGGTGTGGCTGCTGCTGGCGCCGTTCGCGGTGCTCCTCGCGGTCGTGGACCGCCGCGTGCACCGGCTGCCCGACGTACTGACCCTGCCGCTCGCCGCCGCGACCGCCGTGCTGCTCGGCCCGGCCGCGCTGCTGCCCGGCGCCGGGGGGGCGTGGCCGGGCGCACTGCTCGGCGGCGTGGCCCTCGGCGGCGGCTACTTCCTCCTCTTCCTGATCAACCCGAACGGCATGGGCTTCGGCGACGTCAAACTGGCCGTCGCCCTGGGCACCGCGCTCGGCTGGTACGGATGGCCGGTCCTCTTCGCCGGGACGTTCGCCGGGTTCCTGCTCGGTGCGGTGTACGGCGTCGGGCTGATGGTCCTGCGGCGCGCCGGGCGCAGGACCGCGATCCCGTTCGGCCCCTTCATGATCGCCGGGGCGCTGGCAGGTCTGCTGCTGGGCGGACTGGGCGGACCGGGCGGCTGACCGCGCGCGCCAACCGGACAATCGTGAGAAGTTGCCATGAGACGCACGTATGGACGGACGGGCGGCACGGGAAGCCGCCTGCCCGCGATCCACCGCCGCAGCCGCAGCCAGGAGTGCCCGAATGACGCAGCCGACCCGCCCCACCCCGGAACTGCTCGCCGAACTGCGCAAGCCCCGCCCGTACCCGGCGGTATCGGTCACACTGCCCACGCACCGGCACTGGCCGGAGAGCCAGCAGGACGACATCCGCCTGCGCAACCTCCTCGGCGAGGCCGAGAAGCGCCTCGCCGACGACCCCGAGGTCACCAAGGCCCAGGCAGCCGCGGTCACCCAGCACCTGGCCGCCGCCGCCGACGAGCTCGACCCGGAGTACTTCGGCGGCGGCCTCGTCATCTACGCCTCGCCCGAGGAGCACCGGAGCTTCCTCGTCGGCGGGCCCGTGCCCGAGCGCATCGTGATCAATACGACGTACCTCACCCGCAACCTGGTCGCTCTGGAGGCGCGGGAGCGGCCGTACCTGGTCCTCGTGCTCAGCACGGGGGAGGTGCGGCTGTGGCGCGGGCACGGCGACCGGGTGACCGAGGACCACGAGTCGGACTTCCCGGTCGTCTCGTCGGGTGCGGAGCGCGAGAAGGCGCCCAGCCGTGACGGCGGCCAGTGGACCACCCAGGACTTCCGGAACATGCTCATGGACGCCGACAGGAAGCTCACGGGCGTGCTCCGGGCCACTCCGCTGCCGGTCGTGCTGGTCGGGCTGAGCAAGCACCTCTCGATCTACCGCGAGGTCACCAGCCACGGGCAGGCGATCGTCGTCGACCTGGAGGTGGGCGGGCTGACGCACACGACGCCGGCGGAACTCTCCGCCCAGCTGGCCCCGGCCCGCCAGGCCCTCGCCGACGGCGACACGGCGCGCGCGCGGCACGCGCTCGACGAGGCCCGCAGCGGCAAGCGCTACGCGGCGGGCGTGCAGGACGTGTGGCAGGCGGCGGGCGAGGGCCGGGTCGCGCTGCTCGTCGTCGAGGAGGGGCTGCGCGTCACGGCCCGTCCCGAGACCGTCGAGGGCGCACAGCGCGCGACCCTCACCCTGCTGGACGAGGCGGAGGCGGACACCGAGGGCGCGGAGGAGGACATCGTCGACTCCCTGGTGGAGACGGTGCTGTCCGCGGACGGCGAGGTCGTCTTCGTCCCCGACGAGTCCCTGGCGGACGCCCAGGGACTGGCGGCGGCCCTCCGCTACTGACCCGGGGCCGCCCCGGACTGCCCCCGGCCCCGCCGCCTCCCCGACGAGCGGCCCTGCCGTGCCGTCATCCGCTCCCGTACAGTCGGCAACAGCCGGTACGGACAGAGGAGTTGGCAGTGAGCAACGACACCGGGCCTTACGTCTGCGGCATCGACGCCGCGATGGATGTGGTGGGCGGCAAGTGGAAGGCACTGATCCTCTGGGCGCTGGACCACGACGGCACCCTCCGCTTCGGACAGCTCAAGCGCCAGGTGCCCGGCGTCAGCGAGAAGATGCTGATCCAGCAGCTGCGCGAGCTGGAGGCGGACGGCGTCGTCCACCGCGAGGTGTACCGGGAGGTCCCGCCGCGCGTCGAGTACTCGCTCACGGAGATGGGCGAGGGCCTCAACGAGGCTCTCGGCCCGCTCGGCGCCTGGGCCACCCGGCACATGGACCAGATCCTCGCCCTCAAGCACCGCGACGTGGCGTAGGGCGGAGTGCGGGACGGACCGCGGGACGGGCGCAGGGCGGGCGCGGAAGGTGGCGGCGCGGAGGGCGGGGAGAGCGGTGAGTGTCCCGGCCGTAAGCGGAGCGTCAAGTCGGGTCCCTCCGCCAGGTTAGCTCTTGGGGGTTACGGGGAGCGGCCTGCAGAAGCGTATTTTCCCTAGGGCCGACTGGCCCGGTAGCCGTCCAGTCGCCTGCGCGAAAAAAATCAGGACTGACTTTTGGCGGGGCGCGGCCCCGAGCACCCCTTACGAAGGGTTATGGTGGAAACCCCCCCTCGGGCCGGTCCGTATCCCCCCCACGGACCGGCCCGTTTTTTGTGTCGTCAGTGCCGTCAGCCCCGCCCGGCCCAGATGTTGGTGCCCTCGGTGTCGACCGCGAAGGTGTCGATCTCCTTCAGTTCCCCGTCGGACAGGGCGGGCCCGCCCAGTGCCGCGACGTTCTCCTCCAGCTGCCGCACGCTCGACGCGCCGATCAGCGCCGACGTCATGCGCGGGTCGCGCAGCACCCACGACAGCGCCAGCTGGGCGAGGGACTGGCCGCGCCGCGCCGCGATGTCGTTCAGCCCGTTCAGACGGCGTACGACCTCGTCCGACAGCAGCTGCGGGTCGAGCGACTTGCCCTGTGTGGCGCGCGAGCCCTCCGGGATGCCCTTCAGGTACTTCCCGGTGAGCAGCCCCTGCGCGAGCGGCACGAACGAAATACAGCCCATGCCGGCCTCCTCCAGGGTGTCGAGCAGGCCGTCGTCCTCGGTCCAGCGGTTGATCATCGAGTACGAGGGCTGGTGGATCAGGGCCGGTACGCCCATCTCCCGCAGCAGCCCGGCCGCCTCGGCGGTCTGCTCGGAGTTGTACGACGACACACCGGCGTAGAGCGCCTTGCCCTGCTTCACCGCGGACGCCAGCGCGCCCATCGTCTCCTCGAGCGGGGTCTCCGGGTCGAAGCGGTGGGAGTAGAAGATGTCGACGTGATCGAGGCCCATCCGGGACAGCGAGGCGTCCAGCGAGGACAGCAGGTACTTGCGCGAACCCCACTCTCCGTACGGGCCGGGGTGCATCAGGTAGCCGGCCTTGGTGGAGATGACCAGCTCGTCCCGGTACGGGGCGAAGTCCTGGGCGAAGATCTTCCCGAAGTTCAGCTCGGCGGAGCCGGCCGGCGGGCCGTAGTTGTTCGCGAGGTCGAAGTGCGTGACACCGAGGTCGAACGCGCGGCGCAGGATCGCGCGCTGCGAGTCCAGCGCGCGGTCGTCGCCGAAGTTGTGCCAGAGGCCGAGCGAGACGGCGGGCAGCTTGAGACCGCTGCGGCCGGTGCGCCGGTACTCCATGGAGTCGTAACGGTCACCGGCGGCGAGGTACGAAGGGGAATCAGTCACATTCCCCTCCTTATCACGGACTTGTGACAGGCCGGGTTGGGCCGCCGGGACGGCCGCGCAGTAGTGTGGCCGCTTCGGGACTGCACGTGTGCGGCGGACAACGGCCGCGCGTGCCTGATGGTCCCGCGGGACGACCGACACGCACGACGCCATGAGGTGAGACCCAGTGAACCTGCGCGACCTGGTGTACAGGCTGTACGCACGCCGGGTGGAAGGCCGCCTCGACCACGACCAGGTGCCCAAGCACATCGGCGTGATCCTCGACGGCAACCGGCGCTGGGCGAAGGCGTCCGGCGGCACCACCGAGCAGGGACACAAGGCGGGCGCCAGCAAGATCCAGGAGCTGCTCGGCTGGTGTGCCGAGACGGACGTCGAGGTCGTCACGCTCTGGATGCTCTCCACCGAGAACCTGGACCGCCCCGAGGCCGAGCTGACGCCGCTGCTCGGCATCATCGAGGGCGCGGTCCGTGACCTCGCCGCCGACGGCCGCTGGCGCGTGCACCACGTCGGGACGCTGGACGTGCTGCCCGCCCGTACCCAGTCCGTACTCAAGGAGGCCGAGCAGGCCACGATCGGCAACGACGGGATACTCGTCAACGTCGCCGTGGGCTACGGAGGCCGCCAGGAGATCGCGGACGCCGTGCGCTCCCTCCTGATGGAGCACGCCGGGAAGGGCACCTCCCTGGAGGAGGTCGCCGAGCTCGTCGACGTCGAGCGCATCTCGGAGCACCTCTACACGCGCGGCCAGCCGGACCCGGACCTGGTGATCCGCACCAGCGGTGAGCAGCGGCTCTCGGGCTTCATGCTCTGGCAGAGCGCCCACTCGGAGTACTACTTCTGCGAAGTCTTCTGGCCGGCCTTCCGCAAGGTCGACTTCCTGCGCGCCCTGCGGGACTACGCGGCCCGCCACCGGCGTTACGGGACCTGATCCGCGGCGCTCGTGCGTACGCCGGGAGGCGCGGGAGGGTTCCCGCCTCACGAGGTGTCATATGCCATGGCATGACGACGGGCGAGAGAGGGAATACCCCTTCCAGGTCGACGTCCGGTCCACGGACGCCGTATCTCAGTGAGCGGCAAGCCCGCTCGCCCGGGAGGCCCTTTGCACCAGGACGACCACGCGCGGAGCGTGGACGAAGCGGAGGGCCGGAGTTCGGCCCGCGCATCGCGGTCCGAGCCCGGTCCCACCGCTCGCGACGCCGTCGCACCCCGACCTCAGGCTCGTCTTCAGAGGGGGTACGTCCTTCCGTGGTGACCAGCACAAAGCGCCGCATGCCCGACAGGCGCACTTACGTTCTCGACACCAGCGTCCTGCTGGCCGACCCCAACGCCATGTCCCGCTTCGACGAGCACGAAGTCGTGCTGCCGATCGTCGTGGTCACGGAGCTGGAGGCCAAGAGGCACCATCCGGAACTCGGCTACTTCGCCCGGCAGGCCCTGCGCCTGCTCGACGACTGCCGGATCAGGTACGGACGCCTCGACGCCCCCATCCCGATGGGCGACCTGGGCGGAACGCTCCGTGTGGAGCTCAACCACTCCGATCCCGGCGTGCTCCCGGCCGGCTATCGATTGGGGGACAACGACTCACGGATCCTGGCGGTGGCACGCAACCTCCAGGCCGAGGGGTTCGACGTAACCGTCGTGTCGAAAGACCTGCCGCTGAGGATCAAGGCGTCCTCGGTCGGACTGCTCGCCGAGGAGTACCGGGCGGAGCTCGCCATCACCGACTCCGGCTGGACCGGGATGGCGGAACTGACGCTCTCCGCCGAGCAGGTGGACCTGCTCTACACCGAGGAGACGGTGTACGAACCGGCCGTCGCGGACCTTCCCGTCCATACGGGCCTGGTCATCCAGTCCGAGCGCGGCAAGGCGCTGGGCCGGGTGACCGCCGAGGGCACGGTCCGGCTCGTACGCGGCGACCGGGAGGCGTTCGGCATCCACGGGCGCAGCGCCGAGCAGCGGATAGCGCTGGACCTGCTCCTCGACCCGGACGTCGGCATCGTCTCGATGGGCGGGCGCGCCGGCACCGGAAAGTCGGCGCTGGCGCTCTGCGCGGGTCTCGAGGCGGTGCTGGAGCGACGGCAGCACAAGAAGGTGATGGTCTTCCGGCCGCTGTACGCGGTGGGCGGGCAGGAGCTCGGCTATCTGCCCGGCTCCGAGTCCGAGAAGATGAGCCCCTGGGCGCAGGCGGTCTTCGACACGCTGTCGGCCGTGGCGGGCCGCGAGGTGATCGAGGAAGTGCTGGGGCGCGGCATGCTCGAAGTGCTGCCGCTCACGCACATCCGGGGCCGCTCGCTGCACGACGCGTTCGTGATCGTGGACGAGGCCCAGTCGCTGGAACGGAACGTCCTGTTGACCGTTCTGTCCCGGATCGGGGCGAATTCACGGGTGGTGCTGACCCACGATGTCGCCCAGCGCGACAACCTGAGGGTCGGCCGGTACGACGGAGTGGTCGCCGTCGTCGAGAAGCTGAAGGGCCATCCGCTCTTCGCGCACGTCACCCTCACTCGCTCGGAGCGCTCGCAGATCGCCGCGCTGGTGACCGAAATGCTGGAGGACGTGCACCTCTGAGTCCTCTGATCTCCCTCTGACCCCTCTCATCACATAAGAGGGGAAAGGCGGTTGGCGCCGTCCGGCCGGGCGCAAGATCCTAGCCGGGCGGCGTCGTGCTGCGGGGAAGTTTCGGTGAAACGAGTGGGGTAAACGGCGTGTGAGCTTTCCCACGCAACGAATAATTGCTTCCCGGCGTCCGCTTCCGGCAGAGTCTTGCTTCCGTCAGGCCCCGCATACGGCACACCAGTACGCCGCCTCCTCACTGAGGATGCGGCACCACACAACTCAACAGCCGTCGCCGTATGCCGCCCGAGTCACTACGCGGCGCTCCCGCAGAGGAGTTGCCCACCGGGTCCGCGCCTTCCCGAACCAACGCGGGGGAAGGCCAGTGCCAGGGGCACGATTGCGTCCGCGAGGTCACCCGAGCGGGCACTGCTGGAAGGAAACCGTGTGAGCCGGATTTCGGTCCGGGGATTCGCCGTGGCTTCGGCTACCGCGGTCACCACTGTCGGCGCCGTCGTGGGCGTCGCCTCGGGCGACACTCAGCCCTCGAACGAGAACTTCGAGGCGACCGCAGCCGACATGACGCTCCTCGCAGACATCCCTGCCGGCCAGCAGGCCCAGGTGCAGACCGCGTCCCTGACGCAGCAGGCCGACGCACAGGCCTATGCCGCCGATGCGAACGCGAAGAAGACCG
This sequence comes from Streptomyces sp. NPDC003016, assembly GCF_053591455.1. Taxonomy (NCBI): domain Bacteria; kingdom Bacillati; phylum Actinomycetota; class Actinomycetes; order Kitasatosporales; family Streptomycetaceae; genus Streptomyces; species Streptomyces sp. NPDC003016. Next base: position 64,749 of record NZ_JBSFTV010000015.1, read on the forward strand.
CGGAGGAATCGGCCCGCCTCCAGGCGGCCGAGGACGCCAAGTCCAAGAAGGAGGCCGCCGAGGCGAAGGCCGAAGCGGACCGCAAGGCGGCCGAGGAAGCGAAGGCGAAGGCCGCCGCGGAAGCCAAGGAGCGCGAGGAGCAGAAGGAGCAGGCCGCCAGCCGCTCCGCCACGCGTGACGCCACCAGCTTCTCCGCGAAGAGCTCCTACACCGTCGCCGAGGTCCAGGCGATGGCGCGGCAGATGGTGCCGGGCGACCAGTTCCAGTGCTTCAGCAACATCGTGAACCACGAGTCGACGTGGAACTACCAGGCGAGCAACCCCTCGTCCGGTGCCTACGGCCTCGTGCAGGCGCTGCCCGCCTCCAAGATGTCCTCCGCGGGCGCCGACTGGCAGACCAACCCCGCCACCCAGATCAAGTGGGGCCTGAACTACATGGACGAGCGCTACGGCAGCCCCTGCGGCGCCTGGTCGTTCTGGCAGGCCAACCACTGGTACTAGTACCGGCGGCAGCTCAACCTCGCAGAGCCCCTCACCGTCCTACGGTGGGGGGTTCTGCGCGTGTACGGTCGGGTCCGGTGGCTCCCCCGGGGGAGCGCGCGACGGGGAAGAAGAGAGAGCGACATGTCAGCACAGCCAGAGCCGCAGCCGCAGCCGCAGCCGGAGCCACAGCCGCAGACACAGCCGGGATGGCTCGGCCGGCTGGGGGCGGGACTGACCCGGATCGGGGAGCGGCTGAACGAGCGCCGCGCCGAGGCCGAGGCCGACGACGACGCCGCGGGCCCCGGCGGTGCGCCGCCGTACGGCTCCGCGGACGCCGCCGGTGTCGAGCACGTCCCCGCGCCGCCCGCCTACGCCCCCGCCGTCGCGGCCCGGCCCGACCCCGTCGCCGCCGTCCCGTGGGGGATGCGCGTGGCGGCCGAGGCGAGCTGGCGGCTGCTCGTACTGGCGGGCACGCTCTGGGTGCTGATGAAGATCATCAGCGCCGTACAGCTGGTGGTCCTCGCCTTCGCCGCCGCCCTGCTCGTCACCGCGATGCTCCAGCCCACGGTCGCCCGGCTGCGCAGGACCGGACTGCCGCGCGGTCTCGCCACCGCCGTCACCGCGGTCCTCGGCTTCGTCGTCATGGGCCTGGTCGGCTGGTTCGTGGTGTGGCAGGTCATGGAGAACATCGACAACCTCTCCGACCGCCTCAAGGACGGCATCGAGGAGCTCAAGCGCTGGCTGCTCAACAGCCCGTTCCACGTGACCGAGAAGCAGATCAACGACATCGCGGACAACCTCACCGACGCGGTCGCCACCAACACCGAGGAGATCACCTCGGCGGGCCTCCAGGGCGTCACCGTGATCGTCGAGTTCCTCACCGGAATACTGCTCGCGATGTTCTCGACGCTCTTCCTGCTGTACGACGGCAAGCGCATCTGGCAGTGGACGCTCAAACTGGTGCCCGCGCAGGCCAGGCCCGGTGTCGCGGGCGCGGGGCCGCGCGCGTGGCGCACGCTCACCGCGTACGTGCGGGGCACGGTGATAGTGGCCCTGATCGACGCGATCTTCATCGGTCTCGGGATCTGGTTCCTCGACGTACCGATGGCCGTGCCGCTCGCCGTCTTCATCTTCCTGTTCGCCTTCATCCCGCTGGTCGGCGCGGTCATGTCGGGCGCGCTGGCGGTGGTCGTCGCGCTGGTCACGCAGGGCGTGTTCACGGCGCTGATGGTGCTGATCGTCGTACTGGCCGTACAGCAGCTCGAGGGCCACGTGCTCCAGCCGTTCATCCTCGGCCGCGCGGTGCGGGTGCATCCGCTGGCCGTCGTCCTCGCGGTCGCGGCGGGCGGTCTGGTCGCCGGCATCGGCGGCGCGGTGGTGGCGGTGCCGCTGGTGGCGGTGACCAACACGGTGGTCGGCTACTTGCGGACGTACAGCATGGAGACGGCGCTGCACACGGCGCCGGAGCCGCGGGGCGCGACAGCGGTCGGGCCGGCGCCGACGCCCGCGCCCGCGCCGGCATCCGCGCAGGTGCCGGTGCAGGGGGAGAGCGCGGTGGCCCAGGAATGATCTCCGAACCGGAGTTGGTGGGGGACTTCCCGGCCGCGCAGGCTCCCGAGACCGTGACGAGCACGGCCGGGGAACACCCCGGGGCGCCGCACGGCCGCCGGCCGTGGCTGTGGGCCGTGGGCGGCGCGGTGGCCGCCTCGGCGGTGTGGGCGGGCGGACTGTACGCGTACGGATCGCAGGAGGCGGTCGATACGCGGGGCTACCGGGTGGGCGAGGGGCTGTGCGGGAAGGCCGAGCTGAGCGCCCTGACGGTGAACCTGGGGAAGCGGTCCGGTGACCCGACCGAGACGGTGAGTGAGCACAGTGCTCTGGACAAGATCACCTGTAATTTCGGCTTCGAGCCCACCGGAAAGCCGACCGAGGACGGGTTCAGCGTGCACTACGAAGCCCAGTTGGTGGCCGAAATACACAAGAAGAGCGATCCGGAGCCGGAGTTCGAAGCCATCGTCAACGAACCGCACTGGAGCGACGGGCTGCCGCCGAGACCGGAGGAAGTGCCCGGCCTGGGCGAGAAGGCCTATCTGACGACGGGGAGCGACGCAACGGGTTCGCAGCTCAAGGTCTTGGACGGTGGAGCGGTGTTCACGCTCGACGTCAGTGCCAACGTCGAATACCAGGGGGACGAGGAGAAGATGTCCGACGCCGAGTACTCCGAGCCGGACCTGTCCTCGCTTCCACCCTTCATGATCGAGGACATGCGCGATCTCATGGACGCGCTGCGGGGCTGACGTACGCACGTACGGGGAAGGGCCCCGCGGACGCGATGTCCGCGGGGCCCTTCCCCGTACGTGCGTACTGCCGACTACTCGGCCAGGACGGCCTCGGAGTCGATGGTCACGCCGACGGCCTGGATCACCGCGGCGATCTTGACCGCCTCCTGGATCGTCTCGCGCTCGACACCGGCCTTGCGCAGGACCTGCTCGTGCGAGTCCAGGCACTGGCCGCAGCCGTTGATCGCGGAGACCGCGAGCGACCACAGCTCGAAGTCGACCTTCTCGACGCCCGGGTTGCCGATGACGTTCATCCGCAGACCGGCGCGCAGCGTCCCGTACTCCGGGTCGGAGAGCAGGTGGCGCGTGCGGTAGAAGACGTTGTTCATCGCCATGATCGCGGCGGCGGACTTGGCGGCGGTGTACGCCTCGGGCTTGAGGTTGGCCTTCGCCTCCGGCTCCAGCTCACGCAGCACCCTGGGCGAGCGCGAGGCGATCGCGCAGGCCAGGACCGTGCCCCACAGCTGCTGCTGCGGGAGGTCGCTGTTGCCGATGACCGAGCCGAGGTTCAGGCGCAGGTCCTTGGCGTAGTCCGGTACGGCGGACTTCAGTTCGTCGAGTGCCATGTCAGTCACTCACCCGACAGCAGGGCGACGGGGTCCAGGGTGTTCTCGCCCTTGGTCCAGTTGCACGGGCACAGCTCGTCGGTCTGGAGCGCGTCGAGGACCCGGAGGACCTCCTTGGGGTTACGGCCCACGGAACCGGCGGTCACCATCGTGAACTGGATCTCGTTGTTCGGGTCGACGATGAAGACGGCGCGCTGCGCGAAGCCGTCCTCGCCCTCGATGCCGAGGTCGCGCATGAGCTCGTGCTTGGAGTCGGCCAGCATCGGGAACGGCAGGTCGGTCAGGTCCGGGTGGTCCTTGCGCCAGGCGTGGTGCACGAACTCGGAGTCACCGGAGAAGCCGAGGATCTGCGCGTCGCGGTCGGCGAACTCGTCGTTCAGCTTGCCGAAGGCGGCGATCTCGGTCGGGCAGACGAAGGTGAAGTCCTTGGGCCACGCGAAGACGACGCGCCACTTGCCCTCGTAGGACTTGTGGTTGATCTGCTCGAACTCCTTGCCGGCCTCCAGGGACACACAGGCAGTGAGGTCGTACGTGGGGAACTGGTCACCAACAGTGAGCACACGCGCTCCTTGCAGAGAAGGAAATCCCGTTACGGGAGTTTCCTGGGGGTTGGACGGATCCCCACAGTGACACAAGAAGCATTGATCGCGGAAATAGCTAGACTGGCTTGATCCGATCGGAGGTGGTTATCAGTGGCCAGTGGTGCCGGGAGTGGCGGGAACGGCGGCAAAGGCAAGCAGCCCAGCCTCGCGCAGCTGCGCGCGTTCGCCGCCGTCGCCGAGTATCTGCACTTCAGGGACGCTGCCGCCGCGATCGGCATGAGCCAGCCGGCGCTGTCCGGGGCGGTCTCGGCGCTGGAGGAGACCCTCGGCGTGCAGCTCGTCGAGCGTACGACGCGCAAGGTGCTGCTGTCTCCGGCGGGGGAGCGGCTCGCGGTGCGGGCCCGGGCCGTGCTCGACGCGGTGGGCGAGCTGATGGAGGAGGCGGAGGCGGTACGGGCGCCCTTCACCGGGGTGCTCAGGCTCGGGGTGATCCCGACGGTGGCGCCGTACCTGCTGCCGACGGTGCTCACCCTCGTACACGAGCGGTATCCGGAACTGGACCTCCAGGTGCACGAGGAGCAGACGTCCTCGCTGCTGGAGGGACTGGCGGCGGGACGGCTCGACCTGCTGCTGCTCGCGGTGCCGCTCGGGGTGCAGGGGGTGGCCGAACTGCCGCTGTTCGACGAGGACTTCGTGCTGGTCACACCGCGGGGCCACGGACTGGGCGGGCGCGCCGACATACCGCGCGAGGCGCTCAGGGAGCTGCCTCTGCTGCTGCTCGACGAGGGGCACTGCCTGCGCGACCAGGCGCTCGACATCTGCCGGGAGGCGGGCCGCACCCAGGGCGCACCGGTCACGACGACCGCCGCCGGCCTCTCCACGCTGGTGCAGCTGGTCGCGGGCGGGCTCGGGGTGACGCTGTTGCCGCGCACGGCGGTGAAGGTGGAGACGGACCGCAACGACCAGCTGGTGACGGGGTGCTTCGCCGACCCGGCGCCGTCGCGCCGGGTCGCGCTGGCGATGCGGACGGGGGCGGCGCGCCAGAGCGAGTTCGAGACGTTCGCGCAGGCGCTGCGGGAGGCGATGCGGAGGCTGCCGGTGCGGGTGGTGGCCGGCGCGGGGTGAGAAGGGGCCCTTCGGGTGTGCCCTCGAACACCGGAAGGGCTGGAGAATCCAGCCCCTTGGGCACCTGAGGTGCTGGGTCCGGGGCGGGGCCCCGGTGACGGGCAGGGGGCGGGGTGGGGAACGGCCCCGCAGGGCCGGGGCTCCTACGGGGCCGGGGGTTCCGTATCCGTATCCGTATCCGTATCCGCGTCCGTGTCCGGCGCCTTCGGAGGCCGCCCCCGGCGGCGGATCGGCGCCGCCCCGCCGGGGAGCCTGCCGCTCTCCGACAGCGCCCGCCGCAGCAGGAACTCGATCTGCGCGTTCGCGCTGCGCAGCTCGTCGGACGCCCAGCGGGCCAGGGCGTCGTACACGACGGGATCCAGCCGCAGCAGCACCTGCTTGCGCTGCCGCTGCGGCTGCGGCTGCTTCCGCTGGGGAGTCTCGTCCGTCACTGGTAAAGAGTGCCGGTGTTGAGGACAGGCTGGGCGGACCGGTCGCCGCACAGCACCACCATCAGGTTGCTGACCATCGCCGCCTTGCGGTCCGGGTCGAGCTCGACGATGTCCTGCTCGGCGATCCGGGTGAGCGCCATCTCCACCATCCCGACCGCGCCCTCGACGATCTGCTTGCGCGCCGCGACGACCGCGCCGGCCTGCTGACGCTGGAGCATCGCCGACGCGATCTCGGGCGCGTACGCGAGGTGGGTGAAGCGGGACTCGATGATGTGGACCCCGGCCGCCTCGACGCGCGCGTGCAGCTCGACCGCGAGCTTCTCGGTGATCTCCTCGGCGTTGCCGCGCAGGGACAGGCCGTCCTCGTCGTGGGCGTCGTAGGGGTACTCGATGGCGATGTGGCGTACGGCGGCCTCGGTCTGGGTGGCGACGAACTCCAGGAAGTCGTCGACCTCGAACGTGGCCTGCGCGGTGTCCTCCACCTTCCAGACCACGACCGCGGCCAGCTCGATCGGGTTGCCGTAGGCGTCGTTGACCTTGAGGACCGCGGTCTCGTGGTTCCTGATCCGGGTCGAGATCTTCGAGCGGGTGGTCAGCGGGTTGACCCAGCGCAGCCCGTCGGTGCGGATGGTGCCGCGGTAGCGCCCGAAGAGCTGGACGACGCGGGCCTCGCCCGGCGCGACCATGTTGAGGCCGCACATCGCGAGGAACGCGGCGAAGGCGACCAGGATGCCGGCGACGATGAGCGCGGCCTTCGGGCCGGTCGTGGTGAGGGTGGCGCCGAGGACGGCGAGGGCCGCCCCGGCGAGCAGCCCCAGCAGCCCCAGCAGCAGGGCGAGGCCGCCGCCGATGCTGTGCGCGGCCCTCTCGCGGACGCGTGGTGCGGGCATCTCGGGCAGGTCGGTCGGTACGGACGGGCTGGTCGTGGGCATGGTGGTCCCCCCGGTTTCGTGCGCTGGTGGTGGTCCGGTTGTTCTAGCAAAGTGATATCACTTTTTTGGCGTCCGGAAACCTGTGCGAGGGTTTTCGCAACCCTGGAGCCCCCTCGTGAGTCGGTTCCAGTGAGACAGGTGCTGATTGTCACGTACGGAAAAGAGCGGATCGGCAGCCCTTTGTCCGCAGGTGCGGTGTTAGCTTTCTGAGCTGACATCCGGGGGACTCGACGAGCGGAGTTACGGACCAATGGGCCGAGCGGAAGCGCGACAGGACCGGAAGCGCGGTGCGCGCCGGGCGAAGAAGGCGGGAGGCATACGCCGCTTCTTCACCTGGAAGAAGATGCTGGGCACCTTCTTCGGGCTCTGCCTGCTCCTGATGGGCGTCTTCGTGGCCCTGTACATCTGGGTCCCGGTGCCGGCGGCCAACGCCGAGGCCAAGCTGCAGAGCAACGTCTACAAGTACAGCGACGGCGAGATCATGGCCCGGTCCGGCGAGGTCAACCGTGAGATCCTTCCGCTCGCCAAGATCCCCAAGGACGTACAGACCGCCTTCGTCGCCGCCGAGAACCAGAACTTCTACAAGGACTCCGGCGTCGACTTCAGGGGCACCGCGCGCGGCCTGCTCAACACCGTCACGGGCAAGGGCAAGCAGGGTGGCTCGACCATCACCCAGCAGTACGTCAAGAACTACTACCTCACCCAGGACCAGACGGTCACCCGCAAGCTCAGGGAGCTTGTGATCTCCATCAAGGTGGACCGGAAGCAGAGCAAGGAATACATCCTGGCCGGGTATCTCAACACCAGCTACTTCGGACGCGGCGCGTACGGCATCCAGGCCGCGGCCCGGGCGTACTACGGCGTCGACGCCGAGAAGCTGAGCGTCGAACAGGGCGCGTACCTCGCGGCGCTCCTCCAGGCCCCCAGCCAGTACGACTGGGCGGTGGCGAGCCCCACCAGCAGGAAGCTGGTCGAGGAGCGCTGGAACTACGTACTCGACAACATGATCGAGATGAAGGCGCTCGACCGGACCGAGCGCGACGCCATGAAGTTCGAGATACCGCAGAACCCCAAGGGCGCCGCCGGTATGGAGGGCCAGACCGGTTACATGGTCGACGCCGCGAAGGCCGAGCTGAAGAAGCAGGGCGTCAGCGACGCCGAGTTCGACGCGGGCGGCTGGACGATCACGCTCAACATCGACGAGAAGCGCCAGAACGCGCTGGAGCGGGCGGTCGAACGGCAACTGGAGTCCCAGCTCGACCGCAAGAAGAACAAGGTCGACGCGACCCTCCAGGCCGGCGCGACCTCGGTGGACCCGAAGACCGGCAAGGTCGTCGCGCTGTACGGGGGCGTGGGCGCCACCAAGCACTACCTCTCCAACGCCACGCGCTCCGACTACCAGCCGGCCTCGACCTTCAAGCCCGTCGTCCTCGCCGCCGCCCTGGAGAACGACTCCAAGACGCAGGACGGCGAGCCGATCACGCCCCACACGATCTACGACGGCACCAGCAAGCGCCCCGTCGAGGGCAGCCCCACCCCCTTCGCCCCGCAGAACGACCTGGGCAGGAGCTTCGGCCCCATCCCCGTCGAGCAGGCCATGGCCAATTCGGTCAACTCCGTCTTCGCGCAGATGGCCGTGGACGTCGGCCCCGCGCGCGTCAAGGAGACCGCCCTCGGCCTGGGCATGGAGGACAAGGGCGGCTTCGACGAGCGCCCCGCCATGTCCCTCGGTGTGATGGGCGCCAGCACGATGGACATGGCGGGCGTCTACGCGACGCTCGACAACCACGGCAAGAAGGTCACGCCGACCATCGTGAAGTCCGCGGAGCACAAGGACCGCGAGGGCGGCCGGGTGGTTCTCCCCGAGCCGGCCGCCGAGCAGGTCATCGGCCGGTCGGCGGCGGACAGCGTGACCAAGGTGCTGACCGGAGTCGTGAAGAACGGTACGGGGCGCCAGGTCTACAGCCCGGTCTACAACGCGGCGGGCAAGACCGGCACGTCGGAGAAGAACCGCTCCGCCTGGTTCGTCGGCTACACCCCCGAACTCTCCACGGCGGTGGCCATCTTCGGCGAGTCCACGAAGCAGGGCGGCGGGCAGGTCTCCCTGACCGGTACGGCCAACGCCGGCCGCGCCAGCGGTGGCGGTTTCCCCGCCAAGATCTGGGCGGACTACACCCGCGGCGCCCTGGACGGCGGCTCCGACGCCGACTTCGACCTGGAGATCGACCCGGACGACGCCTACTCGCCCCCGCCGACCGACATCCCCGAACCGACCCGTACGCCGACCACGCCCCCGGCGACCCCGACCACGCCTCCGGCCGATACGCCGTCCAGCACGCCCCCGAGCCGTACGCCGACGAGCAAGTCCCCGGACCCGACCGTGACGGCCAGCCCGTCCACCACCGGCGGCGGTGACACCGAGGGCACCGACGGCGGTGCGGACGACGGCGGTGCCACGGACGGCGGCGACACCGGTGGCGGCGACACGGGTGGGGGCGACACGGGTGGGGGCACCGGTGGCGGCGACACAGGTGGGGGCGACACGGGTGGGGACACCGGTGGCGGCGACACCGACGGCGGCATCACCGAGGGCGGCACGGACATCGGCGGCCGCGACGACACCCGGCCGCCGCGCCCCTGACGGACACCACGCTGACGGGCGCCCTGACGGACAGCGCGCCACACGGCCGCGGCGGACACCCCGGGGTGTCCGCCGCAGCCGTACGCACCGAGCCGCGGAGCGGCTACGAGCGGGTGGCCAGCTCGAACCAGACGACCTTGCCGGACGACAGCCGTGTCGCGCCCCACCGTCGCGCCAGCCGGTTCACCAGGAAGAGCCCGCGCCCGCCCTCGTCCGTCTCCCGCGCCCGCCGCTGCCTCGGCAGCTGCGGCGAGTCGTCGCCGACCTCGCAGCGCAGTACGTCCGTACGCAGCAACCGCAGCGTCACGGGCCGCTCGGCGTACCGCACCGCGTTCGTCACCACCTCGCTGACCAGCAGCTCCACCGAGTCGCTCAGCTCCTCCAGACCCCAGCGCACCAGTGCGCGCCGCGCCAGCCTGCGGGCCCGGCCGGGCGCCTGCTCCTCCGGCTCCAGGAACCAGTACGCGACATCGCTCGGCGCGATCCCGTCGAAACGGGCGGCGAGCAGCGCGATGTCGTCGTCGCGGTCACCGGGCCCGAGCATGTCGAGTACGTCGTCGCACAGGGCTTCCAGCGGCGGGGAGTGGTCGGGCCCCGTCAGCTGGGCGGTGGCGGCGAGCCGCTCCCGCAGCTGCTCGATGCCCGTCCACACGTCCCGCAGCCGCGACTCGACCAGCCCGTCGGTGTACAGCAGCAGCGTGGCGCCCGCCGGGGCGTCCAGCTCGACGGCCTCGAAGTCGACCCCGCCGACGCCGATGGGAGCGCCCGGCGGCACCCGAAGGACCTCGGCCCGGCCGCCCAGGTGCAGCAGTACGGGTGGCGGGTGCCCCGCGTTGGCGATGGTGATCCGGTGCGAGACCGGGTCGTACACGCAGTACAGGCAGGTCGCCATGCGGTCCGAGCCCAGCCGCTGCGCCTGCTCGTCGAGGTGGTGCAGGACCTCCTGCGGCGGCAGGTCGAGACCGGCGAGGGTCTGCGCCGTCGTCCGCAGCTGGCCCATGATCGCGGCGGACGTCATGGAGTGCCCCATGACGTCGCCGACGACCAGCGCGACGCGGCTGCCCGGCAGCGGGATCGCGTCGTACCAGTCACCGCCGACGCGGGCCGTCTCGGCGGCCGGCAGGTAGCGCGAGGCCAGCTTGACGCCGGTCGGCTGGGGGAGCGAGTCGGGCAGCATGGTGCGCTGGAGCTCGTCGGCGATGTACGCCTCACGCCCGTACAGCACCGCCTTGTCGATGCCGAGCGCCGTGTGCGTCGCCAGCTGGGCGGCGACCAGCAGGTCGTTCGCCTCGAAGGCGTGCCGCTCCGGGCGGCGCAGGAACACGGCGGCGCCGATCACCCGGCGCCGGCCGCGCAGCGGCGCCAGGATCGCACGGCGTCCGCCCGGCAGACCCATGGAGTCCCCGAGCAGCTCGGACAGGGCCGCCCGGGCGGACGCGGAGTCGCCGAACACCGGGCGTACGCCCCTGAGTACCTCGGCGAGGGCCCCGCCGTTGCGTACCTCGCACAGCTGCGGCGCGGGCATCGGCTCGGCCTGGAGGTCGAGCTCCTCGGTCCCGTCGTCGGCCGAACGCAGCCGGTCGGTACGGCGCAGGCGCAGCATGAACGGCACGGCGGGACGCTCGTCGCCGACGGGGAGCGGGTCGCGCAGGTACACGAGGATCGCGTCGGTGAAGGTCGGCACGGACGCCCGGCACAGGCCGAGCACGATCTCGTCGAGGTCGATGCCGCGCGCGATCCGCCGCGTCGCCGCCCCCACGAACCGCAGCCGGTCTCCCTCTCCTCTGGTCACCCCGACGGGCTCCGGGACTCCGTCGGCGGCCGGCGTGGGAGCCGCCGCGGGACTCGGCACCACCGCGGACGCCTCCTCCTGCCGTGGCCGGGTGCGCTCGTGCGGCCTGGCGACCAGGGGCTGCCGGCCTTCGTGCGAGGTGGACTGGTGCTCCGTCACGCGTGGGGTTCCGTCCGTCCGGGGAGCTTGTGCGAGGCAATCGCTCTGTGGGGCGATATACCCGCTCTGCGGGCGGCCTCGACAGGGTGGCGGTCCCGGAACTCCGCGGACTTGCTCGCGGGCACGGATCCACCCCCCTGTGGTGACATACGGTCAGTTCCTTTTGGGGGACCGCCAGTTGTCGGCGGGCCCAGTGCGTCCAGTGCGCTCGATGTTGCGGAAGACGATCCTACGTTTGACCCATGGGGGCGTATCAAGGGTCTCACGGTGCCATGTGAACAGGAGTGCGGTCCCAGTCATCGGGCAATCGGGGCACGGCCCATTTCGGATCGGGCCGCCAGTGCTCCCAGCCGTCGCGGAACGGGGCGCCCCACGCGCTGATCACGTCGACCGCGGCCCGCCCCGCGGCCCGTACCCGCCGTGCCTGGGCGGCGCTCAGCAGCCCGACCCGGCGGGCCTGTGCGAACTCGTCCTCGTCGAGCCACTGCCAGGCGCGGTCCGGGTGCACGGCGATGTCGAGGAAGTGGTCCTCGGAGTCGACCCCGCCCGACCAGCGGGTGCGCGGCTCCTCCAGGTTCACGTACCAGTTCTTGAACCGCCAGCCCTGGTCCCAGAACAGCCACACCGACCAGGGCTCGCCGGGCCGCGCCAGCTTCAGCACGCCGGTGCCCCACCACCGCGAGGTGGTCGTGGTGCGCGGCGCCGTGTAGCGGGTGGCGAGCGGCTCCTCGTGCACGGGCGTACCGTCCGCCAGCACCGGCCGCACGCACGGGGTGCCCGGTGCCATCCACGCCGCGAGGATCTCGTCGGTGTCGCGGACGACCGTGACGGGGCGGCAGATGTGGATCCGGTCGGAGGCGTTGCCGCGGTAGCGCCAGAGGATGTGGTCCCCCGGCACCCAGCGCGCCCCGCCCGTCTCACCCGCCGTATCTGTCATGAGCAGATCTTAGGAGTACGGGTGGCGGGGCGCTGCGACCGAGGTCACGGCTGCGCCGGAGGTGTGTGCAGAGGTACGTCAGGGGTACGTCACGGGTGCGTCATGCGCAGCACGTCCAGTGCCTCGTCGAGCTGGGCCGCGGTGAGGTCGCCCCGCTCGACGTACCCGGACTCCAGGACGACTTCGCGGATGGTCTTCTGCTCGGCGAGGGACTTCTTGACGACCTTCGCGGCCTCCTCGTAGCCGATGTACCGGTTGAGCGGGGTGACGACGGACGGCGACGACTCCGCGTACGTGCGGGCGCGTTCGACGTCGGCCGTGATGCCGTCGACCGTACGGTCGGCCAGCAGCCGGGACGCGTTGGCGAGCAGCCGCACCGACTCCAGGAGGTTCTTCCCCATCACCGGGAGCATGACGTTGAGCTCGAAGTTGCCCGCGGCGCCGGCCGCCGCGACCGTCGCGTCGTTGCCCGTGACCTGAGCCGCGACCATCAGAACGGCCTCGGGAACGACCGGATTCACCTTGCCGGGCATGATCGAGGAGCCCGGCTGGAGGTCCGGAAGGCTGATCTCGGCCAATCCGGTGCGCGGCCCCGAGGCCATCCAGCGCAGGTCGTTGCAGATCTTGGTGAGGGAGACCGCGACCGTACGGAGCTGGCCGGACGTCTCGACGAGTCCGTCCCGCGCGCCCTGCGCCTCGAAGTGGTCGCGGGCCTCGGTGAGCGGCAGCCCGGTGGCGCGGGTGATCTCGGCGATGACGGCGGCGGAGAAGCCGGGCGGGGTGTTGATGCCGGTGCCGACCGCCGTGCCGCCGAGGGGCAGTTCGGCCAGGCGGGGGAGGGAGGCCCGCAGCCGCTCCACGCCGTAGCGCACGGCCGCCGCGTAGCCGCCGAACTCCTGGCCGAGGGTGACGGGCGTGGCGTCCATCAGGTGCGTACGACCCGACTTGACGACGTCCGCGAACTGAGCCGCCTTGCGCTCCAGGGCGGCCGCGAGGTGGTCGAGGGCCGGGATCAGATCGCCCGTCACGGCGGCGGTGGCCGCGATGTGGATGGACGACGGGAACACGTCGTTGGACGACTGGGAGGCATTGACGTGGTCGTTGGGGTGGACGGGGCTGCCGAGGCGCTCGGTGGCGAGCGTGGCGACGACCTCGTTCATGTTCATGTTGGAGGACGTGCCGGAGCCGGTCTGGAAGACGTCCACCGGGAAGTGCTCGTCCCACCGCCCCTGGGCGACCTCCCCGGCCGCCTCCTGGATCGCCCGCGCGATGTCCTTGTCGAGTACGCCGAGTTCGGCGTTGACCTGGGCGGCGGCCGCCTTGATGCGGGCCAGGGCCTCGATGTGGGCGCGCTCCAGGCGCTGCCCGGAGACGGGGAAGTTCTCCACGGCCCGCTGGGTCTGGGCCCGCCACTTGGCGTGCGCCGGGACCCGTACCTCACCCATCGAGTCGTGCTCGACGCGGTAGTCGTCCCGGTGGCCGTCGCGGTGCTCGTCGGTCGTCATGATCACGTACCTCCTGTGGAAAGTTCGAAAAAGTTGAGCACTTGTCTTGTTCTGCGTATTCCCAAGTCGCCTACCCGCCAGTAAATACCGGGGTTAACAACAAACCGGGGAGGCGCAATGCAGCGCACACGGCTCAGACTTCGCCCTACGGCACTCCGCTCTACGGTCCTTCGCTCCACGGTCGCCGCGACCGCCGCGCTCGCGGCGGCCGTCGGCGGCCTGGCGGCGACGGCCCCCGCCACCGCCGCCGACAGGATGTCATCGGCGTCCACCCCCCTTCCGGCCGAACTGGAGGCGGTCCGCGCCGCCGAGGCCACCCGGCTCTACGGCGACCCGGCCGAGCGGCCCATGGACCAGCGCAGGACCGGGCTGATCTCGCTGGGCGACAGCGAGATATCCGGCGAGGGCGTCGGCACGTACGACCCCGCCACCAACCGCCCCGGCAACTGGTGCCACCGCTCGCCGGACGCCGCGATCCACCGCACCGGCATCCCGGCCGACGTCACGTACAACGTCTCCTGCTCGGGCGCGTACACCGGCAACATCAGGATCGGCGGAACCAGGCAGTACGCCGACGAACTGGTCCAGAGCGACAATCTGGCCGTCAAGGCCCGCAACACCCGCATCAAGATGGTCCTGCTGGTCGCCGGAGCCAACGACGACCTCCAGTTCGGCCCGGTGATGACGGACTGCGTCACGCGCTGGCTGACCGTCCAGGGCCCCTGCGAACCCAAGTACGCCCCGGGCTGGCAGGCACGCGTCGACGGTCTCGTCCCCAAGGTGGAGCAGACGGTCCGGGACCTGCGCAGCGTCATGCGCGACGCCGGATACGCCGACGGCGACTACAAGATGGTCGTGATGGGCTACCCCAGCCCCATCGGTCCCGACATCAAGGACAACCCGGACTTCCCCGGCAAGATCCCCGGAGGCTGCGCGGGGTACGACTCGGACGCGGCCTGGGGCCGCGGCAGCGCGGTGCCGGCCTTCGAGCGCGGCATGCGCAGGGCGGCGGCCAGTACCGGCTCCGTCTACCTCGACAACTCCCGCCTCTTCCACGGCCACGAGGTGTGCATGGAGGACCCCTGGGCGCGCGGCCTCTACATCGACCTGTCCAAGCCGGGCCTCCCGGACGAGAACTCGGTCCGCCAGTCCTTCCACCCGAACATCCGCGGCCACGCGGCCTTCGCGTCCTGTGTCACCCAGCTCTACAACTCCACTCTGCGCGAGGCGAGTTGCGCGGACCCGGCGAGTACGGGAAAGCCGGTGCTCTTCGCGGGGGCGTGGGACGACGCGTACAAGCCGCTGAAGAACACGGGGACGGGCACCTGCGCCGACGTCCCCGGATCGACGACGCGCAAGGGGACGGCGGTCGGCGGCTGGGACTGCCACGGAGGCCGGAACCAGGGCTGGTGGTACGACACCGACCGGAAGTCGCTCCGCACGGAACTGAGCCACGACCGGTGCCTCGACGTGCCCGGGGCGGAGTACGAGGCGGGCACGGGCCTGGTCCTCTGGGACTGCTCGGGCGCGGCGAACCAGCAGTTCGTGCGTGACGGCTCCACGATCCGCCCGGCGGCGTCGACGGGCCTGTGCGTGACGCTCGCGGCGGCGAAGGACCCGCTGCGGCTCCAGCCCTGCACGGGCGCGGCGAACCAGCGGTTCGCGTAACCGGGGCGGCGCGGCGCGATGGTGCGGGCCCCCTCACCGGGGCCCGCACGGCGGCGTGGCCAGGGCGGCAAGGGCGGTCCCCAGCGCCTGGCGGAGTACGGCCCGGCCGGTGGTGTCGCTCCCCGGCCGGACCACCCCGTCGTGCGTGAGCCCTTCGGCGGATGCCACGGCGATCCGCCCGCCCGCCACGGGGTCCGGGCTGCCGAGCCCGGCGGCCAACGGGCGGGCCTGCTCGACGAAGCGTTCCCTTGCGCGCCGCGGCTCGGCGCCGGTCCCGTCGTCGGGACGGCCGGCGGTCAGCAGGACCTCCGGCCGGGCCCGGGTGCGCTCCCGCTCGGGGCCGAGCCCGTGGGCCAGTACGCCCGCGAACCGGTCGGCCACCTGCCGGACCGGCGGGGCGGACGCGAACTCCTCGGCGGCTTCCGTCTGTCCGATGTCGGCCGGGTCGGCGAGCGTGCTCACGGAGGGACCCCTCTGCCGGACTCCGCTTCCGCGGAGGACTCCACGGAAGCAGAGGGAGGTGAGGGTGAGAACGGCGACTGCCCCCGACCGCGATGCGGGGCCGGGGGCAGTCGCCGGGGCGGGACCGGGGCAGGGGCGCTGTTACGCCAGGCCGGGACCCCGTACCGGGATCGAGGTGAACGTCGGGGCCGGGGCGGGCTCGGTGAAGAAGTCGTTGCCCTTGTCGTCCACCACGATGAACGCCGGGAAGTCCTCCACCTCGATCCGCCAGACCGCCTCCATGCCGAGCTCCTCGTACTCGACGACCTCGACCTTCTTGATGCAGTCCTGCGCGAGCCGGGCGGCCGGCCCGCCGATCGACCCGAGGTAGAAGCCGCCGTGCGCGCCGCAGGCGTCCGTGACCTGCTTGCTGCGGTTGCCCTTGGCCAGCATCACCTTGGAGCCGCCCGCCGCCTGGAACTGCTCGACGTAGGAGTCCATCCGGCCGGCCGTCGTCGGCCCGAAGGAACCGGACGCGTACCCCTCGGGGGTCTTCGCGGGACCGGCGTAGTACACCGGGTGGTCCTTCAGGTACTGCGGCATCTCCTCGCCCGCGTCCAGCCGCTCCTTGATCTTGGCGTGCGCGATGTCGCGGGCGACGACGAGCGGGCCGGTCAGCGAGAGCCGTGTCTTGACGGGGTACTTGGTGAGCTCGGCGAGGACCTCGTCCATCGGCCGGTTGAGGTCGATCCTGACGACGTCCCCCGCCTCGTCGAGCTGCTCGTCCGTCGTGTCCGGCAGGAACCGCGCCGGATCCTTCTCCAGCTGCTCCAGGAAGACGCCCTCGGCCGTGATCTTCGCGACCGCCTGGCGGTCCGCCGAGCAGGACACGGCGATCGCGACGGGCAGCGAGGCGCCGTGGCGCGGCAGCCGCACCACGCGCACGTCGTGGCAGAAGTACTTGCCGCCGAACTGCGCGCCGATGCCGATCTTCTGCGTCAGCTCGAAGACCTTCTCCTCCAGCTCCTTGTCGCGGAAGCCGTGGCCGGTCGGCGAGCCCTCGGAGGGCAGCTCGTCGAGGTAGTGCGCGGAGGCGTACTTCGCGGTCTTGAGCGCGAACTCGGCCGACGTACCGCCCACCACGATCGCCAGGTGGTACGGCGGGCAGGCGGCCGTGCCCAGCGAGCGGATCTTCTCCTCCAGGAACTTCATCATGGAGGTCTCGTTGAGGACTGCCTTCGTCTCCTGGTAGAGGAAGGACTTGTTGGCGGAGCCGCCGCCCTTCGCCATGAAGAGGAACTTGTACGCGCCTCCGTCGGTCGCGTACAGCTCGATCTGCGCGGGCAGGTTCGAGCCGGTGTTCTTCTCCTCCCACATGTTCAGCGGGGCCATCTGCGAGTAGCGCAGGTTGAGCTTGGTGTACGCGTCGTAGACGCCGTGCGAGAGGGCTTCCTCGTCGCCGCCCTCCGTCAGGACGTTCTGGCCGCGCTTGCCCATGACGATCGCCGTGCCGGTGTCCTGGCACATCGGCAGGACGCCCGCCGCCGCGATGTTCGCGTTCTTCAGCAGGTCCAGCGCCACGAACTTGTCGTTCGAGGAGGCGTCGGGGTCGTCGATGATCCGGCGCAGCTGGGCGAGGTGCGCGGGCCGCAGGTAGTGCGAGATGTCGTGCATCGCCTCGGCGGCGAGGGTGCGCAGCGCCTCGGGTGCGACCTTGAGGAACGTACGGCCGTCGGCCTCGAAGGTGGAGACACCCTCGGCGGTCACCAGGCGATACGGCGTGGTGTCCTCTCCCAGGGGGAGCAGATCGGAGTACGCAAACTCTGGCATTACGGCCATTCCTCACTCGGCAGACGGCGACTGGCCTCCATTGGCGCAGCGCGTCCACCAGCGTAAGACTCCGGCGCGGCGCCGGGCCTGTGAGGTAGGGCTCAGTTGCCGGGCTTCCGCACTAGTCGCGATCTATCGCGTTTGGGTACGCTGGGGCGGTGGACCTCGACAAGAACCATCCAGCGCCCACCCCCCGCGAGCCCGCGCTCCGCGCGTCCGACGCGGACCGCGACGGGATCGCGGACATCCTGCGCGACGCCATGGCCGAGGGCAGGCTGACCGCCGAGGAGCACTCCGACCGCATCGACGCGGTCTACCGCGCCAAGACCGTCGCCGAACTGGAGCCGCTCGTCCAGGACCTGCCCGTTCCCGGCGACACCCGTCGCGAGACGGCCACGGCGGCGTACGCCCCGGACGATCCCTCGGCGCCGGTCTCGGCGGAGCACCTGGTCGCGGTCTTCAGCAGCTCCACGCGCAGGGGCCGGTGGCGGATCGGCCGCAGGACCAACGTCTTCGCGCTCTTCGGCAGCGTGGAGATCGACCTCACCGAGGCGCTCTTCGGGCAGCGGCTGACCGTGATCAACGTGACCTCGATCTTCGGCAACGTCGAAGTCTGCGTCCCCGAGAACATCACGCTGCGCGGCAGCGGCACCGGGGTCTTCGGCAACTTCGAGGTCGACACCCTCGAAGCCCGCAACCCCGAGGCGCCGGTCGTGGTGGTCAACGGCTACTCGGTCTTCGGCCACATCGAGGCGAAGCCCAAGCGCGGAAAGCGCATCGCGGACCTGCACGGTCGCATGCGCAAACACCTCGGGCACTGACGCGGTTCGAAACCCTGTGCATAGGCGCGCGCACAGCGGGTAGGGAGTGCTGCATCGCTGCTCGCTCCCGAAGTCGTCGTCAGGAGTAGACCGTGCTGCATCCGCCGCATCAGTCCCTGCAGGTCGCCGCCGTTCCGTCGCAGCGCGCGCCGGCCCGGGATCAGGCCGGCCCATGGCACACGGAGGCGGTGTGCCGCCGGGACGAGGCCGGGCTGTTCTTTGCCCCTTCAAAGGAGCCGACGGCCGCGAGACTGGCCCGGGAGGAAGCCGCGAAGCGGGTCTGCGCGCGGTGCCCGGTGATGGTCGAGTGCCAGGAGCACGCACTGCTCCAGCCCGAGCCGTACGGCGTCTGGGGCGGCCTGACCGCCGCCGAGCGCCGGGTGGTGCTGGCCAGGCGCAGGCGGCGCGAGATGGAGCTGAAGGCCGCCTCGCCCGCAGACCGGATCGCCGCCGCGGGCTGACCCCGGCCCGCGCCGCCCCCGCTCCTCCTCCTCGCCCCCTTCGACTCCTCTTCCCCCTTCCGTGCGTTTCAACTGGCGTCTTTTCCCATGCCAGTTGTGCGAGCATCGGACGGGGTGCGTGTGACGCGCGCCACCTGAGGCGGGCCGAGGTGTACGGGGAGTCGCATGGACCGCAGGCACGGCACGGAGGTCAGGTTCGGGGTGGCCGCAGGCCCGGATCGTGACGCGGATCTGCGGTCCCTCTACAAGTGGCTCTCCGACGACCTGTCGCTGCGTGGCCACGCGCGCATCGACAAGGTCGCGGAGGACGAGGACACCGCGGCGCAGGGCCGGATGGGGGTCGACGCGGAGGCCGTGGCCGCGCTGGTGTCCATGGCCGCCGCGGTGGCCCAGCTGCCGATCTCGTTCGACGCGTGGCGGAGGGCGCGCAGGCCCCGCAGCCCGATCACGGTCCATGTCTTCGGCGCGGACCCCGAGCAGATCGCGGAGATCCTTCGCGCGCACGGACAGGAGCCCCCGGCGGCGGCGGGCCCGGAGCCCCCGGCGGCGGGCTCCGGCTCCCCGGACGGTACTCCGCCGGGTCCCGGCCCGGGCCCCGGCGCATGCGCCCCGTGACGCCCGCCGTCCGCCCCGCGGGGGCCCCGCTGCCGCCGGAGGGCGGGACGCAGCGGATCGACCCGGACCGCTCCGCGTGCGTACTGATCGGGGTCGACAAGTACCCCGGCGGCAAGGGTCTCGCACCGCTGCGCAGTGTCCGGCACAACCTCACCGAACTGCGCGGGGCACTGACCGACCGATCCGTCTGGGGCATTCCCGACGACCGGATCGTGACCGTCTCGAACCCCAAGACCTCCGCCGAGATCTGCGATCCGATCAGGGCCGCGGCCGAGCTGGCACTGGACACCCTGCTGGTCTACTACGCGGGTCACGGCCTGCTCGACCGGGACGACAGCAGGCTCTGCCTCACCGTCCCCGGCTCCAGCGAGGACAAGCCGGAGACCTGCGTGGACGCGGGCTATGTGCGCCGTGCGATGAAGGACAACGGCGCCGCGATGCGCCGGGTGCTGATCCTCGACTGCTGCTTCAGCGGCAAGGTGCTCCAGATGTCGCCGGCCGGGGCCGGGACCGTGGCCGCGGACCTCGGGGTGCGGGCGGCGGTGAAGACCCTGCGGAACATCAAGGGCTCGTACGTGATGACCTCCGCCACGCACGACCGCCCGTCCCACGCGCCGGACCCGGACGAGTGCAGCGTCTTCACCGGGGAGCTCGTCGACGTACTGCGCGAAGGCGTTCCGGACGGGCCGGAGATGCTCGGGCTGCACGCCGTCTTCCAGGAGGTCAGGGACCGGGTCGTCGGGAGGGAGGATCTGCCCACACCCCAGGAGCCCCAGGACGAGAGCCAGAACGGCGTCGGCGACCTGGAGTTCGTCCGCAACCTCGCCGTACTCCCGCCGTTGCTGGCACTCGACCCCGTCGTCCCCGCGACGCGCAGGCGGCGCTGGCCGTGGGCCACCGCGGCCGGCGTGCTGGGGCTGGGGATCGGGTTCGCCACGGTGCCGGCCGTCCACTGGTGGCAGGAGAGCGTCCGCGAACCGGTCCTGGCGGTGGGGGAGTGCGCCGAGGGGGCCGTCCTGCTCGACCACTCCGACGCGCTCGACAAGAAGGAGGCCGACGGCGAGAAGCTGTCGGGCCTGTCGGGCCTCGCGCTCCTCCCCGGCGGGAAGGGCGAGGCACTCGCGCTCGCCGACAACGACTTCAACCGGGTCTTCCCGTTGCGGCTCGGTGGTTCCGAGACCCTGGAGCCCTCGGCGGAGACCGCCACCACTCTGCGCCCCGCGCCGGGCGGCAGGCTGCCCGCCTGGATCGACGCGGAGGCGCTGGTCGTGGAGAAGGGAGGCCGGACGATCCTGGTCGCCGCGGAGACGGGTCCCGCCATCCGCAGATTCGACCTGACGACCGGCCGTCAGGTCGGCGCGGACCTGCCCGTGCCGAAGGAGTTCAAGCCCTGGCCGGCCGGCGGCGCCCAGACCGGCCGCACCATCGAGGCGCTCGCCCTCAGCACCGACGGCCGCCACCTGTACGCCGGAATGGAAGCGTCGCTGTCCCAGGACGGCGACGAACGCGGCCGCAACCTGCTGCGCATCCAGCGCTACAAGGGCACGCCGGGCGGCTCGTACGTACCGGACCGGCAGTACGCCTACCGGGCCGCGGACGGGCTCTATCTGACCGAACTGGTGGCGGCCGGCGAGAACGAACTGCTGGCCCTGGAGCGCCAGTACGCCGCCGGGGTCGGCAACGCGGTCCGCGTCCAGCGGCTGTCGCTCGAGGACGCGCAGGACGTGATGGGGGAGCAGGCGCTGTACCGCAGGCCGGCCGACGAGTTCGTGCGCAGCGACAAGCTCTTCGACCTCGGAGACTGCCCGGGCGGAGACCCCGGGCAGGTGGCCACGACGGAGCAACCGCAGGCGAACCCGCTGCTCCAGAACGTGGAGGGGATGGCGCTCGGCGAGCCGTGGACCGAGGGAGAACACAAGGGGTGGCGGCCGCTCTACCTCGTCTCGGACGACAACCTCAACCACGTGCAGATCACGCGTCTGTATCTGCTCGCCGTACGGGTATAGCCGTACGGGCACAGCCGGTACGGCGAGCAGAGGACGGCGCCCCTCGGGCGGACGAGGGGCGCCGTCCCGTGGCCGGGGCCCTACTTCGCGCGGTCGAAGTCGATGGCGCTGTAGGCGCGCAGCTTCGAGAGGCGGTGCGTCGAGTCGATCTGGCGGATCGTGCCCGACTTGGAGCGCATCACCAGGGACTGGGTGGTGGCGGTCTCGGCGCGGTAGCGGACGCCGCGCAGCAGCTCGCCGTCGGTGATGCCGGTGGCGACGAAGAACACGTTCTCGCCGCTGACCAGGTCGTCCGTGTGCAGTACGCGGTCGAGGTCGTGCCCCGCGTCGATGGCCTTCTGGCGCTCGGCCTCGTCCTTGGGCCACAGCTTGCCCTGGATGGTGCCGCCGAGGCACTTGATCGCGCAGGCCGAGATGATGCCCTCGGGCGTACCGCCGATGCCCATGAGCAGGTCGACGCCGGTGCCTTCGCGCACCGCCATCACCGAGCCCGCGACGTCGCCGTCCGAGATGAACTTGATCCGCGCGCCCGTCTCGCGGATCTCCTTGACGATGCCCTCGTGGCGGGGGCGGTCGAGGATCATCACGGTGACGTCCTCGGGCGTCGAGTGCTTGGCCTTCGCGACCCGGCGGATGTTGACCGAGACGGGGGCGTTGATGTCGACGAAGTCGGCGGCCTCGGGGCCGGTGACCAGCTTCTCCATGTAGAAGACCGCGGACGGGTCGAACATGGTGCCGCGGTCGGCTGCCGCGAGCACGGCGATGGCGTTCGGCATGCCCTTGGCGTTGAGCGTGGTGCCGTCGATCGGGTCGACGGCGATGTCGACCTCGGCGCCGGTGCCGTCGCCGACGCGTTCCCCGTTGAACAGCATCGGGGCTTCGTCCTTCTCGCCCTCGCCGATGACGACGATGCCGTTCATCGAGACGGTCGAGACGAGGGTCCGCATGGCCTTCACCGCTGCGCCGTCCGCGCCGATCTTGTCACCGCGGCCGACCCACCGCCCGGCGGCCATGGCGGCGGCCTCGGTGACCCGGACGAGCTCCAGGGCCAGGTTGCGGTCGGGGGCCTCGGGCGAGACCTCCAGCTGAGACGGGAGATGGTGCTCGGTCATCGGAGCGCACCTTTCTGTACGGCGACGGCCGGATAAAGAGGGTGCCGCCGACTCTATCGGTACGTCGACAAAATGAGCAGAGGGGGGCACGTATGAGCGGCATATCGGGATGAGCCGCCCCACGCGCGGGCGGCGTCCGGGCATGGGGGACGATGGGGGAGTGGCAGGTATGAAAGGCAAGCAGACGGTCCGGGGCATGGTGCTGTCGATGTCGGTGATCGGCATCGCCGCCGCGAGCATGTACATGTTCATCCCGCACGACGACTCGGCGGACCCGTTGAAGCCGGTCGACTACCGGGTCGAGCTCGTCACGGCGCGGCGGGCCGCGCCGTACCCGGTGGCGGCCCCGGTGGGGCTCCCGGAGACCTGGAAGCCGACGTCCGTCTCGTACGACCGGCAGGCCGGCGACGCCTGGCACCTGGGCTACCTCGACCCCGACCGGGAGTACGTCGCGGTCGAGCAGTCGTCCGGGCCCGCGGAGAAGTTCGTCCGCGAGGTCAGCCGGCAGGCGACGAGGACCGGGAAGACCCTGCGGGTCGGCGGGGAGGGCTGGCAGCGCTGGGAAGGCCCGAAGTACGACGCGCTGGTGCGCGAGGAGAAGGGCGTGACGACGGTGGTCACGGGGACGGCGTCGCAGGAGCGTCTGACGGAGATGGCCGAGGCGCTGGAGGCGAAGAAGTCCTGAGCCGCCGGGCCGCCCGGGTGTGACGAACATGACGAAGCCGCCGTGATCCGGGGATTACGGCGGCTTTCTCGCGTCCTGTCGTCCGGACTGGCCGGGTGGACCGCACGGCCGGAAGGCCGGAAGTCCGGACGGACTGACGTCAGACGGTGGTGACGACCTCGTCGTAGGCCAGGCGCGGGGAGCGCGGGAACCACGCGTCGTCGCCGGGCTTGCCGATGTTGACGATCATCAGCGGGGTGTGGTCGCCGTCCAGGAACTCCTTCTGGACGGCGGCGAAGTCGAAGCCGGTCATCGGGCCCGCGGCCAGGCCGGCGGCGCGGACGCCCACGAGGAAGTACGCGGCCTGGAGGGTGGCGTTGAGGCCGGCGGCCTCCTCGCGGACCGGGCGCTCCGAGAAGAACATGTCCTTGGCCTGCGGGAAGTGCGGGAACAGGGCCGGGAGTTCCTCGTGGAACTCGTTGTCGGCGGCCAGGATCGCGACCAGCGGGGCGGAGGCGGTCTTCGGCCGGTTGCCCTCGGCCATGAGCGGGACGAGGCGCTCGCGGGCCTCGGGGGAGCGGACCAGGACGACCCGCAGCGGCGACTGGTTGAACGCGGTCGGACCGAACTTGACCAGGTCGTAGATCGCCTGGACCTGCTCCTCGGTCACCGGCTCGTCGGCGAAGGTGTTCGCGGTGCGGGCCTCGCGGAAGAGGAGGTCCTGGGCGGCGGCGTCAAGAACGAGAGACATGCGGCTTGCCTTCCGGGCGTACGGGGGTGGTGGGGCGAAGGGGTCGGGCAGTGACTTCACCGTAGGTCAAAGTAGGTTAACTTTCAACTAAAGTGGGATCGTCGTGATCGGCTTCACAGCGCGCGCCCGGCCCCCTGCCGGTCCCGCCCGGCCTCTTCTCCCCCCGGCCCGTCCCTCAGCTCTCGTCCGCGAGCGCGGCGTCCAGGCGGGCCCTGGCCCCGTCCAGCCAGCGTCGGCAGACCTTCGCCAGCTCCTCGCCGCGCTCCCAGAGCGCGAGCGACTCCTCCAGCGTCGTACCGCCCGCTTCCAGGCGCTGTACGACGTCGATCAGCTCGTCCCGGGCCTGCTCGTAACCGAGCGTCGCCGCGGACTCGTCCGTTTCGGCCATGCGTTCCACCCTATGCGTCCTCTGTGTGCGTACGAACAAGACTGTCTCTGCACCGCGCCCCACCCCTTCCCGGCCCTCCCGAAGGAGTCGGTCACCGGCCGCCCGCTTCACCCCGGTGCGGCAGGCTCCGTGACGGACTCACTCCACTGCCTCACTCCACGACCCGCACGGCGAACTCCCCCTCCGAGACCCGGGCCCGCAGCTCGTCGCCCGGCGCCACCTCCCCGGGAGAGCGGACCACCGCGCCGTCGCCCCGCTGGAGCACCGCGTAACCGCGCTCCAGCGTGGCCGCCGGAGACAGCGACACCACCCGGGCCCTGGTGTGCGACAGCTCCGAGTCCGCGCGGTCCAGCAGGTGCCCCAGCGTGCGCCGGCTGCGCGCCACCAGCGCGTCGACCTCCGCCTCGCGGTCCTCCACCATCCGGTGCGGCCGTTCCATCGCGGGCCTGGCCAGCGCGTGCGCGAGCCCGCGCTCCTCGCGGTCCAGCAGGCCCTGCACGGTCCGCAGCGCCCGGTCGCGCAGGAGCTGGACGCGGTCCAGCTCCTCGCCGACGTCCGGCACGACCTTCTTCGCCGCGTCCGTGGGCGTCGACGCCCTCAGGTCCGCCACCAGGTCGAGCAGCGGCGAGTCCGGCTCGTGCCCGATCGCCGACACCACGGGCGTACGGCACCCGGACACCGTCCGTACGAGCTGCTCGTCCGAGAACGGCAGCAGGTCCTCGACGCTGCCTCCGCCGCGCGCCACGATGATGACGTCGACCTCCGTCAGCTCGTCCAGCTCCTTGACGGCCTGGACGACCTGCGCCACCGCGCTCACCCCCTGCACCGCCACGTTGCGCACCTCGAAGCGGACGGCGGGCCAGCGCCGGCGCGCGTTCTCCAGGACGTCGCGCTCGGCCGCCGACGCCCGGCCCGTCACCAGACCGATACGCTGCGGCAGGAACGGCAGGGGCCGCTTGCGGTCCGGTGCGAACAGCCCTTCGGCCGCCAGCGACTTCTTCAGCAGCTCCAGCCGGGCGAGCAGCTCACCGATCCCCACCGGCTTGATCTCCGCCGCCCGCAGCGACAGCTGCCCGCGCGGCGCGTACCACTCGGGCTTCGCGCGCACCACGACCCGCGCGCCCTCCGTGACCACGTCCGCGACCGGGTCGAAGACCTGCCGGAAGCAGGTCACGCCCACCGAGATGTCCTGCGAAGGATCACGCAGGGTCAGGAAGACGACCCCGGCGCCAGGTCTGCGCGACAGCTGCGTGATCTGCCCCTCGACCCACACCGGCCCCAGCCGGTCGATCCACCCGCCGATGAGGCGCGAGACCTCACCGACGGGCAGCGGAGCGTCAGCGGACGTATGCAGAGCCATGCACGAAGGCTAACCGCCGGCACCGACACCGGGCCCGGTCCGGCGCCCCCGCTGCGCGACCACCACGACCAGCCCCACGACCAGCCACACCGCGCCCACCACCTGCGCCGTGCGCGACGCCTCCACGATCACCGCGACCGCCACCACCGCGCCCAGCGCCGGCATCAGCACGTGCCGCCACCACACCGGAGGCCCCGCCATCCGCCGTACGGCGAACCAGCTCACCACCGACACGTGCAGCAGCACGAACGCCGTCAGCGCCCCGACGTCGACCACCGACACCAGATGGTCGAGACCGTCCTCGCGCCGGGCCGCCCACACCGCCGCCACCAGCGTCACCACGGCCGCGACCCCCAGCGCGAACCGCGGCACGCCCGAAGCGGGGTCGACCTCCGCCAGTACGCGCGGCAGCCGCCGCTCCCTCGCCATCGCGAACAGCAGCCGCCCGGCTGCCGCCTGCCCCGCCAGTGCCGCGAACGCCGCTCCGATCGCCTTGCTCACCGCCACCAGATCCCCCAGCCAGGTCCCGACCGAGGCGTCCACCGCGTCGTAGAAGGCGGTCCCCTGCCTCCCCGGTTCCGCGGCGAGCCCCGCCGCCGTCCCCGGCTGGAGCAGCGCCGCCAGATACGTCTGCGCCACGAACAGCACGCCCGCCAGCGCCAGGCAGAACAGCACCGCCCGCGCCACCTTCGCCGAGCCGCCCGTCACCTCCTCCGCGAACGACGCGATCGCGTCGAACCCGAGGTACGACAGCACCGCCACCGACACCGCGCCCAGGACCGCGGCGAGCGAGAAGCCGCCCAGGGAGCCGTCGCCGGACAGCGGCGACAGCCAGCCGCGCCGCGCCCCGTCCTGCACGAGCACCACGACCGCGGCCACCACGAACACCAGCAGCACCACGATCTCCATGGCGAGCACCGCGAAGCCCACGCGCGCGGCCGCCCGTACGCCCCACATGTTCAGCCCCGTGGTCACCACCACCGCGAGCGCCGTCCACACCCACTGCGAGACGGACGGCACGAGCGCGTGCATCGCGATCCCGGAGAAGAGGTACGCGACGGCAGGGATCAGCACGTAGTCCAGCATCGCCATCCACCCGGCGATGAACCCGGGGCCCTCGCCGAGCGCCTTGCGGGCGTACGCGAAGACCGAGCCCGCCTGGGGGACCACCCGCACCATCTGGGCGTAGCTGAACGCGGTGAACGCCATCGCGACCGTCGCGACGACGTAGACGAGGGCCACCGCGCCGTGCGACTTCGCGTCGAGCGTGCCGAACACGCCGACCGGGGCCATGGGAGCGATGAAGAGCAGCCCGTAGACGACCAGGTCCCGGAACCCCAGACTGCG
This sequence comes from Streptomyces sp. NPDC003016, assembly GCF_053591455.1. Lineage (NCBI taxonomy): Bacteria > Bacillati > Actinomycetota > Actinomycetes > Kitasatosporales > Streptomycetaceae > Streptomyces > Streptomyces sp. NPDC003016. The sequence goes on from NZ_JBSFTV010000015.1 coordinate 91,664, forward strand.
CCGGAGCCCGGCCGCCTCTTCCCGCGTCCCGTCTCTCGTCCCGGTCATCGCGCCTCCGTACGCAGAACTCCGCGGTCAGGCGCCCAGTCTTGACCACGGACCTGATCTCCGGGCTCCGGGCACGCCCGTACGATGGGAAACATGACGACTGCACCTGCCGCCCGCCGTGTCCTTCTCGCCGCTCCCCGTGGCTACTGCGCGGGCGTGGACCGTGCCGTGATCGCCGTGGAGAGGGCCCTGGAGCAGTACGGAGCGCCGATCTACGTCCGCCACGAGATCGTCCACAACAAGTACGTCGTCCAGACCCTGGAGAAGAAGGGCGCGATCTTCGTCGACGTGACCGCCGAGGTCCCCGAGGGCTCGATCGTCATGTTCTCCGCCCACGGCGTCGCGCCGGCCGTCCACCAGGAGGCCGCCGAGCGCAAGCTCGCGACGATCGACGCGACCTGTCCGCTGGTCACCAAGGTCCACAAGGAAGCCGTCCGCTTCGCCAAGGAGGACTACGACATCCTCCTGATCGGCCACGAGGGCCACGAGGAAGTCATCGGCACCTCCGGCGAGGCGCCCGACCACATCACCCTGGTCGACGGCCCCGAGGACGTCGCGAACGTCTCCGTGCGCGACGAGTCGAAGGTCGTCTGGCTCTCCCAGACCACGCTCTCGGTCGACGAGACCATGGAGACGGTCGACGCCCTGAAGCAGAAGTTCCCGAACCTCCTCTCCCCTCCCAGCGACGACATCTGCTACGCCACGCAGAACCGCCAGATCGCGGTGAAGAAGCTGGCCGAGGACGCCCAGCTCGTCATCGTCGTGGGCTCCAGGAACTCCTCGAACTCGATCCGCATGGTCGAGGTCGCCCTCGACGCCGGCGCCCCCGCCGCGCACCTGGTGGACTTCGCCGACGAGATCGACGAGGCGTGGCTGGAAGGCGTCACCACGGTCGGCCTGACCTCCGGCGCCTCCGTCCCCGACGTCCTGGTCGACGGCGTACTGGAGTGGCTGGCCGAGCGCGGCTACGGCGACGTGGAGACGGTGAAGACCGCCGACGAGTCGATCACCTTCTCGCTGCCCAAGGAGCTGCGCCGGGACCTGCGCGCCGAAGCCGCCCGCCTCTCGGGCACGTGACGGTCAGCTCCACCCCGTAACGTTGAGTCCATGAACGTGTTCGGAGTGGACATCGGCGGATCCGGCATCAAGGGCGCTCCCGTGAACCTGGAGCGCGGCGATTTGGCGGAACCGCGGCACAAGGTACTGACTCCGCACCCGGCCACGCCCGAGCGCGTGGCCGAGTGCGTCCAGGAGGTCGTCGGCCATTTCGGCTGGAGCGGCAGGGTCGGCGTGACCTTCCCCGGCGTGGTCACGGGCGGGATCACCCGTACCGCCGCGAACGTCGACAAGGGCTGGATCGACGTCGACGCGCGGGCCCTGATCGGTGACCGTCTGGGCCTGCCCGTCACCGTCCTCAACGACGCCGACGCGGCCGGCGTCGCCGAGATGACGTTCGGTGCGGGCGCCGGCCGCAAGGGCACGGTCTTCCTGCTGACGTTCGGTACGGGCATCGGCAGCGCGCTCTTCCGCGAGGGCGTCCTGGTGCCCAACACCGAGCTGGGCCATCTCGAGCTGCACGGCCACGACGCGGAGAAGCGCGCCTCCACGAAGGCCAAGGAGGACGAGGACCTGTCCTGGGAGCAGTGGGCGCACCGGGTGCGCAAGTACCTGGCGCACGTCGAGATGCTGTTCTCGCCGGAGCTCTTCATCATCGGCGGCGGGGTCAGCCGCAAGGCCGAGAAGTTCCTCCCCCTGATCGAGGGCGTCCGCGCCGAGATCGTCCCCGCGCAGCTCCAGAACAACGCGGGGATCGTGGGCGCGGCCATGGCGGCCGGCGCCGGCTCGTAGCGGCTCCTGCTCCGCTACTCCGCAGGTTTGCGGGCCGCGCGCCGGGTGGCGGCCCTGGCGGCGGCAGACCTGACGGCGGCGGTCTTGGTGGTGGCTTTGGCGGTGGCGGCCTTGGCGGTGACATGTGCGGCGGGCTGGGCGGGCTGCGCGACGGCTTGGGCGGCTGCTCGCGCGGTGGTCCGCCGCCGCGTCATCAGCCGCACCTTGCGTACGGTCGCGATGAGCCCGGCGACGAGCGTGCCGCCGTACAGCCAGCCCGCGTGTACGGCGAGCGCCGTGACCACGGCCATGACACGGCCGCCGAACCCGCTCGAGCCCCCGGCGATCGGCACCAGGCCGACGGCGAAGGCGATCGGTACGACGATCGGCGCGGTGACCAGGTCGGCGGGGCGCACCCACAGTGCGGTGAGGGCACTGAGGGGCAGGAACAGCAGCCCGTACACGAGCGGCGAACCGTCGAACAGCAGCCGGTCCAGGCCGCCGGCCACCAGCATCACGGCCGCGGCGAACAGCCCGCTGCCGAGCCCGGTCAGCCGAGGATTGGGCAGCCGCCGCAAGGCCAGTACGACGGGCGGCACGGCCCGTGCCGGTCTCGCCGCCACCCGGTGGGCGGCGGGGGCCCCGGTGGACCCGCCCGACGGGAGCAGGGGGGTCTGCGACCGCTGCTGGGGACGAGGGGGACGTGCCCTGTGTTGCTCCACCTGGACAACGTAGGTCGCGGGGAGGGACGAACCAGGCGCAGGACACGCCCTTTGGGTGACCTTGGCCCTGCGTTCGAAGTCACGCGGCCGCTCGCCCTTCCGGTCGTGGGTCCGACAGGACACGCCCGTAAACTGGGGGATCGGTCCACTCCCGTGGCCAGTCCGCACTCCAGGAAGTCGCCAACGTGTCGCTCACGATCGGAATCGTCGGCCTGCCGAATGTCGGCAAGTCGACCCTGTTCAACGCCCTGACCAAGAACGACGTGCTGGCGGCCAACTACCCGTTCGCCACCATCGAGCCCAACGTCGGCGTCGTCGGCGTCCCCGACCCCCGCCTGGCGAAGCTCGCCGAGATCTTCAACTCCCAGAAGGTCCTCCCCGCCACGGTCGACTTCGTCGACATCGCCGGCATCGTCCGCGGTGCCTCGGAGGGTGAGGGCCTGGGCAACAAGTTCCTGGCGAACATCCGCGAGTCCGACGCGATCTGCCAGGTCATCCGTGCCTTCAAGGACGAGAACGTCGTACACGTCGACGGCAAGGTCTCGCCCAAGGACGACATCGAGACGATCAACACCGAGCTGATCCTCGCGGACCTCCAGTCCGTCGAGAAGGCGGTGCCGCGCCTGACGAAGGAGTCCCGCCTCCAGAAGGAGAAGGTCGCGGTCCTGGCCGCGGTCGAGGAGGCCCAGAAGATCCTCGAAGCGGGCACCACCCTCTTCGCCGCCGGCATCACCGCCGGCACGGAGAAGGGGCAGCTCCTCCACGAGCTCCACCTCCTCACCACCAAGCCGTTCCTCTACGTCTTCAACGTCGACGAGGACGAGCTGGTCGACGAGGACTTCAAGAACGAGCAGCGCGCGCTCGTCGCCCCCGCCGAGGCGATCTTCCTCAACGCGAAGATCGAGTCCGAGCTGATCGAGCTCGACGACGAGGAGGCCCTGGAGCTCCTCCAGTCCATGGGCCAGGAGGAGCCGGGCCTCGCCACCCTCGGCCGCGTCGGCTTCGACACCCTGGGCCTCCAGACCTACCTGACGGCAGGCCCCAAGGAGACCCGCGCCTGGACGATCAAGAAGGGCGCGACGGCCCCCGAGGCGGCCGGTGTGATCCACACCGACTTCCAGAAGGGCTTCATCAAGGCGGAGGTCATCTCCTTCGCCGACCTGGTCGAGACCGGCTCGGTCGCCGAGGCCCGCGCGAAGGGCAAGGCCCGCATGGAGGGCAAGGACTACGTCATGCAGGACGGCGACGTGGTGGAGTTCCGCTTCAACGTGTAGTGGATGACATATCACCACGTCGCTGATCTGGCAAACATGCAGGTCAGGAAGGGTCCGGCTCTTCGGGGTCGGGCCCTTGGCTTTTCCCGTGCTGGGATGGTGCTGGGATGGATGACTCCTCGTCACCCGCCATCACCCCTGCTCATCCCTACCGTGCTGGGATCGTGCTGGGGTGCGGGTGGGCTGCCCGTGCTGGGATCGAACCTGGCGTACAGCCCCGCTCTTCTGTGCAGTCGTACGGTCCGGTGCGCAGGTCCACCCCACTGTCTGCGCTCTCTTCACGCGACAGTTCAGGGAGAGAACTGGTTGGGTTGAGGCGAACGCCAGGTACTGGGGCGGTCAGGCTGCGATCTTCCGCGCCCTCATCGCTCACTCCGCTGAGGCCCGGCGGTATGGGCTGCCCCGCGAGTACAACTTGCCGCAGCAACGGATGTGGCCCTCCGCTGCCTCCTGTCTGCCCCAGGCAGCCGATGGGGCCGGCGACAACGTCCCCGCTCTGATTTTCACGTACGCCCGCTGCATAGTGAGGGCGGATACAGGACTGGCCTGCCCGGAGCGATTCGGCCCCTGATCCAGGTGCCCTCGGGATACCTCAGCCTTCTGATGTCATTTCTAAGTCTGAATTGATATCATTGGTAGGTCGTCGGACTGTGGAGGGACAACTGATGGCCAGGACTGTGATCGATCTGGATGAGGAGATCGTCGAGCAGGCGATGCGGGTGTACGGGGTGAAGACGAAGGCCGCCGCAGTGCGGGCGGCCATGGAGGAGGGGGTGAGGCTGCGGCTGCGCCGGGAGCTGTTCGATGCCATTGACGAGGGTGAGTTCGAGGACGCGTTCGCGGAGATCCGGTCGCAGACGGGGCCGCGGAATCCGGACGGCTCGCTAAAGCGCGAAGGCGGGGCTTCGGCGGCGTGAAGGGGCGCTACCTCATCGACAAGTCTGCGCTGGCCCGCCGGGGCAAGCCGGCGGTGCGGGCGCGGCTGGATGCGCTGGACCGTGACGGGCTCCTGGCGGTGTGCGCCCCGACCGAGTACGAGGTTCTGTACTCGGCGCGCGGAAAGCCCGAGGCGCTGCGCCTGCGTACTCTGCTCCGTGGTTTCGACTACGTGCCCTGCAACGACGAGGAGTTCGAGCGGGCACTCGCGATCCAGGCACTGGCGCTGAACGCTGGTTTTCACCGGGCGCTGTCGCTGGCCGACGTCCTCATCGCGGCAACCGCCGAACGGCACCGGGCCACGGTCCTGCACTACGACGGCGACTTCGACATGATCACCTCGGTGAGCGGGCTGCAAGCCGAGTGGGTCGTGGAGCCCGGCACCGCCGACTGAGCCGGGAACGCGCATGCCGTGCCAGGGCATGCCCCGACGGGTGGGGGCAGGGCCTGCTCGTCGTCAGCCGGATCGTTGTGGATCTGCTCAATGGTGCGGTTCGAGGGCTGCGGCTGAAACTCAGGTCAGAGCTTCGAGCATCCGTGCACCGGCGCCCGCATATGTTAGGTAGCGTTCTCGGCGTCGAATCTTCTTGTGCTTTGTCGAGATTCCCGTGCTGGGATGGTGCTGGGACGCGCCCGCATATCCGCAGGTCAAGCCGGTTGTGGTGGAGTTCCGCTTCAATGTGTGAGGGATCGAAGCAACGCCGCGTAAATATGCAGGTCGGATGGGGCCGGGCTCTGGTGAGTCCGGTCCCTTCCGCGTTTCCGTGCCGACTTTCGGTTGCCCCGGGGCGGGACGGAGGGCTTCGCCGGCGTCGTGGCGCCGGTGGGGCTCCGGTGTAGTACCGGGAGGAAACGGTCAGAATTCTCCGGCCTCCGGAGGGGGGCGTGATGTCCGAGCAGACGCTGGAGCCGGTGCGGCAGGAGCAGTTCGCGGAGCGGATGGGCCAGGTGCTCCATGATTCCTGCCCGGGGTATCTGTGCAGTCTCGGCCACCGGACGGGGCTGTTCGACGTCATGTCCGGCCTGCCGCCGTCGACCAGTGCGCAGATCGCCGTGGCCGCCCGTCTCGACGAGCGGTACGTGCGGGAGTGGCTCGGCGGCATGACGGTGGGCGGCTTCGTCGAGTACGGCAGACCGGAGGAGAACATCGGCCACCCGCTCGGCCCCGCCCTTTACCCCTTCTCGGTCTTCTACGGCATGACCGTCTCGCTCGGGAGGGCGGCGGCCCTGGGCGCGGTGTGGGGCAAGCAGCGGGTGTTGCGGCTGCTCGGGGATGCGGGGTTCGGCGACGTCGAGGTGCGTGAGGTGGAGGGTGGCGTCCTCAACGTGTACTACGTGGCCCGCAAGCGCCGCCGGTGGAGTGAGGTGGGACGAGATGAGGTGACGGGTGCTGTCACCTCCCGGGTCGCACCGGCACGTTCGGCAGGAGGCCGAGCTGGCCGAGGAAGTCCAGCTGGTCGAGGTAGAGCCGATAGCTGACGATCCTGCCGCCCTCGACCGTCGCGACGTCGCAGCCCCGTATCCTCACTTCCTTGTGCGTCGGCTCCGGGCTCTCGCCGGACGGCAGCACCAGCGGGCCGGTGTTCCTGCCCGTGAAGTAGCCCTCGTCGATCGCCGTGTTGCCGGATTCGTGCGCGTACACCGACTCGTACCTGCTGTCCGGGATCGCGTCCGTCATCTGACGCCAGTACTCACCGATGTTCTCCCGGCCCCGGAACTCTCGGTCCGGCGTGACGGCGACCGCGTCCTGCGCGAAGCACTCCATGATGGCCTTGAGGTCCGTTCCCCCGGTGAGCGCCTCGGTGAGCCGGTCCATGACCTCGCGCGCCTGGCCCATGATCCACCTCCGGTGTGTGCGTGGTGGCAGGTCTGTCTCATTTTTTCACAAAGCGGGATGGACGCGGCAGTTCTGCCGGGGGAATCGTCGGTCAGGTGAGGGTGATCAGGGCCGCGATCGCCGGGCCGAACGCGCCGCCGAGCTGGTAGCAGAGGCTGAACAGCCCGATCACCGTCGGGCGCTGGGAGTCGGAGGCGGCCTGGGTCGCGTACACCGCGAGGGTCGCGTTGCCCGCCGTGGTCGTGAGGGCCGCGACCGCGGCCACCAGGAGGAGCAGCGGCGCCCAGGGGGTCACGGTGGCCGTCACCGGCGCCAGCGCGCCCAAGGCGATCAGGACCGTGAGGACCGTGCGCCTGCCCAGCCGGGCGGAGAGCGCGGCGAGGACCAGCGAGAGGAGGGAGCCGACCAGGAGGGCGATCAGCTGGCCCGCGCCGATGGTGGCGGTGGACCAGTGCGTACGGGCGGTGAGGAGCTGGGGCACCGCGAAGAGCAGCGTGAAGTACGACGTCGACAGGGCGCAGGCCAGCAGTGCGGCCGACAGGAACGCCGGGGTGCGCAGGAGCGCGGCCGGGACGAAGCCGTCGGGGCGGGTGCGGACGTGGGCCACCAGGAACGCGGCCCCCGCGAGCGCCGCACAGGCCGCCGGCAGCGGGTGGTGGGGGACGAGGACCAACGCGGTCGCCAGCGCCACCAGGAGGGAGGCGCCGCGGGCGTCGAAGGCGGTGGTGGGGGCCGGGGGCGTGCGGGGGGCCGCGCGGGTCACGGCCGGGAGGGCGAGCAGGGCCAGTACGGAGACCGTGAGCGACACGCGCCAGGAGAACGCGTCCGCGATCAGCGAGCCGAGCAGCGGGCCGGCCGCGCCGAGGACGCCGAAGCCCGCGGTGATCACCCCCATCCGGCGGACCGACCCCGCCAGGCTCATGGCCGAGGTGATCAGCCCGGCGCCGCCCACGGCCTGGGCCGCCCGGCCCGGCAGAGCCAGCGCCATCCAGGGCGCGAGGGCCACCAGCAGGGTTCCGGCCAGGACCAGGACCGTACTCACGCGCAGGGTGGTGCGCAGGCCGCGGCGGCGCAGCAGACTCGCCATCAGCGGGGTGCCGACCGCCATGGCCCATGCGAACGTCGTGACGAGCCAGGTGGCGGTCGCGGGCCGGACCCCGAAGGAGCCTGCCATCTCCGGGAGGATCAGGACCGGGCTGTTGGCGCCGGCGGCGACGGGGGTGGCGAGCAGCGCGAGCCAGAGGGCGGGGACCTGGCGGTTTCCGGTCGGGGCGGGCGGGATGGAGGGGACTGCCGTGGACGGGGCGGAGGAGGTTGAGGGGGCGGACGGGGTTGAGAGGGCGACCGGGGTCGGGGTCGGGGCGGGCTCGGGCATGAGAGCTCCTGTCGTTCAGGCTTGATAATCTCAACGTTGAGATAAAACAGTCCCTACCTCTCAACGTCAAGTGTCTTAACGTTGAGATTGCTTACGTTGAAGGGAATCAGGATGAGCGACGCGGTGGACGCGATCATCGGCCAGTGGCTCGTGGAGCGCCCGGACCTGGAGGAAGACCTCTGGCCCGTGCACGTCCTCGGCCGGCTTCAGCGTCTCGGGCGCGTGCTGGACAAGGAGTTCAGGACGTTCGCGGCCCAACGCGGCCTCGAACTCGGCGAGATCGACGTACTCACCACCCTCCAGCGCTCCGGTCCGCCGTACGCCCTGCCGGCCGGCGCACTCCTCAAGGCCGCCATGGTGACCTCCGGCGCGATCACCAACCGCATCGACCGCATGGAGGTCAAGGGGCTGGTCGAACGCGTGCGCGAAGAGAGCGGCGGCGACCGGCGCACGGTGAGGATCCGGCTCACCGACCACGGCCACGAGGTCACCCGTGAGTACATGGCCGCCCACCTCGCCAACGAGGCCCGCATGCTGCGCGTGCTGGGCCGCGAGGAGAGCGACCGCCTCGGCGGCTCCCTGCGCAAGCTGCTGGAGTCCTTCGGTGACACGTCGATCGGCTGACGGGTACGGGCGGACCACCGGGGCCGTGGCCGAACCCGCCGGGCGCCGGCGATCACGCCCGCGAGCGGGAGGAGCGGAGCGCTCGGTCCCGGCGTGCACAGCGGGGTGACGGAGGTGATGCGGCCGAGATGGCGTGGTGAAGCGGAAGGACTCTTCGGCAAGGGTTCTTCGGGAAGGGTTCTTCCGGGAGAATCCTTCCGCTTCTTCCGCTACTGCGCCGCCAGGCCCGTCTTCGCCCCCGCACCGCACAGCGGTACCACCGCCGTGCGGCCCTCCGGCGGCGGCTGTGCGCTCATCGCGGCCCAGTACGTCACCCCGGCCCAGCACGTCACCCCGGCCGGCTCGACGAAGAGTCCGCGTGCCGCCAGGTCCAGTTGCGTGGCCCGGAATCGGTCCTCGGTCACGGTCAGGAACGTGCCGCCCGACTCCCGTACGGCGCACAGGATCTGACGGGCGCGCGGTGGGCGCGGGATGGCGATGCCCTCGGCGAGGGTGGGCCGTCGATGTCTCGTCGGCGGCATCCGGACGCGCCGGACGCGCCGGACGCGCCGGACGCGCCGGACGCGCCGGACCTTCCAGGTCTTCGGCGCACGGGCGGAAGGCCGCCGCCAGCGGCGACACCGCCTGGGCCTGTACGGCGATCAGTGCGGGGCGGCTGTCGATGAGTCCGTGGGCGTGCAGTTCGGCGATCGCCGTGCCCGCGTTGCCGCTGCTGTCCGCGACGGCGCGGGCCACCCGGCCGGGGCCGAGGCGGCGGGCGGGACGGCGGGCGAGTTCGGCGAGCATGACCGCGCCGCGGTCCTTGAACGGGAGCGCCGGCATCAGGAAGTCGAGTGTGGCCGAAACGGCGTCGGTGAGGGGGTGAGCGGAGTGCGGCCCTCCCCGAGCGTGACGGCGGTCGCCGTACCCGTCAGTGGCAGTGTCTCCTCGTAACACCACAGTGAACTCCCCCGTCCCGCGAGTGACTTCAGCGGTACGGGCGAGGAGGGGGTGAAGCCGAGATCCCAGGGGCCGCCGCAGGCGGGGCAGTGCCGGGCGAGGGACTCGGCGGGGCGCGGGAGCCGTCGGCGGGGCAGCGGTAGGTCACGGCGCCGCAGGAGCCGCAGGAGCCGCTGGTGTCGTTGAGGTCGCCGGGTGGTGCCGGGGGTGCCGGGGTGACCGGGGGTGCCGGGGTGGCCGGAGTCGTCGAGGCCGTCAGGCGGGAAGCGTAAGGAAGTCCTCCGCGCGGTGATCGTCCATGTCGGGTGTGTGGCAGGTGTATTGCGGGTCCGAATTGACTCTTGTGGGATTCCTATGGATGCGCCAATCTTTCGCCTGGCGGCAAGACGCGGGAAACGACGCGGACCCCGAAGCGTCAATTTGTCATGCCCATGTCCTGCTGTTGTACCGCCGCACCGCCGCACCACCCCCCACCAGCGCACCGCCAATGAGGAGGATCCCTCACATGTCCGTGATGCGTAGTTCCCGGCGAAGAATTGCCGCAGCCAGTGCCACCGCCGTCGTAGCCCTCGCGCTCGGCGCGGCCTCCGCCCTCCCCGCCACCGCGGCCACCGCCGCCGAGGGCCGGATCCTGAACGCCGGAGCCCCCGGAACCATCGCGGGCAGTTACATCGTGACCCTCGACGAGGCGGCGGCGGACGCCGGTTCGGCGGAGGGCAAGGCGCTGGCGAAGGAGTACGGCGCAAAGATCAGGAAGACGTACACCGCGGCCCTCAACGGGTACGCCGTCGAGCTGTCCGAGGCGCAGGCGAAGAAGTTCGCCGCCGACCCGGCCGTCGACTCCGTCGTGCAGAACCGCACCTTCACCGTCAGCGCGACCCAGCCCAGCCCGCCGTCCTGGGGCCTGGACCGCATCGACCAGAAGGCCCTCCCGCTGAACCAGAGCTACACCTACCCGGACGCCGCCGGCGAGGGCGTCACGGCGTACGTCATCGACACCGGCGTACGCATCACCCACAGCGACTTCGGCGGCCGCGCCTCCTACGGCTACGACGCCATCGACAACGACAACACCGCGCAGGACGGCCACGGCCACGGCACGCACGTCGCCGGTACGGTCGCAGGCGGCGCGTACGGCGTCGCCAAGAAGGCCAAGGTCGTCGGCGTCCGCGTCCTCAACAACCAGGGCTCGGGCACCACCGCCCAGGTCGTCGCGGGCATCGACTGGGTGACGAAGAACGCCGTCAAGCCGGCCGTCGCGAACATGAGCCTCGGCGGCGGCGCCGACGCCGCCCTCGACACCGCCGTACGCAACTCCATAGCCTCCGGCATCACCTACGCCGTCGCCGCGGGCAACGAGTCCACCGACGCCTCCACCAAGTCGCCCGCCCGGGTGAGCGAGGCGATCACGGTCGGCGCCACCACCAGCACCGACGCCAGGGCCAGCTACTCCAACTACGGCAGCGTCCTCGACATCTTCGCGCCGGGCTCGTCCATCACCTCGGCCTGGAGCACCAGCGACACGGCGACGAACTCCATCTCCGGTACGTCGATGGCCTCCCCGCACGTCGCGGGCGCGGCCGCGCTCTACCTGGCGGCCAACAAGACCGCCACTCCGGCCCAGGTCTCCACCGCGCTGACCTCGGCCGCCACCACGGGCGTCGTGACCAGCCCCGGAACCGGCTCGCCGAACCGCCTGCTGTACGTCGGTACGGGCGGCACCACCCCGCCGCCCACCGGCAAGCGGTTCGAGAACCTCACCGACTACACGATCAGCGACAACGCCACGGTGGAGTCGCCGGTCACCGTCAGCGGCGTCACCGGCAACGCGCCCGCGACGCTGAGCGTGCCGGTCGACATCAAGCACACGTACGTCGGTGACCTCAAGGTCGACCTGATCGCCCCCGACGGGACCGCCTACACCCTCAAGGGTTACGGCACGGGAGGCAGCAGCGACAACCTGATCACCACGTACACCGTCAACGCCTCTTCGGAGGTGGCCAACGGCACGTGGAAGCTGCGGGTCAGCGACAACGCGGCGAACGACATCGGGAAGATCGACTCCTGGGCGCTCCAGTTCTGACCTGCTCTGACCAGATCTGACGCGCTCTGACGTGTTCTGACGCGCCGAACGGATGAAGGGGGGCGGTCGCTTCGGCGGCCGCCCCCCTGTCGTGTGTCCGCGTGCCGCTTCCTTCGGGTTCCCCGGGCCGCCGCGTGCTCCGGAGCCCCGTGCTCCGGCGGCCTTCAGGCCCGGTCCAGGCAGGGCGGCCGGCCCCACGGTGCCTCCAGCGCCGCCCGCAGGGCGTCGACCGCCTCGCGGCCGATCCGTCCCGCCAGCTCCTCCTCCAGCCTCGCGAGGATCACGCAGGCCCGGCGGTGCGCGCGTTCGCCCTCCGGGGTGCGCCGGATCAGCCGCTGCCGGCCGGAGGCGGGGTCGGGGACCTGTTCCAGCAGTCCGTCGGCGACCAGGCCGTGCACGGCCTGATGCGCGGTCTGCCGGGTGACGCCCATCCGCCGGGCGAGCTCGGAGGCCGTGGTGCCCTGCTCGTCCAGTACGGCGAAGAGCCGGGCCTGGGTCGGGGACACCGGCACCGCGCCGGCCTCGTCCAGAGTCGCCAGCAGCGCGTCCTCGAACCAGCGCCGGGCATCACCGAGCAACTGGGGAAGGTCGCGGCCGGTGGCGTTCATCTGTTCCTCACGTGTTCCTCACGGCGGTCGGGCGGGTCGGGCCGGCCGGTGGGCCGGCGGGGACGAGTTTATTGCCGGCGGCTTGCCCGTCGGCCGACTCTTATGTCAGGCTACCTGACATTCCTTGTGTGAAGCCGACCCTGGGAGAACCCATGACGATCGAGTACGCCACCCGCTACCGGCGTGCCTCGCGCATCCCCGCCGAACCGGGGAAGCCCTATTTCATCGAGAAGGGCGAGGGGGACCGCGCCCACCTGTTCGGCGACCTGATCACCGTCTACGCGGGCGGCGAGCAGACCGAGAACACCTTCAACTTCTTCACCGTCGAAGGCCCCAAGGGCGACCTCATCCCGGCCCACCTGCACATCGACACCCACGAGGTCTTCTACATCACCCAGGGAGCGGTCCGGCTGTTCGTCGAGGACACCGAAGGCAACCAGCAGGAAAAGCTCCTCACCCCCGGCGACTTCGGTTTCGTGCCGAAGAACTGCCGGCACGCCTACCGCATGGAGCGCCACCACAGCCAGGTCGTCGGCGTCGCCGCCGGTCCCGGAGGCACCTTCGAGCGGTTCTTCGAGAACCTCGGCGCGCCCGCCGAGGAACTGGGCCTGCCGAAGGAGCCCGTCGTACCCGAACCCCACAAGTTCGGTACCGTCCCTCAGGAGTTCGACGTGCGCTTCCTGCCCGACCACCAGTGGCGGACGCGGTGAAGCCCGGCCGCCCCTCCCTGCGGGAGCTGATCGCCGCGCCCCACCCGGACGTCGCCCCCCTGCCTCCCTCCGCCGTGTACGGGGACGAGTCCGGCGTACGCGTGCTGCGCGGCGTCCCCTGCGGTGCCATCGAGGGCAGCCGCCCGCTGGAACTCGATCTGTGGCTGCCCGGGGCCGCCCCGGCCGGGCCCGCCCCGCTGGTGCTGTTCGTGCACGGCGGTGCCTGGCGCCGCGGACGGCGCGACGACATGGGCCTGCGTACGCGCCACTGGGCCCCGGGGCCCTTCGCCCGCATCGCGGCGGCGGGGGTCGCGGTCGCCTGCGCCGACTACCGGCTCAGCGGCGAAGCCACCTTCCCCGCCCCGCTGGACGACCTCCGCACCGCACTGCGCTGGCTCACGCTGCGCTCGGCGGAGCTCGGCATCGACACCGGGCGGACGGTGGTGTGGGGAGAGTCCGCCGGCGGGCACCTCGCCTCCCACCTCGCCCTCACCCACACCGACCCGCCCCTGGCCGGCGCCGTCGTCTGGTACGGCCCGAGCGATCTGACCACCCCCCGCGACGGCTACGACCCCGCGAACCCGGCCACCCCGGAGGCCCTGCTGATCGGGGCCGCCCCGGCCGCCGCCCCCGACCGTGCCCGCGCCGCGAGCCCCGTCACGCACGTCCGCTCCGACGCGCCGCCCTTCCTGCTCGTCCACGGCGAGAAGGACACCATGGTGTCGTGCACGAACAGCGAAGCCCTGGCCGCCGGCCTCAAGGGCGCCGGTGCGCCGGTCGAGTTGCGTACGGTGCCGGACGCCGATCACGGCTGGTACGGACTGCCCGACGAGGAGGTGGAGGACATCTTCGCCCACTCGCTGCGCTTCGCCCTGCGCCTGGTCACCTGAACCGCGCCCGAACCGCGCGGCCCCCGAACCGCGCCGTCCCCGCATGCGCTGCCCGCGGCATTCCTGACGGTGAGTCGCCGGACGGGGTGCGGGGGCCGGAAGCGGAATCTAATCGGCCGGTTCGGGGGTGAGGGGCTGACATCCCTACCCACGCCAAGGCCCTGCGTAAAAGCAAATCATCACTTCGGGTGAAACTTTGGCCCGTGCTTGCGGTCAACAACCTACGGTTGTCACGCTGTTGCTGTCTGTCAACCTGATGGGAGTGGCCAGTGACATTCGGTGAGCAGCCGGCCTATCTGCGCGTCGCGGGCGATCTACGGCAGAAGATCGCCGACGGTTCCCTGCCACCCCACACCCGTCTCCCCTCCCAGGCCCGCATCCGCGCGGAGTACGGCGTCTCCGACACCGTCGCCCTGGAGGCCCGCAAGGTCCTGATGGCGGAGGGCCTGGTCGAAGGCCGCTCCGGTTCCGGTACGTACGTGCGCGAGCAGCCCGTCCCGCGCCGCATCTCCCGGGCCGGCTACCGGGGGACGGTGCCTTCGACCCCGTTCCGGCAGGAGCAGTCGGAGGCCGGCGCGCGCGGCACCTGGGAGTCCGGCAGCGAGCAGGAGGAGGCGACCGCGTCCATCGCCAAGCGGCTCGGCATCCAGGAGGGCGACCGCGTGATGCGCACGCGGTACGTCTTCAGGGACGCGGGGGAGGCGATGATGCTCTCCACCTCCTGGGAGCCCCTCACCGTCACGGGGCGTACGCCCGTGATGCTGCCCGAGGAGGGCCCGCTGGCCGGCTGCGGCGTCGTCGAGCGGATGGCCGCCATCGACATCGTCGTGGACAACGTGGTGGAGGAGGTCGGCGCACGCCCCGGCCTCGCGGAGGAGCTGCTCAGGCTCGGCGGCGTACCGGGCCATGCGGTGCTGGTCATCGAGCGGACGTACTACGCGTCGGGGATGGCGGTCGAGACGGCCGACGTGGTGGTCCCGGCCGACCGCTACCGGATCGCATACCACCTGCCCGTGAAGTGACCGGCGCGAAGCGGTCGACGGCTGGTGTGCGGACACCTGGTCCGCCCGCCGTGATCCCGAGTTGACGCACCGCCGTATCCCGTAACGGCCGGGTAACCGACGGCCGCGACGGGCTGTCATGTCCCGGTCCTAATTTCCCGTGCGTACCCGCACACCGGACGGACGGGAAGCCACCGATGACGGACACCGCCACACCCGCGACCAGGGCCCCTGACGAGCGGCCCGGCCGGCCCGGGCAACCGGGGCAACCCGAGCGATCCGGGCAACCGCCCAAGCGGAGTTACGCCCGGCTCGCCGCCGACGAGAGCCGCGAGGACTACTCGCTCCGGTACGCCCCGCACTCCTTCCGCCGCTGGTCGCCGTCGATGGTCGCGGGCACCGCGCTCGGCGGCATCGCGTATCTGGCGGACTTCGCGATCGGTGCGTCGATCGTCTTCACGTACGGCTTCACGAGCGGCCTCGCCTCGATCCTGTGCGCGGCCGCCGTGATCTTCCTCACCGGCATACCGATCGCCCGCGCCTGCGCCACGTACGGCCTCGACATGGACCTGATCACGCGCGGCGCCGGCTTCGGCTACTTCGGCTCCACCCTGACCTCGCTCATCTACGCCTCCTTCACCTTCATCTTCTTCGCGCTCGAAGGCTCGATCATGGCGCAGGCCATGCACCAGGCCGTCGGACTCCCGGTCGGGATCGGCTACTTGGTCACCACCCTGATCGTCATCCCCATCGTCTTCCGGGGGATGGGCGCGCTCGCGAAGGTCCAGGCGTGGACGCAGCCGGTCTGGCTGATCGGTCTCGTCCTGCCCTTCGTCGTGATGGCCTTCGAGGCGCCGGACGCCTGGGGCGAGTTCACGACGTTCGGCGGCACCGAGGGCGCCGGCTCCGGCTTCTCCTGGGTCGCCTTCGGGCTCGGTACGGGCGTCGCGCTCTCCCTCATCGCCCAGATCGGCGAGCAGGCCGACTACCTGCGCTTCATGCCCGCCAAGACCGAGGCGAACAGACGCCGCTGGAACCTCGCCGTGCTGGCGGCGGGGCCCGGCTGGGTCGTCATCGGCGCGGCGAAGCAGCTCGGCGGCGCCTTCCTCGCCTTCGTGGCGCTGGAGGTGGTCGGCAGGACGCACGCGCTGGAGCCGATCACGCCCCAGACCGAGGCGCTCAAGCCGTGGCTGGGGTCCGTCGCCCTGCCCGCCGCCGCGCTCTTCGTGATCGTCTCCCAGATCAAGATCAACGTGACCAACGCCTACAGCGGCTCGCTGTCCTGGTCGAACTTCTTCTCCCGCATCACGCACAAGCACCCCGGCCGCGTCTGGTACATCTTCCTCAACCTCGCCATCGCGCTGACGCTGATGGAACTGAACATGTTCGCGGCGCTCAACAAACTGCTGGGCTTCTACTCGAACGCCGGCATCGCGTGGATCGTGGCCGTCGCCGCCGACCTGGTGATCAACAAGCGGATCGGGCTGAGCCCGCCGTACATCGAGTTCAAGCGGGCCTATCTGTACGCGGTGAACCCGGCCGGCTTCGGGGCCATGGTCATCGCCTCGACGGTTTCGATCCTGGCCTTCTTCGGGCTCTTCGGGGAGTACGCCGAAGCCTTCTCCACCTTCATCGCGGCCGGACTCGCACTCGTCCTGTGCCCGCTGATCGCCCGGCTCACCCGGGGCAGGTACTACCTGGCCCGCCCGAACCCGGTGAACGGCCCGCACGTCGACGTCGACGACATCACCGCCACCCACACCTGCACGGACTGCGAGACGGCGTACGAACTGCCGGACGTCGCCGACTGCCCCGCCCGGTCGGGGCCCGTCTGCTCGCTGTGCTGCTCACTCGACTCGGAGTGCGGCGACATGTGCCGCAAGGGGGAGGCGGCGGGCCCCGTGCTGATGCCGGTGCCGACGCTGCCACTGCCGCCGCGCGAGGGCTGAACGGCCATCGGGAAAGGGGGCGCACTCGCCGGAGTGCGCCCCCTTTCCCATGGCTTGATGCGTACCTCTTTGTGTAAAAGCGTATCCGCTGAGTGAAGGTCAGGCGTAGGGTCGGGCATATGCGGACTGCGGTTTCCTGGGGATCCTTAGAAACGGACACGCCGGCGGACGGAGGCGCACGATGAGCGACAGCGGCGCTGTTCTCCCGTGGCTGGTCATACGGCAGGACGACAACGGCAACCGGTACCGCGTCGGCCGGTACGCGACCAGGGCCGAGGCGCAGAAGATCGTCGACAGCTTCGACGGCTGCGGCCACAAGCGGCTGTACTGGGTCGAGCGGCTCGGCCAGAGCGTCCAGTAGCCGCCCGTCCGGGGCCGCCCGTCCGCGTCCCGCCGCTTTTCCCGTACGCCGTAGGCTCCGGGGCATGACTGGCGTGACTGATCGTGTCGTGGTGGTGGGCGCAGCCGTGTTCCACGAGGGGCGGTTGCTGGCCGCGCGCCGCAGCGCCCCGCCCGAGCTGGCCGGCGGCTGGGAGCTGCCCGGCGGCAAGGTCGAGCCCGGCGAGAGCCCGGAGCGGGCGCTCGTACGCGAGCTGCGCGAAGAACTGGGCGTCGAGGCGGACGTGAGGGAGCGCATCCCCGGCGAGTGGCCCCTCAAGCCCGGTTACGTCCTCCAGGTGTGGACCGTCCGGCTGCTGTCCGGCACCCCTCGCCCGCTCCAGGACCACGACGCCCTGCGCTGGCTCCTTCCGCACGAGGCGGACACCGTGGACTGGCTCGTCCAGGACCGCCCCGCCGTCGCCGAGGCGGTACGCCGCCTGAGCGCTCTGCCGGGGACCGCCGCGCAGGCGTGACGGACGACGCCGCGCCCCCCGCCGTACGCGCGGCTCCCACGCAGACCCGGAGCCCCGACCGCGGGGCGTGCGGCGGGGGCCTGTACGCCGTTCGTGCCCCTGTGCACCCAGGGCTGCGATAGCTCGGCCCTTATATCGGGTATGTGCAGATTAACCCCACGAAAAAGGACGCGGGTCTGCTGCAGGTCTGGGATCTGGGATGTGATCGGCGTGATCGACACCGACGGCGCCTGCGCCGAGTGGTCGTTCCCTGCTGAGCCCGGTGCCGTCCGTACCGCCCGCCACGCCGTCCGGGACGCGCTGCGCGCCTGGGACCTGTCGGATGCCGTCGGAGACGTGACGGTACTGCTGGTCAGTGAGCTGGTGACCAATTCCTTGCGGTACGCGTCCGGGCCGATCGGGGTCCGTCTCCTGTGCCCCGCCACCGACGGCCACCCGCCGGGCGCACGGCCCGTACTGGTGGTCGAGGTCTCGGACCCGCTTCCGGATCCGCCCCTGGAGCGGGCCGCGGGCCCCGATGACGAGGGAGGACGGGGTCTGCAACTGGTGGCCTGTTCCACCCGGCGATGGGGCACCCGGCGCGGCAGAACGGGCAAGACGGTGTGGTTCGAGCTGGCTCTCCCTGGTTAGAAGAGGGAAGGGACAATGATCACCTCGGGGGAAATCTTTCCTGGCCGAAAAGGAACGAGACCGTGCTGTGATCGTGAACGCCGTGCAGGTTGTGACCGTAGTGCTGAATACTGCGGGAAGGACCGGTCCGGTGCGCTGAGCTGGAGGGGACGGTCGCGTGAACGAGATACCAGCGACAGCTGGCGAAGTGATGTGGCAGAACAGCCCGCCCGGCTCGATCTACGACTACATCGGAGTCGCCTCCTTCTCGGTGGGCCCCGACGGGCTGGTCGAGCAGTGGAGCAGGCGGGCCGAAGAGCTGTTCGGCCTGGCCGCCGACGAGGTCGTGGGCAAGGACCCGGTCGAGACCTTCATGCCCTGCGAGCTGCGGATGCGCGGACAGCACCGGCTCGCCGGGATCCTCGACGGCAAGGAGTGGACGGGCCTCGTACCGTTCCGGACGCCCGGCCGCGAGGGTGAGCAGGGCGCGCAGGGCGCGCAGGGCGCGCAGGGCGCGCAGGGCGTCGCGGAGATCTATGTGATGCCCAGCGCGGCGAGCGACGGCGAACGGGCCGCGCTCTGCATCGTCGTCGACATCCATGCCGTGCGCCGGATCGAGACCGACCTCGCTGCTTCGCAGGCCATTTTCGGTCAATCTCCTTTCGGATTCCTGCTTTTCGGTACGGACCTCACCGTCCAGCGTGCCAACCAGCGCTTCGCCACCGTCTTCGGCGGCAGTGCGGCCGACCACCGCGGCCGCACCGTCCACGACTACCTCTCCCGCCCCGAGGCCGACCGGATGACCGCGGCCCTGGAGCGGGTCCTGGAGACCGGCGAGGCCGTCACCGACCTGCAGATCGTCGGCACCGCCCCCGGCGAGACGGAGCGCAGGCACTGGTCGGTCAACCTCTACCGGGTGCACAGCGGATCCGGCCGCACCATCGGGGTCGCCGGGCTCGCCACCGACGTGACCCGCCGCCACGTCGCCGCCCGCGAGGCCGCCGACGCCCGCCGCAACCTCGCCCTGCTGAACGAGGCCGGCGCCCGTATCGGCAACTCCCTCGACCTGGAGACCACCGCCCGCGAACTCCTCGGCGTAGCCGTCCCCGGCTTCTGCGACCTCGCGTCCGTCGACCTCTACCAAGGGCTCCTGTCCGGTGACGAGACCCCGCCGGGCCGGGCCGACGGCAGCGCCGAGCTGCGCCGCGTCGCCTTCGCCAGCGCGGTCTCGGACGGCCCGCCGGTCGTCCCCGCACGCCTCGCCGGAGGCGACGCCCCGGCGCCGGCCGAAGTCGGCGACGTCCACCGCTACCCGTTCAACTCGTCCTGCGCGAGCGCCCTGCGCACCGCCCGCGCCCGGGTCGTGCCCGGTGAGGAGGGCAGCCTCGTCCACACCACGCTCGCCGTGCCGATGGTCGCCCACGACACCGTCGTCGGCCTCGCCCAGTTCTCCCGCGCGAAGGGGAGCGAGCCCTTCGGCGAGCGCGACCTCGCGCTCGCCACCGAACTCGCCGCGCGCGCCGCCGTCTGCATCGACAACGCCCGCCTCTACCGGCGCGAGCACGAGCGCGCCCTGATCCTCCAGCGCAGCCTGCTGCCCCCCGGCGACCCCGAGGCCGCCGGACTCGACATCGCCTGCCGCTACCTGCCCGGCAACACCGCGACCGAGGTGGGCGGCGACTGGTTCGACGTCATCGAACTGCCCGGCCACCGCACGGCCCTGGTCGTCGGCGACGTGATGGGCCGCGGCCTGCGTGCCGCCGTCGCCATGGGCGAACTGCGCACGGCGGTACGGACCTTGGCGCTCCTCGACCTGGAGCCCGCCGAAGTCCTCTACGCCCTCGACGAGATCGCGCGCGGCCTCGGCTCGCCCAGCGGCGCGCAGCACGCCTCACGCGCCGCCCACAAGGCACGCGAGGCCGACCTCTCCGAGGTCTACCTCGCGACCTGCGTGTACGCCGTCTACGACCCGGTCACCCGCCGCTGTACGTTCGCCAACGCCGGCCACCTGCCGCCCGTCCTCGTCGAACCGGGCGAGGAGGCGCTGCTGCTCGACGTACCGCCGGGCATGCCGCTCGGCGTCGGCGGTGAGCCCTTCGAGGAGGTCGAGGTCGAGGTGGCCGAGGGTGCGCTGCTCGCCCTCTACACGGACGGGCTCGTCGAGTCGAGGGACCATCCGCTCGACGAGGGGCTGCGCGAGTTCCGCAGGGCGCTCGCCGATCCTGTACGTCCCCTGGAGGAGGTCTGCGACCACGTGCTGAGCACCCTCGACACCCGGCACGGCGAGGACGACATCGCCCTGCTGATGGCCCGCATCCAGGGGCTGCCCGCCGATTCCGTCGGCGACTGGCGGCTGCCGCGCGAGCCGCGCTCGGTGGGCCGGGCGCGGGAACTGGCGCGGGCGCAGCTGCTGTCCTGGGGCCTCGAGGACCTGGTGGACACCACGGAGTTGCTGGTCAGCGAGCTGGTGACCAACGCCCTGCGGTACGGCGAGGGCGAGATCAGGCTCCGGCTGCTCCTCGACCGTACGCTCGTGTGCGAGGTGTGGGACGCGGGCCTCGTCCAGCCGCGGCGACGCCGGGCGCGCGACACCGACGAGGGCGGGCGCGGGCTTCAGCTGGTGGACCTGCTCAGCGCCGCGTGGGGCTCGCGGCGCACCCCGCGCGGGAAGACGGTCTGGTTCGAACTCGCCCTGCCGACGGGGGAGGCGGAGAAGGGCGGGCTCAGTGTCGACGAGCTGCTGAGCCTCTTCTGACGGCGGAGCCGGGACCGGAGCCGGAGCCGGGACCGGAGCCGGAGCCGATACGGAACGGCGGTCACCGGGCTTTCATGGCGGCCAGCCTGGCCTCGATCTCGGCGTCGTCGCCCAGGTTGTCCAGCTGCTCGAACTGGGCGTCCAGGGACGAAGCGGCCAGCTCCTGCCTGCCCATCGCCTTCGCCTCCTCCCGGCGCACCTTGTCCTCGAAGCGGCTCAGCTCGCTCGTCGGGTCCAGGACGTCGATGCTCTTCACGGCGTCCGTCATCCGGTTCTGCGCCTGCGCGGAGGTGGCGCGGGCCACCAGTTCGTCGCGCTTGGAGGTCAGTTCGGTCAGCTTGGTCTTCATCCGCACCAGACCGGCCTTGAGCTTGTCGACCACCTCCGTCTGCGTGGCGATGACCGGCTCGGCGGCCTTCGCCTCCTTCTCGGACCGGAGCTGCCGCTGGAGCGCCACCTTGGCGAGGCGGTCGAAGGCGTCCGCCTGCGTCGCCGGCCCGGCGCCGCGCATCTCGTCGGCCTTCCTGCTGGCGGCGAGCGCCTTGACGCCCCACTCCCTGGCCGCCTCGACGTCCTCCTCGTGGTCCAGCTCCAGGAGCCGCAGATTGCCGACGGTGGCCGCGACGGCCTCCTCGGCCTCCCTGATGTTGTCGGTGTAGTCGCGGATCAGCTGGTCCAGCATCTTCTGCGGATCCTCGGCCTGGTCGAGGAGGGAGTGGACGTTGGCCCTCGCGAGCTGGGTCACGCGGCCGAGGACCGTCTGCTTCGTCATGCGCATCTCCTTGAGTGGTGTGCGAGCGGTGTACGGGTCAGAACCGGCCGCCGCCGCCCCTGCGGCCCCGCGTGCCCCCGCCGCCGAAACTGCCGGGGCCGCCGCCGAAGCCCCCGCCCCCGCCGCCGAAACCTCCGCCCCCGCCGAAGCCGCCCACGCTCCGGCCGCCGCCGAGGAGGCCGCCGAGGAGGATGCCGCCGAGCACGGCCCCGTCCAGGCCGCCTCCGGCCGCGCCGCCCGCGCCTGCGAAGCCGCCGCCGAACCGGTCGTCGTACCCGCGTACGTCCTGTTCGGCCAGGCTCTGCGCCTGCCGGGCCATGGCGTCCGCCCGCTGGGCCTCGGCGAGCGCGCCGGGCGCGTCGGACGGTGCGGTGGCCGCGGACCGTTCGAGGTGGCGCTGCGCCTCCGCGAGCCGGGTGCGGGCCCGGCTGCCGACCGCGCCCCGGTGCGTGGTGATGTAGTCGGCGGCCGCCCCGGCCGTGGCACGGGCGGCGAGCGTGGCCTGGCCCAGCAGGGCGCGCGCCCGCTGCGCCACCGTCTCGCGCTCGCGCGCCCCCGCCAGGGCCGCGTCGAGCACCGAGTCGGCCTCCTCGACGCGGCGCAGGGCGTCGATCGGGTCGTACCGCCCCGACCGCTCCTCCTGCCGTACGTCGGTGACCACCGCCTCCGCGCGGGCGATGCGCCCCTGGAGGCCGGCGGTCGGGGCTCCGCCGCCACCGCCTTGCGCCGCGGACTCGAGGCCCTCCAGAAGACCGCGGGCGTCGGCGAGGTCGGTCTCGGTCTCGGTCAGCGCGCCGGGCAGTCTGCCCGCCGCCTCGGCGAGCTCGCGCGCCCGGCGGTCGACGGCGTCGATGAGCGTGGCCGCCTGGCCGACGGCGCTCTCGGCGGCCCGTACGAACACGGCCGCCCGGCCCGTGTCGCCCGCGTTCACCGCCTGCCGGGCCTCGGAGAGGCTGCCGGTCGCGAAGGCGAGCCGGTCCTTGGCCCGCTCGGCGTGGCCGGCGACCGGCGCGGCCGCGGAGTCGGCGTACCGTCCGCGCATCGCGGTCAGCACCGCCTCCGCCGTGCCCGTACGCCCGGCGAGATCGCGGAACGCCGCCTCGGCGGCGGCCAGCGCCTGAGGGGCGTTCTGCTCCAGGGCGCGCAGTCGGTCGAACGACTCGGCCTCGGCGTCGAGCCGGCGGTTGGCCTCGGCGCAGCGGGCGACGATCTCGTCGAGCATGCGGCGGCGGACGGCATCGTCCTCCGGGTGGGCGTCGTCGAGCTGCTGGCGCAGCCGGAAGGCGGCGGCCAGCTCGCTCCTGGCGTGCGCGAGCGCCTCGGCGAAGGGGCGGGCCGCCTCCTCGCCGAACTGGGCGGTCGCGAAGCCCAGTTCCTCCTCGCTGGTGCGGACCGCGTCGTCCGTCCCAACGAGCTCCCGTCCGGCCCGCGCGTCCAGCTCGGACAGCGGGACCTCCGGCTCCCGGGCCTCCCGGGCCGCCTCGGCCTCCCGGGTTTCCCGGGCCCCCCGGGCGGGCGTGGTCCGGGTGCTCGCGCGCCTCCTGCGCCGGGTGTACGTGTACGCCGCCAGCGCACCGGCCGCGCCGACCGCGACCACGGGAAGCACCAGATCCCCGGCGCCGCTCACGCCGTCCCCCGCACCGCCGCCGGGGTCGGCTTCGCCCGGGGTGGGGGTGGGGGCCGGGACGGGCTGTCCGGCGAGCACCGCGGCGCAGCCGTTCGCGGCGCCGATCGCCGCGCCCGCCCAGTCGTTCTCCCGCAGGGCGGGTTCGATCGCGATCCTGGCGACGTCGTCGAGCTGGGTGTCGGTGAGGCGCGAGTCCTGGTCGACGGAGTAGGCGTACTGCCGGTCGTGGGTGGCGACCGCGAGCAGCACGTCGTCGCGGCCGAGGCCGCTGCGCCCGGCGGTGGCGTCGGCCCAGCTCTGCCCGGGCCTCCCGGAGAAGTCACGGACGTACGCGACGAAGAGCTGGACGCGGCGGGTGTCGTAGAGGCGGTCCAGCGCGGCCTCGACGTCGTTCGCACGGTCGCCGAGCGCGCCCGCCCTGTCGGTGATCTGGCCGTCGCGGGAGAGGCGGACGGGGTCTTCGGCGGATGCGGGGGCCGTGGGCACTGCGAGGCACCACGCCGCGAGCAGTGTGCTGAGGAAGATCCGGGCGGCGGCGGTTCGCATCACGTTTGTGAGGTTATGTCCGTGCTGCGCGGCTCGCGAGCGGAGGACGGGGCGGGGCCGTGCCCCGCGGGGCACGGCCCCGCCCCGTCCTCGGCGATCCCAGCCTCTTGGGACTCCCCCCGGACGAGGTCCGGGGGGAGGGGGAGTTCGCGGAGCGGCGGCTGGGCCGACGCCGGCGTCAGACCAGCTTCGTCAGGAGCAGGTCCGCGTCGTCCGGGGTGAGCTCGATGCCGAACACGTCCGCCAGGACCTTCGGCACCTCCTCCGGCTCCAGCTCCCGCACCTCCGGCGGCCCGGCGACACCCGGCCTGACGGTGGTCAGCGTGCGGTTGTCCAGGACGTGCAGCCGGTCGGGGTGCACCCGCTGGACGAAGGGGCGGGAGCTGAAGGGGGAGTGCGGGCTCGTCGCGATGAAGTGGTTCGCCGTCCGGAAGTCGACCGGGTACTGCGGGTCGAGGGTGAAGGTGTGCCGCGCCATCCACCCGTCACCGGTGTCGTCGCTCTCGCCCTCGCGGGCCGGCTGGTAGAGCGTCCACCCGTCCGCGCCCGGCGTGACCTCCCCGCGCCGCAGCCGGTACGCCCACACGCCGTCCGTGGTTTCCGTACCGTCCGTGCCGTCCGTCAGCTCGATCGGCTCCAGCGGGCTCGCCCCGAAGCCGATGTCGCTCAGCCAGCGCCGCCCGTCGATCTCCACGATCAGCATGGCGTGCGTGGTGGGCAGCATCTTGGGCGCGCCCATCCTGATCCGGCCCAGGACGGTGAAGAACCGGAAGCCGAGCCGCTCCAGGGCCGCGGCGTACAGCGAGGCGTGCTCGAAGCAGTAGCCGCCGCGCGGGTTGCCGATCATCTTGCTCTGGATCGTGGCCGGATCGAGCGGGACGTCCCCCCGCAGAACCGCTTCCAGGTTCTCCCAGCGCACGTTCAGCACGTGCGCGCGGTGCAGCGCGCGCAAGGTTCCCAGGGTGGGGGAGCGGTCCCCCTCGTACCCCAGGTGGTCCAGGTAGGCGTCCAGATCGAGTGCGTCACCGTTCCACATGCGTGTGTCCCCCGTCGTACCGTCGTAATCGTCGACTCATGGCGACAGGTGCAGCGCGGCGGCGTACCGCCTCTATTCCGGGCGCCGGAAAATCTTGTTGCCCAGTTGGACCAGCGGATCGTACTTGCGGTCGGCGGCCCGCTCCTTCAGGGGAATCAGGGCGTTGTCCGTGATCTTGATGTTCTCGGGGCAGACCTCCGTGCAGCACTTGGTGATGTTGCAGTAGCCGAGCCCGTGCTCGTCCTGCGCGGTCTTCTTGCGGTCGACGCCGGCCTCGGCCGCCGCGTCCAGCGGGTGCATGTCCAGCTCGGCGATCCGCATCAGGAACCGCGGACCGGCGAAGGACCCCTTGTTCTCCTCGTGGTCGCGGACCACGTGGCAGGTGTCCTGGCACAGGAAGCACTCGATGCACTTGCGGAACTCCTGCGGCCGCTCCACGTCGATCTGCTGCATCCGGTAGTCGCCCGCCGCGACCCCCGGGGGCGGTACGAAGGCGGGCACCTCCCGTGCCTTCGCGTAGTTGAAGGACACGTCCGTCACCAGGTCGCGGACGACGGGAAAGGCCCGCAGCGGTGTGATGGTGACCGTCTCCTCGCGCGAGAAGACCGACATGCGCGTCATGCACATCAGCCGCGGCCGCCCGTTGATCTCCGCGCTGCACGAACCGCACTTGCCCGCCTTGCAGTTCCAGCGCACCGCCAGGTCCGGCACCCGGGTGGCCTGGAGGCGGTGGACGATGTCGAGGACGACCTCGCCCTCGTTCACCTCGACCTCGAAGTCCTCCAGCCGCCCGCCGTCCGCGTCACCGCGCCACACCCTGAAGGCCGCTGTGTAGCCGCTCATGCCGTGCATCCGCTCATGACAGGAGCTCCTCTTCGGTGAGGTACTTGATCAGCTCTTCCTTCTCGAAGAGGCCGAGCAGATCGGGACGGATGGGTTCGGTGGTCTCCCGTACGAGCGAGATCTGTCCCTCCACCGGATCGGCCGGCGCCGCACCGCCGGCCGCGTCCGTCAGCCGGCAGAGCAGGTTGACCCGGCGCCACTCCCGCTCCATGGCCGGGCAGTCCTCGCGGGTGTGACCGCCGCGGCTCTCGGTGCGCTCCAGCGCCGCCCGCGCGACGCACTCGCTGACCAGCAGCATGTTCCGCAGGTCCAGGGCCAGGTGCCAGCCCGGGTTGAACTGGCGGTGCCCCTCGACCACGGCCCGGCGCGCCCGTACCCGCAGCTCGGACAGTTTCTCCAGGGCCCGCTCCATCTCCGGCGCCCGTCTGATGATGCCGACCAGGTCGTTCATCGTCTGCTGGAGCTCCTGGTGGAGGGCGTACGGGTTCTCCGGCGGACGCGTGCCGGTCGCGCCCGGCTCCGGCCCCTGCGCGCCGAACGGGCGCAGCGCCTCGGCCGCCGCCGCGTCCACCTGGGCGGTGTCCGGCCGCGGCCGTGCGGCCTCGGCCTCGAACCCGATCGCGTACCGCGCGGCGTGCAGACCGGCCCTGCGGCCGAAGACCAGCAGGTCCGAGAGCGAGTTGCCGCCGAGCCGGTTGGAGCCGTGCATGCCGCCCGCCACCTCGCCCGCGGCGTACAGCCCCGGGACGGTACGGGTGGCGGCGGTGTCGGAATCGACGGCGACGCCGCCCATCACGTAGTGGCAGGTCGGCCCGACCTCCATCGCCTCGGCGGTGATGTCGACGTCCGCCAGCTCCTTGAACTGGTGGTACATCGACGGCAGCCGGCGCCGGATCGTATCGGCCGGCATGCGCGTCGACACGTCGAGGAAGACACCGCCGTGCGGGGAGCCGCGGCCCGCCTTCACCTCGGAGTTGATGGCGCGCGCGACCTCGTCGCGGGGGAGCAGCTCGGGGGGACGCCGGTTGCTGTCCGGGTCCTCGTACCAGCGGTCGCCCTCCTCCTCGGACTGCGCGTACTTCTCCTTGAAGACGTCGGGGACGTAGTCGAACATGAACCGCCTGCCCTGGGAGTTGCGCAGGACGCCGCCGTCGCCGCGCACCGACTCGGTGACGAGGATGCCCTTCACCGAGGGCGGCCAGACCATCCCCGTCGGGTGGAACTGCACGAACTCCATGTTGAGCAGCGGGGCGCCCGCGAGCAGCGCCAGCGCGTGGCCGTCGCCCGTGTACTCCCACGAGTTCGACGTCACCTTGAAGGACTTGCCGATGCCGCCGGTGGCCAGCACCACGGCCGGCGCCTCCAGCACGAAGAAGCGGCCGGACTCGCGCTCGTAGCAGAAGGTCCCCGCGACGCGGTCGTCCGCGTCCTTCAGCACGCGGGTGACCGTGCACTCCTGGAAGATCTTCAACCGCGCCTCGTAGTCGCCGGATTCGCGGAAGTCCTCCTGCTGGAGCGCGACGATCTTCTGCTGGAGGGTGCGGATCAGCTCCAGACCGGTCCGGTCGCCGACGTGCGCGAGGCGCGGGTACTCGTGCCCGCCGAAGTTGCGCTGCGAGATCCTCCCGTCCGGCGTACGGTCGAACAGCGCGCCCCAGGTCTCCAGCTCCCACACCCGGTCGGGCGCCTCGCGCGCGTGCAGCTCCGCCATCCGCCACTGGTTGAGGAACTTCCCGCCGCGCAGGGTGTCGCGGAAGTGGACCTGCCAGTTGTCGCCGGAGTTCACATTGCCCATGGACGCGGCGATGCCGCCCTCGGCCATCACCGTGTGCGCCTTGCCGAAGAGCGACTTGCAGATGACCGCGGTACGGGCCCCCCGCTCCCGCGCCTCGATGGCGGCGCGCAGTCCGGCGCCGCCCGCGCCGACCACGACGACGTCCCACTGCTGCCGTTCGAGCTGCGTCATCGGGCACCTTTCATCCGGTCGTCCAGTTGTCCTGTCCGGTCGTCTAGAACAGCCGCGGGTCCTCGAAGGCGCCGGACGCCAGCAGGTACACGTAGAAGTCGGCGAGCGCGACGCTGATCAGCGAGGCCCAGGCGAGTGCCATGTGATGGGCGTTGAGCCTGCTGACCCAGCCCCACAGCCGGTAGCGCACCGGGTGCTTGGAGAAGTGCTTGAGCCTGCCGCCGACGATGTGCCGGCAGGAGTGGCAGGAGAAGGTGTACGCCCAGATCAGCGCGGTGTTGACCAGGAAGACGAGGGTGCCCAGGCCCAGGTGGCCCCAGGCGTACGTCTCGTCGCGGAAGGTCAGCACGGTGTCGTAGGTCAGGATCCCGGCGACCGGGACGGCGGCGTAGAAGAAGTACCGGTGGATGTTCTGGAGGACCAGCGGGAAGCGGGTCTCGCCGGTGTACTTCCTGTGCGGCTCGGCGACGGCGCAGGCCGGGGGCGAGGCCCAGAAGCCCCGGTAGTAGGCCTTGCGGTAGTAGTAGCAGGTCAGCCGGAAGCCGAGCGGGAAGACCAGGATCAGCAGGGCGGGGGACAGGCCCCACCAGGTGCCGAGGATCTCCCAGTTGGGGCCGTCCTTCATCGGTACGCAGTTCTCCGCCAGGCAGGGCGAGTAGAACGGCGAGACGTAGGGCGCCGCGTAGTAGTCGGCGTTCGCGAAGGCCCGCCAGGTCGAGTACACGACGAAGGCGAGCAGCCCGGCGGCGGTCGCGGCGGGCGCCAGCCACCAGCGGTCCGTACGCAGATGGCGGGCGGTGATCGTGGCGCGCGAGGCGTCGTGGACGCCATGGGCGCCGGGGACGTCCGTGCGGGGCTGGGGTTCCGTACCAGTGGCCAACGAGGACTCCGTAGGGAGCGGGCAGTCGGGACAGGGCGGGGACGGCGACGGACGGCGGGCCGCTGCGGCCGTCCCGCTACGGCGCGCGCCGGTCGCGGGCGCCGAGACCCTCGTCGTCCGAGTCCGTCCACAGCGCGCTGTTGTACGGGTCGTCCGAGATGGCCACCAGGTCGGGGCGCGACGGGGGGCGGTGCAAGGTGGGGGCGGCCTCGGCCAGCAGGACGAGGCTCTCGCGGAGGTGGCTCGCGTCGGTGCGTACACGCCTGATCTCCAGGCTGCCGCCGCCGACCTGCTTCTCCAGCCGTTCGACCGACTGGACCAGAGTGTCGAGGCAGCGCTGAACCGCTGCCAGGTCGTCCTGCAGGGACATGGGATGCCCTCATTTCCACGGTGGCGCGTGGTCACGCTCATGCGCCTGCGAGTGTCGCGCGTCACATCCCTCCTTGTGAAGGGATGTGCAGCGATTCTCGGCGCGCGCTGGTCCGTGCGCCCCCTCTGTTGGGCCGCACGGGTGGGGTTCTCGGGGTGTGCCGCCGTGTCGCCGACGGCTCACGCGCGGGGTCCTTTTCAGTTGATGGGCAGGAGATGTGATCACCATCATATGCCGCCATATGTGAAAAACCGGACCCATTCCGACCGGGTGTGGGCCGGGCCGGCCCTGGAGGTACCAGCCATGTCCCACGTCGGCGTCCCCCGCGGGAAGGTCCCCCCCGGGGAGGCACCCCGCAGGAAGGCACCCCTCCGCACGCCCCGGTGGGCCCGGGCCGTCCCCTGCCTCGCGCTCGTCACCGCCGGTGTGCTCACGCTGCCCGCACTGGCAGGCTGCTCCTCGGGCGACGACACGGCGCGGGCGGCGGCGGCCCCCCAGGACACCGCCCCGGCCGGACGCGACCAGCTGGCCGACGGCGGCACGGTGCGCTGGGCCCTCGACACGAAACCGGCCACCCTCAACGCCTTCCAGGCCGACGCGGACGCCTCCACCACACGCATCACCGGCGCCGTACTCCCCGCGCTCTTCACCCTCGACGAGCGCGGCCGCCCGCAGCGCAACGCCGACTACCTGGAGTCCGCCGAGGTCGTCGAGCGCGAGCCCAAGCAGGTCGTGCTCTACAAGCTCAACCAGCGGGCGGTGTGGAGCGACGGCCGGGAGATCGGGGCGCCGGACTTCGTGGCCCAGTGGCGTGCGCTCAACGGCAGGGACACCGCGTACTGGACCGCCCGCAACGCCGGCTACGAGCGCATCGAGAAGATCGAGCGCGGCGCCGACGACCTGGAGGTCCGGGTCACCTTCGGCAAGCCCTACGCGGACTGGCGCTCGCTCTTCACACCGCTCTACCCGAAGAGCGTGACGGGCAGCCCCGACTCCTTCAACGACGGCGCCCGCGCCAAGCTCACGTCGACGGCCGGCCCCTTCGTGTTCAAGAGCCAGGACCGCGCGGCCGGCAAGGTGACGCTCGTCCGCAATCCCCGCTGGTGGGGGCGGATCGCCAAGCTCGACACGCTCGTCTTCCGTGCGGTGGCGCGCGACAAGCGCACCGCCGCGCTCGCCGCCGGTGAGCTCGACATCGCCGACATCGGCCGCACCACCGCGGACCGGATGGCCCTGGCCGCCCGGCAGGCGGGCGCCGGCGCCAAGGGGCAGCGGCCGGACCACGGTCCCGGAGCCGCCGTCACCCCCGCCTCCGCGCTCAGGTCCTGGGCGGTCGCCCACGGCTCCGCCGAGGAGGAGGCCGAGGCCGAACAGAGGGCCCGCGAGAAGTCCCGCGAGGCGATCAGGAAGTACGCCGACGAGCAGGCCGAGCTGCGCGGCTTCTCCGTCCGCAAGTCCCTCGAACCCGCCTACACGCAGCTGGCGCTGAACGGCACGTCGGGCCCGCTCACCGACGACCGGGTACGCCGCGCCGTGGCCCGCGCGCTCGACCGCCGCGCGCTCGCCGAAGTCGTACTGAAGCCGCTCGGCCTGCCCGCCCACCCGCTCGGCAGCCACCTCGCGCTGGCCGGCCAGGAGGGGTACACCGACAGCAGCGGCGCACTCGGCGACCAGGACACCCAGGCCGCGCAGGCGCTGCTCGCCGACGCGGGCTGGGCACCCGGCGGCGCGGCGCGGCAGAAGCCGGACGGGGCGAAGGCCGGCAGCGAGGCGGAGAAGAAGGAGAAGAAGGAGAAGAAGGAGAAGAACAAGGAAAGCGAAGCCGACGAGGGCATGTACATCGTCGGAGACGACGAGAGTGACGAGAAGAACGCGGACGTGAGCGATTCCAAGCCGGGCGGCAGGGCCTACGGCCCGGAATCCGGTACGTACGTCCTGGCCCCGGCGCCGGACGCGGTCCTCCAGAGCCGGGCGCTGCGCGTGCAGGCGCGCTTCGTGGACCGGCCGCGGAGCGACGCGGGCACCAAGGACAGCGCCGAGGGCCGGCGGAAGGGCGGCGTCGCCGGCGCCTACGCCCCGCTCGGCACCGCGGCCCCCGCCGGCGCCGCCCCGGGCCCGCTCGCCAAGGACGGCAAGACACTGACCCTGCGTTTCGTCCTCCCGGCGGGCCCCGGCTCGGAGACGCTGCGCGCCGTCGGCGACAAGATCTCGCAGATGCTGGAGCGCATCGGCGTACGCACGGAGATCAGCAAGGTCTCCGACGCGAGCTACTTCAAGGACCACATCGCCTCGGGCGACTACGACCTCGCCCTCTACTCCTGGCCCGCCACCCCCTACCCGGCCACCGACGCCCGCCCGATCTTCGCCAAGCCGGAGCCGGCCGCCGACGGGTCGCTGCTGGTCGAGCAGAACTACACACGCGTCGGTACGGACCACATCGACCAGCTCTTCGACCAGGCCATGGCGGAGCTGGACGAGGAAGCCGCCCGTGACCTGCTGAAGCGGACCGACGCCCGGATCTGGGCCGCCGCCGGGTCCATCCCGCTCTTCCAGCGTCCCGAGGTCGTCGCCGTCAGGTCCGGTCTCGCCAACGCGGGCGCCTTCGGTTTCGCCACCCCGCGCTACCAGGACATCGGCTTCCGGAAGGCCGAAACCGACAACCGGTCGAAGAAGTAGCGAAGAAGGAGCGAAGAAAGCCGGAGGAAGAGGAGAACTCGCAGGTCAGGACCCTCAGGATTGGCTCAAGTCACTTGCCCGCCGGCCGTGCCGGCGGGCAGAGTGGCGGGTGCCCCTTGACCCGGGACAGCCCCGCACCCCACCTCTCCGCAAGGGCCCGGACACCTTCCCCGGCACGGCTTCGCCGGACCGATCCGGGCCCCGCACGGGGCCGGTACCGATCGCCCCGGAAGCCCGCGCGGCTCACTCCCCGTACCATGGGGGGTAGCCGTGGCGCGACCGCCCGGCGGGCGTATGAGGAAACGAACCGAATACGACGCCCGATCCCACGATCGAGAGAAGCGCAACTCACCCATGCCCACGCGCCACGACATCCGTAACGTAGCCATCGTCGCCCACGTCGACCACGGCAAGACCACCCTGGTCGACGCCATGCTCAAGCAGGCCGGCGCCTTCGCCGCGCACGCCGCCGAGCACCTCGACGACCGCATGATGGACTCGAACGACCTGGAGCGTGAGAAGGGCATCACGATCCTGGCCAAGAACACGGCCGTCAAGTACCACCCCAAGGATGGCGGCGACGTCATCACGATCAACATCATCGACACCCCCGGCCACGCCGACTTCGGTGGTGAGGTCGAGCGCGGCCTGTCGATGGTCGACGCGGTCGTGCTGCTGGTCGACGCCTCCGAGGGCCCGCTGCCGCAGACCCGCTTCGTGCTCCGCAAGGCGCTCGCCGCGAAGATGCCGGTCATCCTCTGCATCAACAAGACCGACCGCCCGGACTCCCGGATCGCCGAGGTCGTCGACGAGACGTACGACCTGTTCCTGGACCTGGACGCGGACGAGGACCAGATCGAGTTCCCGATCGTCTACGCCTGCGCGCGTGACGGCGTCGCCTCGCTGACCAAGCCGGAGGACGGCACCGTCCCGGCCGACAGCGAGAACCTGGAGCCGTTCTTCACCACGATCCTCCAGCACGTCCCGGCCCCCGAGTACGACGAGTCCGCCCCCCTCCAGGCGCACGTCACCAACCTCGACGCCGACAACTTCCTCGGCCGCATCGCGCTGTGCCGCGTGGAGCAGGGCGAGCTGCGCAAGGGCCAGACCGTCGCCTGGATCAAGCGTGACGGCACGATGTCCAACGTCCGCATCACCGAGCTGATGATGACCGAGGCCCTCACCCGCAAGCCCGCCGAGAAGGCGGGCCCGGGCGACATCTGCGCCATCGCCGGTATCCCGGACATCATGATCGGCGAGACCCTGGCCGACCCCGAGAACCCGATCGCGCTGCCGCTGATCACGGTCGACGAGCCGGCCATCTCGATGACCATCGGCGCCAACACCTCGCCGCTGGTCGGCAAGGGCGGCAAGGGCCACAAGGTCACGGCGCGTCAGATCAAGGACCGCCTCGACCGCGAACTGGTCGGCAACGTCTCGCTGCGCGTCCTGGACACCGAGCGCCCCGACGCCTGGGAGGTGCAGGGCCGTGGTGAGCTGGCGCTGGCCATCCTGGTCGAGCAGATGCGCCGCGAGGGCTTCGAGCTGACCGTCGGCAAGCCCGAGGTGGTCACCAAGGAGATCGACGGCAAGAAGCACGAGCCGATCGAGCGCATGACGATCGACTCGCCGGAGGAGCACCTCGGCGCGATCACGCAGCTCATGGCGACCCGCAAGGGCCGCATGGAGACGATGACGAACCACGGTTCGGGCTGGGTCCGCATGGAGTGGATCGTCCCGTCCCGCGGCCTCATCGGCTTCCGTACGGAGTTCCTGACGCAGACCCGCGGCACCGGCATCGCGCACTCCATCTTCGAGGGCCACGAGCCGTGGTTCGGCGAGCTGCGCACCCGTCACAACGGCTCGCTGGTCGCCGACCGCGCGGGCACGGTGACGCCGTTCGCGATGGTCAACCTCCAGGAGCGCGGTGTCATCTTCACCGAGGCCGGCACCGAGGTCTACGAGGGCATGATCATCGGTGAGAACTCGCGCGCCGACGACATGGACGTGAACATCACCAAGGAGAAGAAGCTCACCAACATGCGTGCGGCTTCCGCGGACACCACCGAGAACGTGGTCCCGGCCCGCAAGCTCTCCCTGGAGCAGTCCCTGGAGTTCTGCCGCGAGGACGAGTGCATCGAGGTGACCCCGGAGACCGTGCGGATCCGCAAGGTCGTCCTGGACCAGAAGGAGCGCGGCCGTACGGCTTCGCGCGCCAAGCGCTGACACCCGGGTGCGCCTGACGCGCCGACGTCCTGCGTACTGACGTTCTGACACGCCGAAGGCCGGTTGCCGTCGCTCCCCGCGGGGAATGACGGAAACCGGCCTTCGGCGTGTCAGGAACCCGGAACCGGCACGCACTTATGATCTTTGTCGTCAAACGTATTTAGGGGCGGGTGCGTCCGGTTATCGGTCATTGCTCTCCGGAAGTTGCGTTAACAGTCCGTTTCGGGGGTGTCTGTGTGTGATCGCTTTGTCCGGATTTCGGGCAGGTGGGCCCGGTCGATGTTGTCAAAACGAGACCCTTTAGGTGTGGTTTACGGGTCGGTGTTACTTAATAGTTGGCTCCATTGAGCTCGGGTCAATGGGTCACGCACTGTGGGGAGTGCCGACTCACGAGCACACTCGGGGTACATGCGACTCATCGCCGTCAGGGGTGTCGGCGACCGTCTGCTTACCCCTCTTGTAGTGATCAGTGGACTCATGAGGAGGAACCCATGCGCGGTGCCAAGAGCGCCAAGTGGGTCGCAGGTGCGATAGTCGTGGCTCTGTCGGCAACGGCGTGCGGTGGCTCGGACAGCGGCGACACGGATGCCAAGGAGAAGGGCAAGCCCGCCGGTTACGTCTCCATCGACGTCGGCGAGCCGCAGAAGCCGCTGATCCCGGCCGACACGAACGAGACGCTCGGCAGCTACGTCATCCAGTCGCTGTTCACCCAGCTCCTGGACTTCGACGCCAAGGGCCAGATCGTCTACACGAACGCCGAGTCGATCGAGACCAAGGACTCGAAGACGTGGACGGTCAAGCTCAAGAAGGGCTGGAAGTTCCACAACGGCGAGGCTGTCACTTCCGAGTCCTACATCAACGCCTGGAACTGGTACGCCAACGTCAAGAACAAGCAGCAGAACGCCTTCTGGTTCGAGGACATCAAGGGCTACGAGGACGTCCACCCGGCCAAGGGTGACCCGAAGGCCGACAAGATGTCCGGCCTCAAGGCCGTGGACGACACCACGTTCACCATCGAGCTGTCGAAGCCGGTTCCGTACTTCGAGTACAAGCTCGGCTACACGACCTGGGCCCCGCTGCCCAAGACGTTCTACGACGACCCGAAGGCGTTCGGCCTGAAGCCCGTCGGCAACGGTCCCTACATCTTCGAGAAGTGGGACCGCAAGAAGCTCATCCAGGTCAAGGCCAACCCTGACTACCAGGGTCCGAACAAGGCCCAGAACAAGGGTGTCCTCTTCAAGAACTACGCGACCGTCGAGGCCGCGTACCAGGACCTGCTCTCCGGCAACCTGGACATGATCCGCCAGATCGGCCCGAAGGACCTGCCGAAGTACAAGCAGGACCTGGGCGACCGCGCGATCGACCAGGAGTACGCGGCGATCCAGTCGCTCGTCCCGACCTTCTACAGCAAGACCTTCAAGGACATCGACCCGAAGGTCCTGCAGGGTCTGTCGATGGGCATCGACCGCCAGACGATCACCAAGACGGTGCTCAACGGCACGCGCACGCCCGCCACGAGCTTCACGCCCGTCGGTGTCCAGGGCAACCAGAAGCTCGACACGGACGTCTTCACGTTCGACGCGGCCAAGGCGAAGAAGCTCGTCACCGAGGGCGGCGGCGTTCCGGGCAACAAGATCTGGATCCAGTACAACGCCGACGGTGGCCACAAGGAGTGGGTGACCGCGGTCTGCGAGTCCATCCGCAACTCCACCGGGGTCGAGTGCCTCCCGGACGCGAAGCCGGACTTCCAGACCGACCTGGAGGCCCGTGACAACAAGCAGGTGAAGTCCTTCTACCGCGGTGGCTGGGTCGCCGACTACCCGGTGAACGCCAACTTCATGCGCGAGCTGTACGGCACCACCGCCGAGGCGAACAACGGCAAGTTCTCCGACAAGGAGGTCGACGCCGCGTTCAGGAAGGGCGACAACGCCAAGTCCCTGGAGGAGTCGGTCAAGCTCTACCAGGACGCCGAGAAGCTCCTGCTGGAGAAGATGCCGGCCATCCCGCTGTGGCAGTACCGCATCAACGGCGGACACTCCGAGGCCGTCGACAACGTCGAGGTCGACTTCCACGGCGACCTCGAAGTCACCGGCGTCACCGTCAAGAAGTAGTCCGCCCGCTGACCACCCCTCATCCGGTCAGTACCCGCCACCGCACCGGCGGTAGGCCCGGGGGCCGCTTCCTCGATCAGGAAGCGGCCCCCGGCCACAGTTATCCACACGGAGGCAAACATGGGGCGTTATGTCGCGCGGCGACTGCTCCAGATGATCCCGGTCTTCATCGGGTCAACCTTGCTGGTCTTTTTGATGATGTACGCCCTGCCCGGTGACCCCGTGCGCGCGCTCGCCGGCGAGCAGGCCGTGGACCCGGCACAGATCGCCCAGATGAAGAAGGACCTCGGGCTCGATCTGCCGATCTGGCAGCAGTACTGGAACTATCTGACCGGCCTGTTCCAGGGCGACTTCGGTACCCAGATCGCCACCCAGCGCCCCGTCGCCGAGGTGATCGGGGACGCGTTCCCGATCACGGTCCGGCTGGCCCTGTTCGCCTTCGCCTTCACGGCGATCGTCGGCATCGCCATGGGTGTCCTGGCCGGCCTGAAGGCCGACACCTTCCGGGACCGGGGACTGCTGGTGGTGACGCTCCTGCTGATCTCCGTTCCGTCCTTCGTACTCGGCTTCCTCGCCCAGTACTTCTTCGCCCACCAGCTGGGCTGGGTCGAACCGAATGTGAGCGCGCTGGCGGAATCGCACGAGCTGATCCTGCCCGCCGTGGTCCTGGGTTCGCTCTCCCTCGCGTACGTCGCCCGGCTCACCCGTACCTCGGTCGCGGAGAACCTGCGCTCCGACTACATGCGCACCGCCGTGGCGAAGGGCCTGCCCCGCCGGCGCATCGTGGGCGTCCACCTGATGCGCAACTCCATGATCCCCGTGGTCACCTTCCTCGGCACCGACATCGGCACCCTGATGGGCGGCGCGGTCGTCACCGAGGGCATCTTCAACGTCCAGGGCGTCGGTTACGCCGTCTTCGGTGCGCTGAAGTCGCGCGAGGGCTCCACCGTGGTGGGCATCGTCACCCTCATCGTGGTCGTGTATCTCGTCGCCAGCCTGCTCGTCGACCTGCTCTACGCGGTCCTGGACCCGAGGATCCGTTATGCCTGAGGCGCTCGAAGCCATCGTCAAGGACGGGACGCCGGTCGCACCCGACGCCCAGGTCAAGGCCGCCGACGCGGCCAAGTCCGAGAAGCCGCGCAGTCTGTGGTCCGACGCCTGGCACGACCTGCGGCGCAACCCGCTGTTCGTGATCTCGGCGGTCCTGATCGTGTTCCTGCTGACCATGTCCGCCTTCCCGGGCCTGTTCACCAGCGCCGACCCCCGGCACGCGGACCTCGCCAAGCACTACCTCCAGAAGCCGAACTGGGGGAACCTCTTCGCCGAGGACTGGTTCGGTTACGACGTCCAGGGCCGCTCCATCTACGCCCGCGTCATCTACGGCGCCCGGGCGTCGATCGCCGTCGGTGTCCTCGTCACCCTCCTGGTCACCGTCGTCGGCACGGTGACGGGCATGCTCGCCGGTTACTTCGGCGGCTGGATCGACACGCTGCTGTCCCGCGTCACGGACATCTTCTTCGGCATCCCCTTCATCCTCGGCGCGATGGTGGTGCTGACCTCCTTCGAGCAGCGGCACGTCTGGGTCGTGATCCTGGCGCTCGCGTTCCTGGGCTGGACCCAGATCGCCCGTGTCGCCCGGGGCTCGGTCATCACCATCAAGCAGGCCGACTACGTGATGGCGGCGAAGGCGCTCGGCGCCTCCACCTCCCGCATCCTGCTCCGGCACATCCTGCCCAACGCGATCGCCCCGGTGATCGTGGTCGCCACCATCGCGCTCGGCGGCTACATCTCGGCCGAGGCCACGCTGTCCTTCCTGGGCATCGGTCTCGCGGAGCCGACCGTCTCGTGGGGCGTCGACATCTCGTCGGGCCAGGAGCAGCTGCGCAACGCGGCCTACGTCCTGATCATCCCGTCGATCATGGTGTCGATCACCGTCCTGGCCTTCATCATGCTCGGCGATGCGGTACGCAACGCCCTCGACCCCAAGCTGCGCTGAGGGAGGCGTACGTACATGACCATCATCGACAAGACGGCGGATGTTCCCGCGCCCCGAGGTTCGACGGACAGCGGCGGACCGCTGCTCGACGTCCGTGACCTGCACGTGGAGTTCAAGACCCGCGACGGCGTCGTCAAGGCCGTCAACGGTGTCAACTACAGCGTCTCCGCCGGCGAGACCCTCGCCGTGCTCGGCGAGTCCGGTTCCGGCAAGTCCGTGACGGCGCAGGCCATCATGGGCATCCTCGACATGCCGCCCGGCCGCATCCCGCAGGGAGAGATCCTCTTCCGCGGCCAGGACATGCTGACCATGGGCTACGAGGAGCGGCGCAAGATCCGCGGCCAGAAGATCGCGATGATCTTCCAGGACGCGCTGTCCTCCCTCAACCCGGTGCTGACCGTCGGCTACCAGCTCGGCGAGATGTTCCGTGTCCACCAGGGCCTGTCCAGGAAGGACGCCAGGGCCAAGGCCGTCGAGCTGATGGACCGGGTGCGCATCCCGGCGGCGAAGGAGCGGGTGGGCGACTACCCGCACCAGTTCTCCGGCGGCATGCGCCAGCGCATCATGATCGCGATGGCGCTCGCCCTGGAGCCCGACCTGATCATCGCCGACGAGCCCACCACGGCGCTCGACGTGACCGTCCAGGCGCAGGTCATGGACCTGCTCGCGGAGCTTCAGCGCGAGTACAACATGGGCCTGATCCTGATCACCCACGACCTCGGCGTCGTCGCGGACGTCGCGGACAAGATCGCGGTCATGTACGCGGGCCGGATCGTCGAGACCGCCCCGGTCCACGAGCTGTACAAGCGCCCCGCGCACCCGTACACCCGCGGCCTGCTGGACTCGATCCCGCGCCTGGACCAGAAGGGCCAGGAGCTCTACGCGATCAAGGGCCTGCCGCCCAACCTGCTGAAGATCCCGTCCGGCTGCGCCTTCAACCCGCGCTGCCCGAAGGCGCAGGACATCTGCCGTACGGACGTCCCGGCCCTGCTGTCCGTCACCGAGCGGGACGGCGCCGAGCTGCCCGGCCGCCGCAGCGCGTGCCACTTCTGGAAGGAACAGATCCATGGCTGAGCCGAAGAGGAACGACGAGGCCGCCGTGGACACGACCCCCAACGTCACCGAGGTCGAGACCGTCGACGCCGCCACCACCGAGGAGGCGGTGGCGGCGATCGAGGCCCCGGTCGAGCGCGGGGAGCCGATCCTCCAGGTCCGCAACCTGGTCAAGCACTTCCCGCTGACGCAGGGCATCCTGTTCAAGAAGCAGGTCGGTGCGGTCAAGGCGGTCGACGGGATCTCCTTCGACCTCTACCAGGGCGAGACGCTCGGCATCGTGGGGGAGTCCGGCTGCGGCAAGTCCACCGTCGCGAAGCTCCTCATGACGCTGGAGACGGCCACCGCCGGCGAGGTCTTCTACAAGGGCCAGGACATCACCAGGCTGTCCGGGCGCGCGCTGAAGGCGGTGCGCCGCAACATCCAGATGGTGTTCCAGGACCCGTACACCTCGCTCAACCCCCGTATGACGGTGGGCGACATCATCGGCGAGCCGTACGAGATCCACCCGGAGGTCGCGCCCAAGGGCGACCGGCGCCGCAAGGTCCAGGAACTCCTGGACGTCGTG
Organism: Streptomyces sp. NPDC003016; assembly: GCF_053591455.1. Taxonomy (NCBI): domain Bacteria; kingdom Bacillati; phylum Actinomycetota; class Actinomycetes; order Kitasatosporales; family Streptomycetaceae; genus Streptomyces; species Streptomyces sp. NPDC003016. Next base: position 131,375 of record NZ_JBSFTV010000015.1, read on the forward strand.
GGCCTCAACCCGGAGTACATCAACCGCTACCCGCACCAGTTCTCCGGCGGCCAGCGCCAGCGCATCGGCATCGCCCGCGGCCTCGCGCTCCAGCCCGAGATCATCATCTGCGACGAGCCGGTGTCGGCGCTGGACGTGTCCGTCCAGGCGCAGGTGATCAACCTGATGGAGAAGCTCCAGGACGAGTTCAACCTGTCCTACCTCTTCATCGCGCACGACCTGTCGATCGTCCGGCACATCTCGGACCGGGTCGGCGTCATGTACCTCGGCAAGATGGCCGAGATCGGTACGGACACGCAGATCTACGACCACCCGACGCACCCCTACACCCAGGCGCTGCTGTCGGCGGTCCCGGTCCCCGACCCGGAGGCCCGCGAGGGCCGCGAGCGGATCATCCTCACCGGCGACGTCCCGTCGCCGGCGAACCCGCCGTCCGGCTGCCGGTTCCGCACGCGCTGCTGGAAGGCGCAGGACAAGTGCGCCGAGGAGGTGCCGCTGCTGGCGGTGCCCGAGCGCTTCAAGTCCTCGGACTCCCCGGCCGCGCACGACTCGGCGTGCCACTTCGCGGAGGAGAAGGACGTCGTGCACGCGGCGTGACCCTGCCCGTCCGTACGCACACCGGGGGCGCCCCGGGCCATCGCGGCCCGGGGCGCCCCCGGCTGTCCGGCGCGCCTTCGCCGGTCCGGTGCGCGTCCGCGTCCGCCGCGCGAACGGGCGCGGTTGAAGTGCGGTACGTACGACTCTGGGGTGGTATGGGTGCTACGTGAGACCCAAGGACCCCAGGAGGGACTCCATGCGCGGAGCCACGCACGCCAAGTGGGCGGCATGTGCCATGGCCGTCGCCCTCGCGGCGACAGCCTGCGGCGGCGGTGGCGACGGCGGCGGTGGGTCAGGGGTCATCAGCTCGTCCTGGGGTGACCCGCAGAACCCGCTGGAGCCCGCGAACACCAACGAGGTACAGGGCGGCAAGGTCCTCGACATGCTCTTCCGCGGCCTCAAGCGGTACGACCCGAAGACCGGCGAGGCCGAGGACTGGCTGGCCGAGAGGATCGACACCACCGACTCGCAGAACTTCACCGTCACCGTCAAGGACGGCTGGACGTTCAGCAACGGCGAGAAGGTCACCGCCCGGTCCTTCGTCGACGCCTGGAACTACGGCGCGCACCTCAAGAACAACCAGCGCAACGCCTACTTCTTCAACTACATCGAGGGCTACGACGAGGTGCACCCCGAGAAGGGCAAGGCCACCGCCGACACCCTCTCCGGCCTGAAGGTGAAGGACGACAGGACCTTCACCGTCAAGCTCACCCAGAAGTTCTCCACCTGGCCCGAGACCCTCGGCTACAGCGCCTTCGCACCGCTGCCCAGGGCGTTCTTCGACGACCACGACGCCTGGCTGTCCAAGCCCGTCGGCAACGGCCCGTACACCGTCGAGTCGTACACCAAGGGCTCGATGATGAGCCTGCGCACGTGGGACCAGTACCCCGGCGAGGACAAGGCGCGCAACGACGGCGTGGACCTCAAGGTCTACACCGACAACACCATCGCGTACACCGACCTCACCGCCGGCAACCTCGACCTCCTCGACGACGTACCGGCCTCCCAGCTCAGGAACGTCCGGGCCGACCTCGGCGACCGCTACATCAACACCCCGGCCGGCATCATCCAGACCCTCGCCTTCCCCTACTACGACAAGCGGTGGAACGCCGACGGCATGGAGAAGGTCCGCAAGGGCCTGTCCATGGCGATCAACCGGCAGCAGATCACCGACACGATCTTCCAGAAGACCCGCACCCCCGCCAAGGACTGGACCTCCCCGGTCCTCAAGGAGGAGGGCGGCTTCGACGACGGGCTGTGCGGCGAGGCGTGCGAGTTCGACGCGGCCGAGGCGAAGAAGCTGGTCGAGGAGGGCGGCGGCATCCCCGGCGGCACGCTGCGGATCACGTTCAACGCGGACACCGGCTCCCACCGGGAGTGGGTCGACGCCGTCTGCAACAGCATCAACAACGCGCTGGGCAACGACCGGGCGTGCACGGGCAACCCCGTCGGCACCTTCGCCGACTTCCGCAACGAGATCACCGACCGCAAGATGACGGGCCCCTTCCGGGCCGGCTGGCAGATGGACTACCCGCTGATCCAGAACTTCCTCCAGCCGCTCTACTACACGAACGCCTCCTCCAACGACGGCAAGTGGTCCGACGAGGAGTTCGACCGGCTCGTCGACGAGGCCAACGCCGAGACCGACCCGGCGCGGGCGGCCGAGAAGTTCAAGGACGCCGAGGAGGTCGTACGCGACGAGATGGCCGCCATCCCGCTCTGGTACCAGAACGGCAGCGCCGGCTACTCCGACCGGATCTCGAACGTGGCCCTCAACCCCTTCAGCGTCCCCGTCTACCACGAGATCACGGTCGGCTGACACCGGGCCAAGACGTAGGCGCCCCCTTCCGAGGAGCCCACCATGGGACGTTATGTGATCCGGCGTCTGCTCCAGATGATCCCGGTCTTCTTCGGCACCACACTGCTGATCTTCCTGATGGTGAACGTCATGGGCGACCCCGTCGCGGGGCTCTGCGGCGACCGGCAGTGCGACCCCGCGACCGCCGCCCGGCTCCGCGCCGAGTTCGGCCTCGACAAGCCCGTGTGGCAGCAGTACGCGACGTACATGGGCAACGTCTTCACCGGCGACTTCGGCACCGCCTTCAACGGCCAGAAGGTCACCGAGCTGATGGGGACCGCCTTCCCCGTGACCGTCCGGCTGACCGTCGTCGCCGTCGTGTTCGAGATCGTGATCGGCATCAGTCTCGGCGTCCTCACCGGCCTGCGCCGCGGGCGCCCCGCCGACACCGGCGTCCTGCTCGTGACGCTCGTGGTCATCTCGGTCCCGACGTTCGTCACCGGCCTGCTGCTCCAGCTGCTGCTCGGCGTGAAGTGGGGAATCATCAGACCGGCCGTCTCGTCCGCGGCCACGGTCGACGAACTGCTGGTCCCCGGCCTGGTCCTGGCCTCCGTCTCCCTGGCGTACGTCACCCGCCTCACCAGGACCTCCGTCGCCGAGAACGCCCGCGCCGACTACGTCCGCACGGCCGTCGCCAAGGGCCTGCCCAGGCGCCGCGTGGTCTCGCGCCACCTCCTGCGCAACTCGCTGATCCCCGTCGTCACCTTCATCGGTACGGACGTGGGCGCCCTCATGGGCGGCGCCATCGTCACCGAGCGGATCTTCAACATCCACGGCGTCGGCTTCCAGCTCTACCAGGGCATCGTCCGGCAGAGCTCCCAGACCGTCGTCGGTTTCGTGACCGTCCTGGTGCTGGTCTTCCTGCTGGCGAACCTGATCGTCGACCTCCTGTACGCCGTACTCGACCCGAGGATCCGCTATGCCTGAGCCCCACCACGATCCCGACGCGGCGATCTCGGCGGCCGGAGCCGGCGGCGCGACGGACCTCGCCATGGACGAGGGCGAGACGCTGGAGAAGGGACCCGGCGGCGGCCCGCCGGGCCCGGACCCCGCCGGCAGGCCGCGGAGCCTGTGGTCCGACGCCTGGCGGGACCTGCGCCGCAATCCGGTCTTCGTCGTCTCCGGGCTCGTCATCGTCTTCCTCGTCGTCATCTCGCTCTGGCCGTCCCTGATCGCGAGCGGCAACCCGCTCCACTGCGACCTCGGCAGGGCCCAGGAGGGCTCCCGGCCCGGCCACCCCTTCGGCTTCGACGGCCAGGGCTGCGACGTCTACACCCGGACCGTCTACGGCGCCAGGACGTCGGTGACGGTCGGCGTCTGCTCCACCCTCGGGGTGGCCCTCCTCGGCAGCGTCCTGGGCGGGCTCGCCGGCTTCTTCGGCGGCAGCTGGGACGCGCTGCTGTCCCGCATCACCGACGTCTTCTTCGGCATCCCCGTCGTCCTCGGCGGCCTCGTCTTCCTCTCCGTCATCACCAGCACCACCGTCTGGCCGGTGATCGGCTTCATCGTGCTGCTCGGCTGGCCGCAGATCGCCCGTATCGCCCGCGGTTCGGTCATCACCGCCAAACAGAACGACTACGTGCAGGCGGCGCGGGCGCTCGGCGCGAGCAACGCGCGGATGCTGCTGCGGCACGTCGCGCCCAACGCCGTCGCGCCGGTCATCGTCGTGGCGACCATCGCCCTCGGTACGTACATCTCCCTGGAGGCGACCCTCTCCTTCCTCGGCGTCGGCCTGCGCCCGCCCGCCGTGTCCTGGGGCATCGACATCTCCGCCGCCTCCAGTTACGTCCGCAACGCCCCGCACATGCTGCTCTGGCCGGCGGGCGCGCTCGCGGTCACGGTGCTCGCGTTCATCATGCTCGGTGACGCGGTGCGCGACGCCCTCGACCCCAAGCTGCGCTGAGGAGCCCCGACATGCCCGGCACGCTGCTCGAAGTACGTGACCTGCACGTGGAATTCCGTATGCGCGACGGGGTCGCCAAGGCCGTCAACGGCGTCGACTACGCGGTGGCGGAGGGCGAGACGCTCGCCGTGCTCGGCGAGTCCGGCTCCGGGAAGTCCGTCACCGCGCAGGCGGTCATGGGCATCCTCGACATGCCGCCGGGGAGGATCACGGGCGGCGAGATCCTCTTCCGGGGCCGCGACCTGCTGAAGCTCAAGGAGGACGAACGGCGCGGGGTCAGGGGCCGGGAGATGGCCATGATCTTCCAGGACGCGCTGTCCTCCCTCAACCCGGTGCTGACCGTCGGCTACCAGCTCGGCGAGATGTTCCGTGTCCACCAGGGCCTGTCCAGGAAGGACGCCAGGGCCAGGGCCGTCGAGCTGATGGACCGGGTGCGCATCCCGGCGGCGAAGGAGCGGGTGGGCGACTACCCGCACCAGTTCTCCGGCGGCATGCGTCAGCGCATCATGATCGCGATGGCGCTCGCCCTGGAGCCCGGCCTGATCATCGCCGACGAGCCGACGACCGCGCTGGACGTGACCGTCCAGGCGCAGGTCATGGACCTGCTCGCGGAGTTGCAGCGCGAGCTCGGCATGGGGCTCGTGCTCATCACGCACGACCTCGGCGTCGTCGCGGACGTCGCCGACCGGATCGCGGTCATGTACGCGGGCCGGATCGTCGAGACCGCCCCGGTCCACGACATCTACAAGGCGCCGGCCCACCCGTACACCAAGGGCCTGCTCGAATCGATCCCGCGCCTGGACCGGAAAGGCCGGGAGCTGTACGCGATCAAGGGCCTGCCGCCGAACCTCACGCACATCCCGTCCGGCTGCCCCTTCCACCCCCGCTGCCCGCTGGTCCGCGACGTGTGCCGCACCGATGTGCCGCCGCTGTACGAGGTGGAGGACGGCCGGGGGAGCGCGTGCCACTTCTGGCAGGAGACCCTCCATGGCTGAGCCGGCCGAGCGGGCCACCGAGCCGATCCTGGAGGTACGGGACCTGCACAAGCACTACCCGCTCACACGGGGCGTCCTCTTCAAGAAGCAGGTCGGCTCGGTCAGGGCGGTCGACGGCGTCGACCTCGGCCTGGCGGCGGGCGAGACGCTCGGCATCGTGGGGGAGTCGGGCTGCGGCAAGTCCACGCTGGCCAGGCTGCTGGTCCATCTGGAGCGGCCCACGTCCGGGGCGATCCGCTACAAGGGCGAGGACATCACCAGGCTGTCCGGGCGCGCGCTGAAGGCGGTGCGCCGCAACATCCAGATGGTGTTCCAGGACCCGTACACCTCGCTCAACCCCCGTATGACAGTGGGCGACATCATCGGCGAGCCGTACGAGATCCACCCGGAGGTCGCGCCCAAGGGCAGCCGGCGGCAGAAGGTCCAGGACCTGCTGGACGTCGTGGGGCTGAATCCGGAGTACATCAACCGCTACCCGCACCAGTTCAGCGGCGGGCAGCGCCAGCGCATCGGCATTGCGCGGGGGCTCGCGCTCCAGCCGGAGATCATCGTGGCCGACGAGCCGGTGTCGGCCCTCGACGTCTCGGTCCAGGCGCAGGTCGTCAACCTGCTGGACCGGCTCCAGGGAGAGTTCGGCCTCAGCTACGTCTTCATCGCCCACGACCTGTCGATCGTGCGGCACATCTCCGACCGGGTCGGCGTCATGTACCTCGGGCGGATCGTCGAGACCGGCCGGGACGCCGAGATCTACGACCACCCGACCCACCCCTACACCCAGGCGCTGCTGTCCGCCGTGCCCGTGCCCGACCCCAGGGCCCGCGACCACCGCGAGCGGATCCTCCTGACCGGTGACGTGCCGTCGCCGGCGAACATCCCGTCGGGCTGCCGGTTCCGCACGCGCTGCTGGAAGGCGCGGGACCGGTGCGCGCTGGAGGTGCCGCTGCTGGCGGTGCCGGCGGTCTTCCGGGACGAGGACTCCCCGGCGGCGCACGACTCGGCGTGCCACTTCGCGGAGGAGAAGCACGTCGTCCCGGCGGAGGGCGGACCGGGCGCGTCCGGCGGTCGGCCGGGTTAACGGCCGCGCAACTCGGCCGACCCCGCACCGATATGTGAACGGGCGACACTGAACACCGTGCGGCCGTGCGGGTGCCGTTGCCCGGCCGGGGGCGTCGCCATGTCGCCCCCGGCCGGGTACCCGCGCACCGGGGCCCCGCAGGGATCACCTCGCCCCCAGCGACCGCCGCAGGAAGTCCACCTGGAGCAGGAGCAGGTTCTCCGCGACCTGCTCCTGCGGCGTCATGTGCGTCACCCCCGACAGCGGCAGCACCTCGTGCGGCCGCCCCGCGGCGAGCAGCGCCGACGACAGCCGCAGCGTGTGCGCCGCCACCACGTTGTCGTCCGCCAGGCCGTGGATGATCATCAGGGGCCGGTGTTCGCCGGCCGGCCGGGACAGCCCGTCGTCGGTGACGAGCGAGTTGGCGGCGTACACCTCCGGCCGCGCCCCCGGGTCCCCGAGGTAGCGCTCCGTGTAGTGCGTGTCGTACAGCCGCCAGTCGGTCACGGGCGCGCCCGCGATCCCCGCGTGGAAGACGTCGGGCTTGCGCAGCACCGCGAGGGCCGCCAGATAGCCGCCGTACGACCAGCCGCGGATCGCGACCCGTCCGAGGTCCAGCGGAAAGTCCGCGGCCAGCCCGTGCAGCGCCTCGATCTGGTCGTCGAGCGTGAGCGTGAAGTCGTCCCTGACGGCCTTCTCCCAGCCGGGGGAGCGGCCGGGCGTCCCCCGCCCGTCCGCCACGACCACCGCGAAGCCCTGGTCGGCGAACCACTGCGAGGTGAGGTGGGCGTTGTGGACGGCGACGGCGCGCCGGGCGTGCGGTCCCCCGTACGGGTCCATCAGCACCGGAAGCGGGCCGTCCCCCTCCGTGTAGCCCGTCGGGAGCAGAACGGCGCACGGAATCCGCCGCGCGCCCCCCTCGACGAGCCGCACGCGGGCGCGCAGCACGGGCTCCTCGGCGTACGACGCGACCACGGCCTCCTGCTTCCCGTCGCGCACCACCCGCACCACCGTGCCGCTGCTCTCCAGGCACGCCGAAGCCAGCACCGTCACCCCGCCCGAGCGCACCGCGGAGTGCACGCCCGGCCCCTCCGAGAGGCGCTCCACGCCCAGCTCGTCGACCCGGTAGACGTGCTCCTCGCCGATCTCCGCGGCAGCGGCCTCCGGGCCCGCCGAGGCCGACACGAGCACATCGCCGTCCGACACGTCCAGCACCGCCCGCACCTGCAACTGCGGCCCGGTCAGCGCCCGGTCGCCGACGGTCAGCACCCGCGCCCCGCCCTCGTCCGCGATCCGTACGAGCCGCCCGTCCGGGGCCCGGACCGGCACCCCGTCGAAAAGATCCAGCCACACCGGGTCCTCGTCCACGTGCACGGTCCGCGTCGTCCCGGTCCCGGTGTCCACCTCCAGATACGCCTGGCGGCGCTGGTCCCGCGCCTGCACCAGCAGCAGCGGCGCGCCCGCGTCCGACCAGTGGACCCGGGCCAGGTACGGATACCCGGCCCGGTCCCACACCACCTCCGTGCGCTCCCCGCCGTCCACCCCGTACAGGAAGAGCCGCACCTCGGCGTTGGGCGTCCCCGCCGCCGGATAGGCGACCCGCGCGGGCTCGCGCTCCGGGTACGCCGGATCCGCGATCCACCAGCGCGCCACGGCCGCGTCGTCGGCGCGGGCGACCAGCAGCCGGTCCGACTCCGGCGACCACCAGAAACCGCGCGAGCGGCCCATCTCCTCGGCCGCGACGAACTCCGCGAGACCGTACGCCGTGTTCTCGTCCTCCGGCTCCGCGAGCGCCCGGTCGCCGTCGCCCTCCGCGCCGATCACCCGCAGGGCGCCCCGGGCGACGTACGCGACGCGCAGCCCGTCCGGCGACGGCCGGGGGTCGAGAACCGGCCCCGCGGCAGGCAGCTCGCGGGCGGTGCCGGCCCGCAGCTCGGCCGTGAAGAGCCGCCCCGACAGCGCGAACGCCGCCAGCTCGACCGCCGCGTCCACGGCGTACGACACGATGCCCGCGGACCCCTCCCGGCTGCGCTCGCGGCGCGCCCGCTCCTGCGCCGACAGCTGCTCGGCGGCGCCGCCGAGCAACTGTCCGGGATCGGCGGCGACGCGCTCCTGCGCGCCCCCCTCCAGGTCGAGCACCCGGAGCCGGTTGGCGCGGTCGGTGCCGGACGAGGAGCGGAGGAACACCACACGGGCCCCGTCGGGCGACACGGTGAACGCGCGTGGTGCCCCGAGGGAGAAGCGCTGGGTCCTGGCGTGCTGCCGGGGGAAAGAGAGCTGATGCGGTGTCATATGCCCGAAGTTACCGCTCGCGCCGCCCCTTCATGCGCCCCTCGTGCTGCCGTGCACCGATCAATGCGTACACACGGATAGTTATGATCCGTAGCGCCTGGTGGGTATGAACTTGCCGGGAGCTGTCCGCATGCCCGTTCCGGCCTGAGTAAGTGGAGGTGAACCGCCGTGGCACTCTCGATTTCGGCGGTAGTGCTGTTGGCGATCATCGTCATCCTGATGGTCCGGAAATCGGGCCTGAAAGCCGGACATGCAGTGGTTTGCGTGCTGCTCGGCTTCTATCTCGCCAGTTCCTCCATCGCTCCCACCATCAACGAACTGACCACGAACGTGGCCGGGATGATCGGGGGCATCAAGTTCTGAGCGGAGCCTCGTAGGGTGGTCCCATGACGGACCAGGACCACCCAGCCCGTCGTCTGCTTCTCGTGCACGCGCACCCGGACGACGAGTCGATCAACAACGGCGCCACCATGGCCAAGTACGCCGCCGAGGGCGCCCGGGTCACCCTGGTGACCTGCACCCTCGGCGAGGAGGGCGAGATCATCCCGCCCGCCCTCGCGCACCTGGCCGCCGGCCGCGACGACACCCTCGGCGCCCACCGCATCGCCGAACTGGCCGCCGCGATGAAGGAACTGGGGGTCACCGACCACCGCTTCCTCGGCGGCCCCGGCCGCTTCCGCGACTCCGGGATGATGGGCACCCCGCAGAACCACCGCGAAGGCGCCTTCTGGGCCGCGCCGGTGGACGAGGCGGCGGCGTACCTCGTCGAGGTGGTCCGTTCCGTACGCCCGCAGGTCCTCGTCACCTACGACCCGGACGGCGGCTACGGACACCCGGACCACATCCAGGCCCACCGCGTCGCGATGCGCGCGGCCGACCTCGCGGCCGACCCGGACTTCCGTCCGGACCTCGGAGCACCGCACACCATCGCCAAGGTCTACTGGAACCGCGTGCCGCGCACCTACGCGGAGGACGGCTTCGCCCGCCTGCGCGCGGCGGCGGTGAGCTTCCCCGCCAGCGCCGCCGTGGACGACGTCCCCGGAGTCGTCGACGACGCGCGCATCACCACGGAGATCGACGGCGCGCCGTACGCCGGGGCCAAGACCGCCGCGATGCGCGCGCACGCCACCCAGATCGCGGTGGAGGACGGTTTCTTCGCCCTCTCCAACCACCTGGGCCAGCCCGTCCTCGTCACGGAGTTCTACGAACTGGTACGGGGCGAACGCGCCGCCGGCGGACGCGAGACGGACCTCTTCGCGGGGGTGGCCCCGTGACCGTGGCCCGCATCGCCGTCCACCTCCTCCTCGTCGTCCTGGGCGCGCTCACGGGCGCGGCGGGCGTACTCGTCCACGCGGCCTGGTTCCCCGGCGGCCTGCTGCTGGCGCTGCTCGCGGCGGCGGGCGTCTTCTACGGCTCCCTGTACGCCACGGGCGCGAAGGCCGGTGTCGGCGCGTCCGCCGCCGGATGGCTCGTGGCCGTCGTCCTGCTGGCCGTCAGCCGTCCCGAGGGCGACCTGCTCGTCGGCGGCTCCGCGGTCTCGTACGCCTACCTGGGCGGGGTGGCCGTCGCTGTGATCTGCGCCACGATGGTGGAGTTGCCGCGACCGGATGCGACCCGCGCCCGACTTGGCCGACTTGGCGCATGACGTACTACTTGAGTCCGTGAACCGACCGCGCCCGCGCGGCCGTCGGGCCCTTCGCCGCCATGGGCGCGGGGCGTCTGTCGGCGGCGGCCAGTATGGTGGTGCGCGCCGCCGGGCCTCCCGCAGTGCAGTACAGGGTAAGAGCGGGCGAGCGGAGCTAACCGGGAGAACCTGCCTTGAGTCGTGAAACTGACAGTTCGTCCTCCGGCCCCCAGGGGCGTGGCGGAGCCGCGTACCCCTCGGGTACGCCGCCGTACGGATCCCGCCAGTATCCGTCGCCGAACCCCGGGCAGGACGCTCCGGAGGAGACTGCCGGGGCCGCCGCGCGGGCGGAGTCGGACGAGCCCAGGACCGAGACCACGCTGACCACCCGCATCCGGATCAACATCCCCGGATCGCGGCCGATCCCTCCGGTCGTCATGCGTACGCCCATGGGCGACGTGGAGCCGCCCTCCTCACCCGTGAAGCCGGAGCGCACGGGCAGCCGCACGGGCACCACGCCCCGCCCGCCCGAGCCGTCGCGGGACACCGCGGCGCAGGCGCCGCGGGAGGAGACCGGTCCCGGCGAGGACACGCAGCCGCCGCCCAGCGACTGGTTCGCGCCGCGCAAGCCGTCGGCCGCGCCCGCTCCGTCGCCGGCCGCCGCGGCGCCGGCCGCGCCGCAGGGCGGTGGGCAGCGCCCCGAGTTCCCGTACTCCACGCCTCCCACGCCCTCCACGCCGGAAGAGGCGCAGCGCCAGGGCGCCGCCCCGCTGCCGCGCCGCACCACCGGCGGCTCGCCCGGTGACGCGGCCGCGAACGGAGGCGGCCGCGCCGCCGGCACGCGCCCGTCCGGCCCCGCGGGCCCCCTGGGGCCGACCGTCGGTCCGGCGGGTCCGGCGGGTCCGACCACCGGCCCGATGACCGGCAGCTCGCCCTTCCTGGGCTCCGGCCCCCGCCCCGGTTCCGGCGTACACCCGCCGGGCGCCGCGGGCCCCCCGGCCCCGGCCCAGCCCTCCATGAGCGACGACACGGCGGTACTGACCCCGCAGAACCCGGCCCCGGGTCCCTCCGCGGGCGGTCCCTTCGCGGGCGGCAACGTCTCCGGTGACACGCTGACCAGTGGCATGCCCGTGGTCCCGGCGGCGGAGCGGCACTCGCCGTTCGCCCCGCCGCAGGCCGGCGCCCGCTTCGTCCCGGACCCGGTGGCCCCCCTCACGGACGACCCGGCGGCTCCGACCCCCGGCCCGGCCCGGACCACACCGCCGCCCGCCGCTCCCTCCGCCTCCGCCGCCCCCGCGAAGAAGGGCCGCTCCAAGCTGGTCCTGCTGGCCGTGGGCGTCGTGGGCCTGGCCGGTGTGGCGTACGGCGCGGGACTCCTCATGAACCACTCCGACGTACCGAAGGGCACCACGGTCCTCGGCGTCGACATCGGCGGCGGCACGAAGGAGGAGGCGGTCAACAAGCTCGACACCGCCCTCGGCAAGCGCGCCGCCACGCCGCTCGTCCTCACCGTCGACGGCAAGCAGGCGAAGCTCAAGCCGTCCAAGGCCGGTCTCGCCCTGGACAGCCAGGAGACCGTGCGCGGCGCCGCGGGCAGCGACTACAACCCCGTCTCCGTGATCGGTTCCCTCTTCGGCGGCGAGCGCGTCGCCGAGCCGGTGATCCCGGTCGACGAGGAGAAGCTGAGCGTCGCGCTGGCCGACCTGGCGGGCACCTCGGGCACGGCCAGCGAGGGCACGATCAAGTTCGTGCCCGGCAAGGCGGTCGCCGTACCGGGCAAGGCGGGCAAGCAGCTCGACGTGGTCCGCTCGATGACCCGGGTCAAGGACGCGTACCGCGCCCAGGTGGAGACCGGCAGGCCGAACACGGTGGAGCTGCCCGTCGCCACCAAGTCCCCGACGATCGGCCAGGCCGAGCTGGACCGGGCCATGCGGGAATTCGCCCAGCCCGCGATGTCCGGCCTGATCACGATCAAGGCGGGCGGCAAGCAGATCCAGTTCGGCCCGGCGAGGTCCCTGCCGAAGATCCTCTCCATGAAGCCGATCGACGGCCGGCTGGTGGAGGTCTACGACAAGCAGGCGATCGAGCAGCTTCTGGAGGGCGTCTTCGACGGCGTCCAGATCACCAAGGGCGACGGCAAGAAGCACCCGGTCACCGCGGACGACGTGGCCTACGCCATGCGCACGGCACTCGTGGGCAGGACCCCGGCGCAGCGTGTCCAGGAGATCAGCCTCGACCCGAGCTAGCGGCGGTCAGGAGGTACCGAGGCCGCCGCAGACGTTGAGTGTCTGGGCGGTGATCGAAGCGGCGGTGTCGGTGGTCAGATAGCCGACCAGGCCCGCGACCTCCGCGGGGGTGGAGTAGCGGCCGAGCGGGATCTTCGACTGGAACGTCTTCAGGGCCGCTTCTTCACCGATGCCGTACGCCGCCGCGTACTCCCGCCGGATCCGCCGGGCCGTGGGTGTCTCGACATGCCCGGGGCAGACGGCGTTGACCGTGATGCCGGTGGGCGCCAGTTCGTTGCCGAGCGCCTTGGTGAAGCCGATGACGCCGTGCTTGGAGGCCGAGTAGGGGGCGTCGAGGACGTCGCCCCGCGTGCCGTCGGTGGAGGCGATGTTGATGATCCGGCCGCGCTTCTTGTCACGCATGCCTCCGGCGGTGAGCACCTCGCGGGTCATCAGGAAGACGCTGTTGAGATTGGTGTCGAGCACGTCGAACCACATCTCGTCCGTGAGCTCCGCGGTGCTGCCGCCGCCGGAGCGGCCCGCGTTGTTCACCAGGACGTCGACCGTGCCGAAACGGTCGACGGCGTGCCGCACCACGCGCCGGATGTCGTCGCGGTCGCGGACGTCGCCCGCCGTCCCGTCCACGTCCAGGGCCTCCGCCTGGAGCTCCCTGACCGTGGCCGCGACGGTACGGGCGGTGCGCGCGCACAGGAAGACCTGGTGGCCACAGGCGGCGAGCGCGCGGGTGACCGCCAGGCCGATACCACTGGTGGCGCCGGTGACGACGGCCACTTTCGGAGTCAGGCTCATCGGCTCTTCCCCAGGGCGGGCTCGAGTCCCGGCCCGGTTCCCGGCCCGGTTCCCGGCCCGGTTCGCGGTCCGGTGCGGACAAGCCGGTCCTGGTCGCCGCGGGAGACCTCCAGCGGGTCCCAGTCCGCGCGGCGCTCCGGCAGCGCCGCCGGGTCGCCCAGGGTGGCGCCGCTGTGCACCTCGTGCATCAGGCGACGGCCCAGGATCTGGCCGGCGCAGGCGATGCCGCTGACCGCCGAACCGGTGATGCCGTTCCCGTAGCGGGTGTTGGCGCCGGCGACGTACAGGCCCTCGATGAAGGTCGCCGTGTCGGGCCGGGCTCCGGCGGCGCCCCAGTGCGCCATTCCGAACGGCGTGCCACCGGTGGAGTGCGTGTACCGCTCGTGGGTGAGCGGCGTCGCGGTCTCCAGATGGGTGATGTGGCCCCGGAACGGCCCGAGCGCCTCCTCGGCCGCGTCCAGCACGGCCTCCGTGAGCCGGGCCTTCTCCGCCCGGTACACCGGATTGCGGCGGTACTTCTCGCCGTCGGCCGGGCCCGCCGTGACACCCCAGCGCTCGAAGCCGGGGGGACACAGCGTCATCAGCTGGAAGTTGGAGTGGCCCGGCGGGCAGATCCGCCGGGTGACGGGGTCCTTGCCGGAGGCGAACGAGGCGAAGAGGAAATCGGCTGTGTCCGTGCCCCCCGAAGCGGTGCCCCCGGAAACGGCGCCGGCGTCCGCGCCGGCGCGCAGGCCGGCGTAGAACCGCTCGATGTCGTCGCTCCGGTACCACCACAGATTGGCGTGCTGCTCGATGTCGATGTCGAGCGCGACGTACACGGTCGCCCAGGGCAGCGCCATCCGGGCGTCCCGCGTCTTGGCGGCGAGCCTGCGCGGCAGCCGCTCCTCGCCGACCAGCCCGAGCATCGTCCGCCGGTAGTCGGCGTTGGACACCACGACCGGCGCCAGCGCCCGGCTGCCGTCGGCGAGTTCGACGCCCCGGGTCCGCCCGTCGCCGACCGTGATCCGGCTGACCCTGCTGTACGTGCGCAGGGCGCCGCCGTACGCGCGGACGACCTCCAGCAGTCCGGCGGCCAGGGTCTGGCCGCCGCCCTCCGGGTAGTACGCGCCGCGCACGTAGTGGTCGGTGACCGTGGCGTGCAGGGCGACGGTCGCCTCGTCGGGCGCCATGCCGTAGTTGGGGGACTGGGCGGCGAGCAGCGTCCGGGCGCGGGTGGACAGCCCGCAGTGGGCGAAGAGCTCGGCGAGCGTACGCCGTCCCCAGGACACCGACTGCGGTGCGTGCTGCGGCAGTTCGGACATCGGCACGTCGCCGGGGGCGACGATCGCGTCCCGCCGCTCCGCGCCCAGCCCGGACACGACGCCCAGGAAGGTGTCGATGCCGGGCGCGTCCGCGGGGCACGCCTCGTGCAGCCGCTTGCGGTACGTCTCCCAGTCGGCCGGCATGTCCAGGGTGGCCCCCGGAATCACGATGCGGTCGAAACCCCCCGGGTCCATCTCCCGGTAGCGCAGCCGGTCGCGCAGACCGAGACCGTTCAGGATGGCGGGGAGCAGGCCGTCGGAGCCGCAGTCGCCGAGGTAGTGCACGCCGACGTCGAACTCGTACGCGCGGCGCCTGCGGAAGACGTGGCTGTTGCCGCCCGCGACGCCGCCCTGCTCGGCGACGAGCACCCGCTTGCCGGCGACCGCGAGGTAGGCGGCGCAGACGAGCCCGCCGATCCCCGAGCCGACGACGATCGCGTCCCAGTGCTCCTCGGCGCTCACGCGGCGCTCCGTACCGAGGAGGTGCGCAGCGAAGGCGTCACCGCATCCACCGTCGAGGAGTCCGCGCAGGACGGCGCCGGCGCGGGCACGGCGACCAGCTGGCCCGGTTCGGAGATCGTCAGCCGGGAGACCTGGGGGGTGATCTTGCGGGCGAGACCGGTGAGCGTACGGCCGGGGCCGATCTCCACGAACATGTCGCAGTACAGCTCGTCGGCCATCGTGCGCACCGACTCCGCCCAGCGCACCGGCCCGGTGATCTGCTGCCCGAGCCGGTGCGGCCAGGCATCGGTGCCCCGGTGCGGACGGGCGTCCACATTGGCCACGACCGGCGCGTAACCGGGACGGAACTCCGCGCTCAGCGCCGCGCGGGCGAACGCGTGGGCCGCGGGCCGCATCAGGGGCGTGTGGAAGGCGCCGCCCACCGGAATCGACACGATCCGGAGCGCGCCCCGGGCCTGGGCCGCCTCGGCGCACCGGGCGACCGATCCGCTCTCGCCGGAGATGACGCTCTGCTGCGGCGAGTTGAGGTTGGCCACCCACACCCGGCCGCCGTCGTCGCGGACCCCCGCCGCCGCCTGCTCCACGACCTCCGGGGACAGGCCGAGCACCACGGCCATGGTGCCGGGCTCCGTGGCACACGCCGTGCGCATCGCCTCGCCGCGCGCGGTGACCAGCCGTACGCCGTCGTCGAAACCGACGATTCCGGCGGCCACCAGCGCCGCGTACTCCCCGAGGCTGTGACCGGCGCACACGACGGGCCGCCTGGCGGCGGGCAGCGCATGACGCACCTCGTGGAGGATCACCATCTCCAGGACGAAAGTGGCCAGCTGGGCGTTGTCCGTACGACGCAGGGCGTCCTCGTCCGCGTGCAGCAGCAGCTCGACGACATCGCGCCCGGACACCTCGGCCGCCCGCTCCGCCAGGAACCAGCCGGGCCGGCCCGCCCAGGGGCGCCCCATCCCGGGCTGCTGTGCTCCCTGGCCGGGGAATATCAATGCCAATCGTGGACCGCTCATCGTGGCTTCTCCCGTCTCCAGCCGAATCTCCTCCGATTCGAGCAAGGGCAATGGTGGCAGCGGGATTTGAAAGGCGTATGAAGGGCAGATAAAAGCGTCGAGGGCGGTTCGTGAATGGGCCGGGTATCACTTTCGGGGAATGCCGTGTCTCTTTGGTGCGGCCCCTCTTGCTGCCCGGACTCCGAGCCGCTTACGTTCCTCTCGTCTTGCCCCGCGACAGCGGAAACGGCCCGCGACGGCGGAAAAACGAGAGGTAGACGCATGACTCAGCAGACTGTGGCAACGGCGGCCGACTTCCAGGAGCAGGTGAGCCGGATCGTCATTGAGGAACTGGAGCTGGAGGAGGGCGAACTCACCGGGAGCGGCCACTTCATCGACGACTACGACAGCGATTCGCTGTCGCTCATCACCGTCGTTTCCAGGATAGAAAAGGAATTGGGAGTGGCCATTCCCAAGACGGAACTCGGCGACCTGGTGAACCTGAGCCTTCTCGTCGAGGCCGTCGTCCAGCACGCCGCGGAGAGCAACCATGGCTGAGCTTCCTTCGGCGCCACGGCGCCGGGTGGTCATCACCGGACTCGGCGCGGTGTCGCCGGTCGGCATCGGCGCGGACGTCTTCGCGTCCGCCGTCCGGGCCGGCGCCGACGGCACCGCGCCGATCCAGAGCTTCGACGCGAGCGGCTTCCCGCGCCGTCGGGCGGGCGAGGTCACCGACTTCGAGCCCACCGACCACCTCAAGCGCCTCGACCCGGCGGCATGGGGCCGCAGCGGCCTGCTGGCGGCCGCGGCCGCCCGGCTCGCCGTCGCGGACGCCGGGATCGGCGAGGAGCAGCTGGAGCAGGGCCGGGCCGGGGCGATCATGGGCACCACCAGTGGTGAGTCCGCCGTCGTCCAGGCGCTCGCCGAGCAGTGGGTCGCCGACGGGCTGGAGTCCATCGACGGCGAGCTGGCCGGGCAGACCCCGGCCTCGCGCATCGCCAACGCGGTGAGCGCCGAACTGCGTCTGCACGGCGAGACCCAGACCATTCCCACCGCCTGTTCGGCCAGCAACTACGCACTGGGTTACGCCTACGACCTGGTGCGCAGCGGCGAGGCGGACGTGATGCTGGCGGGCGGCGCGGACGCCGTCAACCGGCTCACCCACGCCGGCTT
This sequence comes from Streptomyces sp. NPDC003016, assembly GCF_053591455.1. NCBI lineage: Bacteria > Bacillati > Actinomycetota > Actinomycetes > Kitasatosporales > Streptomycetaceae > Streptomyces > Streptomyces sp. NPDC003016. Next base: position 148,664 of record NZ_JBSFTV010000015.1, read on the forward strand.
CTACGCGCTCGGCGCCATGGCCGAGGACCTGCCGCGCCCCTTCGCCGCCGACCGCACCGGCATCATCACCGGCGAGGGCGGCGCCGTACTGCTCCTGGAGACACTGGAGCACGCACGGGAGCGCGGGGCCCGTATCTACGCGGAGATCCTCGGGTACGCCGCCAACTGCGACGCCACGCACATGGTGCACCCCGACGCGGCCAGCATCGCCGCGTGCATCCGCGCCGCGCACCGCAACGCCGGCGTCGAACCGGAGCAGATCGACTACATCTGCGCCCACGGCACGGGCACCCCGACCAACGACACCACCGAAGTGGCCGCCGCCCGCGAGGTCTTCGGCGGTCGCATACCGCCGATCAGCTCCATCAAGTCGATGCTCGGCCACACCATGGGCGCGGCCAGCGGCTTCGGCGCGATCGCCTGCTGCAAGGCGCTGGAGCAGGACTTCCTGCCGCCCACCGCCAATGTCACCGAGGCGGACCCCGCGCTGGGCGACGGCGTGGACTGTGTACCGGGCACCGGCCGCGAGGCCCGCCTGGACATCGTGCAGAACCACGGGTTCGCGTTCGGCGGCAACAACGTCATCACCATCCTCGGGAGGGTTTCGTGACCACGGCGACCGCCACAGCGGCCGCGGCCGGGACAGGGACGGCCACCCGGCCGCTCTACGTCACCAGCGCCGGCGTCGTCTCCTCGGCCGGCCACGGCCTCGCCGCGCTCGCCGGGCTGCTGCGCTCCGGCGCCGGGCCGGCCGGGGAGCCGGCCGGCGAGGACGGGGCCGCGTACCCGCCCCGTCCGGTCCGGGCCGTCGACGGCTTCGACGTGAAGGCGCACCTGGGCCGCAAGGGCACCAAGTACCTGGACCGGCTCACCTCCTTCGGCCTGGTGGCCTGCAAGGAGGCCATCGAGGGCATGGACGCCACCGAGGTCGCGGGGGACCGCACCGGCGTCGTACTGGCGACCAACACCGGTTCCGTCTCCAGCCACAGCGCCCTGCTGCACGACACGCTGACCCTGGACAAGCCGTACCTGGTCAACCCGGGCCAGTTCCCGAACACGGTGATGAACTGCGCCGCCGGACAGGTCGCCATCCGCAACGGACTGCGCGGCCTCAACGCCACGGTGGCCGGCGGCCAGACCGCCTCGCTGCTCGCCTTCCGGCACGCGCGTCTGGCTCTCACGCTCGACCGCGTCGACCGGCTGCTGGTGGGCGGCGCCGAGGAACTCAGCGCCCCCGCGGCCTGGGCCTGGCACCGGACCGGGGTGCTGAAGGAGCGGGCGGCGCTCGGCGAGGGCTGCGCGGTGTTCACGGTGCAGCGGGAGGCACCGGCGGACGACGCGGACGTACTGGCCGAACTGCTCGCCTGCGAGGTGCGCTTCTCCGCCGACGCGCGGGACTACGCCGACGGCCTCACCGGGGCCGTCACCCGCGCCCTGGACCGCAGTGGGGTCCGCCCGGAGGAGGTGGACGTCGTCTCCCTCGGCGCCGTCCACCACCGTGGTCTGGAGCGGATCGAGGAGCGCGGCGTGCGGGCCGCGCTGGGCGGCGGGCTGCCGCGCACCGTACGGGTCGCCGATGTGCTCGGTGAGACGTACAGCGCCAGTGGTGCGATGCAGCTCGCCGCCCTGCTCGCCCTGTGGCAGGCCCAGCCGCCGGCCGAGCGGGTGTACGCGCTGGTCACCTCGGTCGGCCGGGACGGGAACGCGGCCGCGATGGTGGTGCGCAGCCCGCTTCGCTGACCACCCCGGTCCCGCCCCGGGCCACCCCGGTCCCGCCCCGGACCACCCCGGGCCACCCCGACCACCCCGACCACCCCCCTTCCCCCCCCGGACAGCAGCGGCGCCCGTGACCTCTCCCTCCACGGGCGCCGCTGCATGTCTGCCCGTCCGTCCGACCGAAGACCGACCGAAGACCGACCGAAGACAAGGAGCCCTGTCCCATGAACACGGCGTACGCCGGGCGGAGTTACCCGCCCACCGAGCCCTACGAAGTCGGCCGCGAGAAGATCCGCGAGTTCGCGCTCGCCGTCGGCTCCGACCCCGGCGACGGGCGCACCGCGCCCCCGACCTTCCCCATCGTGCTGTCGATGCACGCCGAGAAGCAGGTGGTGGACGACCCCGGCTTCGGCTTCGACTTCTCCCGCGTGGTCCACCGCGACCAGCGGTTCGACTCGGTGCGCCCGGTCAGGTCCGGCGACCGGCTCACCGTCACCGTCGAGGTGGTCGCCGCGGACACCGTCGACGGCAACGACGTGGTGACCCTGCGCGGCCACATCCGCGAGGCGGACGGCGGGGCGCCGGTGTGCACCACGACGTCGACGCTCGTCTCGCGAGGTGAGCGATGACGGTCACGGGCGAGCGGATTCCCACCCGCACCTTCCGCATCACCCGCACCGATCTGGTGCGTTACGCCGCTGCCTCCGGCGACCACAACCCCATCCACTGGTCGGATTCCCGCGCCGCGGCCGTCGGACTGCCCGGCGTCATCGCGCACGGCATGCTCAGCATGGGACTGGTGGCCACCACCGTCACCGACTGGGCGGGCGAGGGCGCGGCCGTCAGTGAGTACAGCACCCGTTTCAGCCGTCCCGTGCTGGTGCCCGACACCGCCGAGGGGGTGGAACTCACCGTCGAGGGCACGGCCGGCGAGATCCGGGCGGACGGGTCGGTGCGCGTCGACCTGACGGTGCGCTGCGGCGCGTCGAAGGTGCTGGCGCGGACCCGGGCCGTACTGGCGCCGACTGCCTCGGCGACGTACACCTGAGGGACGTACACCTGAAAGCGCATCCGCAACGCGAAGACCGCCGGTCCCCGAGGGGGCCGGCGGTCCGTCTGTGCGTGGGGCCGGTCAGGCCTGAGTGCCCGCCGGGGGCAGCTTCAGCTCGACGGCGCCGATCTGCGCGAGCAGGAACAGGTCCTGGCGGCAGGCCCAGTGCTCGTGGACGAGGCCGTCGTCACCGACGCGGTAGATGTGGATGTGCTCGACGTCCACCTTGTTGCCGGTGCCCTCGAAGCCGAGGAAGTTGCCGGTGTGGATGCCGGTGAAGCGGACCCGGATGACGGCCTTGTCGCCGTCCGCGAAGCTGTCGATGTGGTCCCAGGCGGCCTCGGAGAACACGCTGTTCATCCAGCGGGCGGTGCCGAGGTAGCCGGCGGGGCCGCCGGGGGTGCCGGGCGAGGCCTCGTAGTCGACGAAGTCCGGGGCGACGAGCTCGTGGGCGACCTTCTCGTCCAGGTCGTTGAAGATCTTGCCCATCTGCTGGGAGATCTCCAGCACGGTGGCGTTGGACATGGGTTTCCTTCCTTGGGAACGGGAGCGGGGCGGGGTGCGGGGGGTATCAGTGGCCGACGCCGAGACCGCCGGTGACCGGGATGATCCCGGCGGTGACGTACGAGGCCTCCTCGCTGGCGAGGAAGCGCACGACGTGGGCGACCTCGTCGGGCCGGCCGGCCCGGAAGAGCGAGGTCTGCCCGAGGACGTGCTCGCGGCGGGCGTCGGTGACGTCCTTGACCATGTCGGTCTCGATCAGACCGGGCGAGACCATGTTGACCGTGACGTTCCGCTTGCCCACCTCACGGGCGAGCGAGCGGCCGAAACCGATCAGACCGGCCTTGGACGCCGCGTAGTTGGTCTGGCCGGGGGCGCCGGCCAGCGCGCTCATCGACGTCATCAACACCACACGGCCCCAGCGGGCCTTGAGCATGTCCGGGACGACCTCCTTGGCCACCGTGACGGCGGACATCAGGTTGGTCTCGATGACGCTGCGGAAGTCGTCGTCCTCCATGCCGACCAGCAGCTGGTCGCGGGTGATCCCGGCGTTGGAGACCAGCACCTGGATGGGGCCGTGCTGGCTGCGGGCCTCGTCGACGGCGCGGCGTACGGAAACGGGGTCCGTCACGTCGCAGCGCACGCCGAACAGCCCCTCGGGCGGCTCACCCGTGCGGTAGGTGACGGTGACCTTGTCGCCCTGGGCGGCGAAAACGCGGGCGGTGGCGAGGCCGATGCCCCGGTTCCCGCCGGTGATGAGCACGGAACGGCTCACGGAATCAGTTCCCTTCTGCTGCTGGTGAAATGTCTGAAGCGGACAGCAGCTCGTCGAGCCGCTCCACCGCCGCCGCGGTCTCGGTGAAGTGGACGGCGGTCCAGCCGGCCGCCTCGGCCCCCGCGCAGTTGTGCGCGAGGTCGTCGACGAGCACGCAGCGCCCGGCCGGCACCCCCGCCCGCTCGGCGGCGAGCGCGAACATGCCGGGCGACGGCTTGCGGTGCCCCGCCTCGAAGGACAGGAGTACGTCGTCGAAGAGCTCGTCCGGGTCGACCATGCGGCGCCAGTGCGCGTCCCAGGTCGGCACCATGTTGGAGAGCATCCCGACGAAGGCACCGCGCTCGCGCGCCTTGCGCAGCGCCGCGACCCAGGCGAGGTTCGTCTCGCGGCCGTCGAACCAGGCGTCGGCGAGGGTCGTCAGCCGCACGCCGTGCACGCCGTGATCGGCCGCGAGCACCTCGGAGACCTGGCCGAGCCACTCCTCCTCGCTCACGAGGGGGGTGTCGATCGGCTCCATGATGTCGGTGGTGCCGTACCGCGCCGTCACCTTCCCCAGCGCCTGCTGGAGCACCGCGGGGTCGAGGCCCTGGCCGGCGCAGAAGGTGCCCATGGTGTGGGCGATGGACGGGGTCAGTACGCCGCCGAAGTCGGTCCAGACGGCCAGGCGTTCGGTGCTCACAGTTCACTCCCGGAGGCGAGGGTCACGGTCACCCGGGCGATCTCGGCGTCGCCCTGGAGGAAGCGGACCGGCACCTCGCCGCGGCCGCCGACCAGGCGCGGCCGGGGCGCGGTGGCCCGTACGGTCTCGTCCAGTTCGGCGAAGCGGGAGAACCGGGCCTCGAAGCCGACGGCGTACGTCGACAGCGGCTCGTCCACCGCCAGGAACGACAGCTGCCGGGCGGCCTCGACGAGGGTCATGGCCGGCAGGTGGTCGTAGACGTGGTCGAACAGCCCCCGGTTGGCGAACCACGGGGTGACCCGGGCGGCCACTTCCGTGGGGGAGCTCTCGGCCCGGGACAGCACGACGTTGAGCGGGTTGCCGCGGCCCACCCGGGCCGGTTCGACCTGCCGGGAGCCGTCGGCGCCCGCACCCTGGCCGGGGAAGTCGGAGGTGAGGGGGGCCGGCGTGCCGCGCTGGGCGTGCCGGAGCACCTCGTTCTCGTGCTGGTTGATGAAGAGCACGTCCATCTCGTGCTCCCCCACCTCGGTGTCCCCGATGTAGAAGCGCTGGGCGACCTTGCCCTTGCGGTAGCGGCCGCGCCGGGTGGGGCGTCCGATGTAGTCGGTGTCGATGCGCAGCCGGCCGGGCTCGGGCCCGATCAGCAGCTCCTTGAGCCCGGTCAGGGACAGCCGGAAGGAGTCGACGATCATCGTGGTGCCCTCGGAGAGGCCGATGTGGGTGTGCGAACCGGCGATGGCCGCCTGCCGTCCCGATTCCAGCAGCAGCAGGGCGTCGTACAGGGCGGGCCGCTGCAGATGATCGCTGTAGTAGCCGTGGATGAGCGGTAGCTGCACCGCTGCGCGCACCTTCTTGAGGGCCAGCGGGAGGATGTCCGTGACGAAGACCTCGGACACCGCGGCCCGGTGCACCAGCGAGCGGTCGACAGTGCGTCCGTAACTGAGCTCGACGGGTGCCGAAGGAATCTCCGGGGCCGTTTGTGTGGTCATACCTGTTCCTTTGGAATCGGGTACCGGTACGGAGAGCCTCGCAGCGCCGGATGAAGCCGGGGTCGAGCGCGAATTCAAGCGCGATAAAAGAGGGGAATTCGCGAGGGGGCCGGGCGGGTTGCGGGTCCGGTTATGCTCGGGGGATGCGTATTGGAGAGCTGGCGCGGCGCACCGGAATTCCGGTTCCCACCATCAAGTACTACCTGCGGGAGGGGCTGCTGCCTGCCGGTGAGCGCACCAGCCCGAACCAGGTGCAGTACGCCGACGCGCACGTGCGCAGGCTGAAGCTCGTCCGCGCGATGCTGGAGGTCGGCGGCCTGTCCATCGTGGCCGCCCGCGAGGTGCTCGCCGAGGTCGACTCCCCGGCCCGTACGGTCCACGGCATGCTCGGCGCCGCCCAGTCGGCGGTCACCAGGATCACGGCGAACCGCGGCACCGAGGAGGAGTGGGAGCGCGCGGAGCGCGAGGTCACCGAACTGGTACGGCGCCACGGCTGGGCGACGAAACCGGACAACCCGGGGTGGAAGGCGCTGGTCCAGATCGTGCTGACGTACCGGGACCTGGACCGGGGCGATCTGCTGGCCCTGCTCGACGGGTACGCCGAGGCGGCCGCCGAGCTGGCCACCGCCGAGCTGGCCGTCCTGGCGCAGGTGCCCAGCACGGACGGCAAGGTGGAGAGCGCGGTGCTCGGCACGGTCCTGGGCGACGCGGCGATGGCGGCACTGCGCAGGATCGCCCAGGAGGACGCTTCCCGGCGGGTGCAGCGGCAGCCGCACTCCGCCTAGCCCGGCCGCAACCTCGGGCCCGTCTGCCGTCCGCCGCCTGCCGCCCGCCGTCCGCCGCCGGACGGCGCGGGCTCAGCCGATGTACGCCGTGCTGGCCAGCGGCGCCAGGTGGTGCACCCGGGCCGGCGGCAGGTTGCCCAGCACCGTTTCGGTGCGGAAGGCGTGGCTGCGCAGCGTCCCGCCCACCACGGCCTGGACCGCGAGCGTCCGTTCGCGCGCCGCGCCCCGGGTGAACGCCCTGCGCAGCGGCGGCACCCCGGCGTAGGCGAAGAACGACAGGGTGCCGCCGGGACGCAGGGCGCCGATCAGCCGGTCGAAGATGTCCTGCGCGGTCGCCGCGTCGAAGTTCGCGAACGGCAGGCCGCACACGATCGTGTCGTACGAGCCGAGTTCGTGCTCCTGCACCAGGCCGGTCAGCAGCCGCAGCCGCTGTTCGTGGCGGTAGGTGCGCGCCAGCAGGGCGGCGAAGCGCGGGTTCGCCTCGACGAGGTCGAGGGTGTCCAGCCGGCCGAGCGAGGCGGTGATGTGCCTGGTCACGGCGCCCGTCCCCGGACCGACCTCGAGTACCGCGCGCGGCCGGTCGGCAGAGGGCACCACGTAGCGGGTCAGCGCTCTGGCGAGCAGGGGGCTGCTGGGGGCGATGGCCCCGGTGTCCCGGCGGGTCCGGGCGAACTCCCTGAAGAACAGCGTCACGTCCGTCATGGCCTCTCCTGCGTCATGGGGCCGCACCCTCGGTGCGTACGGCGGCACCGAGGTGCTGCGCCGAAAGTGATAGTGCAACTATCGATAGCCTAAGTTATGGTTGTTGAGGAGTTGCCGGTAGACCGCGCCCTCCGGACCGCGACATCGACGCTAGTGGGCCTGTGACCAGGGGTCATGACTCACCAACGATCCGGCGGATGTTTCCAAAGGAGCATTGCGCACCCGACTTGAGGGCCTCCGTAAGCGGCGGCATGAGGGGCTGACCATGGACTTCGCATCGCTCGTGGGATGGATCGACATCACGTCCGGACTGACGGCCCGCATGGCCGGGGCCGCCTGCTGGGCGTACGCGATCCTGGCGATCACGACGCTGCCGCCGCTGCTGCCCAACGCCGCGCTTCTCGTCACCGGCGGGATGCTCGCCGCCCGGGGCGAGATGTCACTGACGCTCGTGCTCCTCTCGGTGGCCGGCAGCGCCCTGCTCGGCGACCTCCTGATCCACCGTTTCGGCTGGTCGGCGGGGGGATCGGTACGCCGCCGCGTGGCCTCCCGCAAGCGCCAGGGCGAGCTCTTCGACTGGGCCGCCGGGCGCATACAGCGCGGCGGCATCCCGTTCGTGATCGGCGTGCGCTTCCTGCCGAGCGGACGGCTGCTCGGCGGCCTCGCGGCAGGCGCCGCGGGTTACCCCGTCCACAAGTTCGCGATCGGCGCGGCCCTGGCGGAGGCGGTCTGGGCGGCGTACTCGGTGGGCGTCGGCTACTTCGGCGGCGCGATGAGCGACGACCCGGTCGTCTCGGTCGCCCTCGGGCTCGGGCTCTCGCTGGCGGTGGGCGCGGTCGCCTGGCTCGCCCAGCGGCGTACCGCGGTGCCGGCCGCGGCGAACGCCTCTGCCTCCAAAGAGACATGAGGGATTCCACCTCGCGTGAATATCCCTCTCCCCTCGCCACTGAAATGCTCGCATTGCCGCTCTGCCGAGTCGCTCTGCTGAGAAAAGGAAGCCTGAGGCTGACGTGTCGCACAAGAATTCAGCGGTGCTGTGGGCACTTCTGGCCACATCGGTCCCCATGTTCATGGTGTCGCTCGACAACCTCGTCGTCACCAACGCGCTGGCGGACATCGCCCGTGATTTCCGTACCACCCAGCCCGAACTCCAATGGGTCGTGAACGGCTACGTGCTGCCTTTCGCGGGCCTGCTGCTGGCCGGCGCCGCGCTGGGCGACCGCATCGGCCGCCGCCGGGTGTTCGTCTGGGGCGTCGTCCTGTTCACCGCCGCCTCCGCCGCCTGCGCCCTCGCGGGCTCCATCGGTGAACTGGTCGCCGCGCGGGTGGCGCAGGGCGCGGGCGCCGCCATGATCCTGCCGGTCTCGCTGACGCTGGCGGTGGCCGCCGTCACGGAGAAGCGGCGCAATCTGGCGGTGGGGGTCTGGGGCGGAGTCAACGGGCTCGGCATCGCGTTCGGCCCGCTGGCCGGCGGCCTCGTGACGGAGGGCCTGGACTGGAGCTGGATCTTCTGGATCAACGTTCCGGTGGGAGTGGTCGCCGTTCCGCTGGCGCTCTGGGCCCTCAAGGAGAGCAGGGGCACCCAGCGCCACCTCGACATCGCCGGGATGACGCTCGTCGCCGGGGCCGTGGTCGCCGCCGTATGGGGCGTCGTCCAGGCCGCGGAGCACGGCTGGAGCCACCGGGGCGCCCTGCTCGGCCTGGTGGCCGCCGCCGCACTGCTGGCCGGCTTCGTCGTCTGGGAACGCCGCACGAGCCGCCCGCTCGTGCCGCTGCGCCTGTACCGGCTCCCCGCCTTCCTGCTCAGCAACGCGGTTTCCCTGGCCATGTACTTCGGCGTCTTCGGCTCCATCTTCTTCCTCGCGCAGTTCATGCAGGGCCCGATGGGCTACTCGCCCTTCGAGGCCGGCCTGCGCACCCTGCCCTGGACCGCGGCGCCCATGGCGGTGGTGCCCCTGGCGAGCCTGCTGGTGGACCGGATCGGCGGCGGAGTCCTCCAGGCGCTGGGCTGCGCTCTGCAGGCCGTCGCCCTGGCCTGGTTCGCGCTGGTCATCGGCCCCGGGCTGCCGTACGCGGCGATGGTGATCCCCATGGCCCTGGCGGGCGTCGGCATGGGCCTGGTCTTCGCCGCCAACCCCGCCACCGTGATCGCCTCCGTGGAGGAGAGCGAGCACAACACGGCGTCCGGCGTGAACAACACCGTCCGGGAGTTCGGCGGAGCGCTGGGCATCGCCGTACTGACGACGGTGTTCACCCACGGCTCGGCCGGCCACGTGGCAGACGGACCGCGGGCCGGGGCGGCGGCGTTCACCGCCGGTCTGCAACCCGCCCTGTGGCTCGGCGCCCTCGTGGTCGCGCTCGGCGCGGTCGCCGCGCTGCTGATCCGCCGCCCGCGGCAGAAGCCCGTGGCAGGAGACCCGCCCCCCGGACCGCAGGCTCGCAGCGCCGAGCTCGCGGCCGCCGAATGACACCACGAGCGGCGCCCCCCGCGCGCCCGGCCGTCTCGTACCAACGGAGGAAAGAAATGTTTGCCGCCCTTGGCAAGTTCACCGCACGACGCCGCAAATGGGTCGTCGTCGCGGCAGTGGTCTTCACGCTGTTCGCCGGTGTCTGGGGAACCGGTGTGTTCGGTTCCTTCACCGGCGGCGCCGGCTTCGACGACCCGGCCAGCGAGTCCGTCGCCGCCGACAAGGTCCTCGACGGACCGCTCGGCCGGGAGTCGAACGACCTCATCGTCCTGTACGAGGACAAGGACCGCACCGTCGACGACCCCGCCTTCTCCGACGGGGTGAGCAAGGCGCTCGCCGGCGTGCCGCGCGAGGACATCGAGCGGCTGAACTCGTTCTGGGAACCCGGCTCGCAGGACAAGGCCGCGTACGTCTCCGAGGACCGGCACGCGACGTACGCCACCGTGCAGTTCACCTCGGACGTGGACCAGGAGCAGGTCGAGTCGCTCGCCACGATCAAGGAGTCCTTCCAGGTACCGGGCGTGACGGTCCGCTACGGCGGTGTCGCCGCCATGACCGAGCAGGTCAACTCCCTCACCGGCTCGGACATCGCACGGGCCGAGATGCTCTCCGTGCCGATCCTGCTGGTGCTGCTCGTCCTCATCTTCCGCAGCGCGGTGGCGGCGCTGCTGCCGCTCGCCGTCGGCACGTTCGTCGCGCTGGGCTCCTTCGTCGTGCTGCGCGTCCTGACGATGTTCACCGAGATCTCCAGCACCGTCATCAACGTCATCACCATCCTCGGCCTGGGTCTGGCCATCGACTACGCGCTCTTCCTGGTCAACCGCTACCGCGAGGAACTGCACGCGGGCGCCGACGTGGACACCGCCGTGCACCGCGCCACCGCCACCGCCGGCCGCACCGTCGCCTTCTCCGGCCTCGCCGTCGCCATCTCCTTCGCGGGCCTGACGCTGTTCCCGTCCCGCTTCCTCAGCTCCATGGGGTACGCGGCCGTGGCCGTCGTCGCCTTCGCGGTCGTCGGCTCGCTCACCCTCCTGCCCGCCCTGCTGCGCTACACCGGCCACCGCATCGACAAGTGGCGCATCCCCCTCCCCGGCGGCCGCCGCCGGGCCCCCGTGGCCGAGACGCAGGGCCGCTGGTACCGCACCGCCCACGCCGTGATGCGCAAGCCGCTGCTGTCCACGCTCGCGATCGTCGCCGTCCTCGTCGGCCTCGGCGCCCCGCTGCTCGGCGTCAACTGGGCGCGCCCGGGGGAGTGGGTGCTGCCGTCCGGCGCCGACGCGAAGGTGGTCGGCAAGCAGCTGAGCCAGGACTTCGACGTCAACCCCGCCCAGATCATGACCGCGGTCGTACGCTTCGACGGCCCCGCGCAGCCGCAGCGCGACGGAGTCGACGCGTACGCGCGGAAGCTGGCCGCGGTCGACGGCATCTCCGAGGCGCGCACCACCGCGGTCGTGGGCGACGACGCGCGCGTCACCCTGCGCTACACGCCCGACCCGATGTCGGCGCAGTCGAACGACATGGTCCATGACGTACGGGCGGTCGCACCGCCCGAAGGCGCCACCACGGCCCAGGTCACCGGCATGCCCGCGTCCCGTGTCGACATCGTCGACATGATCGGCGAACGCCTGCCCTGGATGGCCCTGTTCGTCGCCGTCGTCTCCTTCCTGGTCCTCTTCCTGGCCTTCGGTTCACTGCTCCTGCCGCTCAAGTCCGTGATCCTGAACCTGCTGTCGCTGCTCGCCGCCTTCGGCGCGATCAAGTGGATCTTCCAGGACGGGAACCTGTCCGGGCTCCTCGGCTTCGAGGCCATCGGCGCGGTGGACGCCAACTTCCCGGTGCTGATCATCGCGATCGCCTTCGGCCTCGCCATGGACTACGAGGTGTTCCTGCTCTCCCGGGTCCGCGAGGAGTGGGAAGTCAGCGGCGACCCGGTCGAGTCGGTCGCTCTGGGCGTCCAGCGCACCGCGAAGATCATCACGAGCGCGGCGCTCCTGCTGGTCGTGGTGGTCGGCGGCTTCATGACCTCGTCGATCCTCTTCATGAAGATGATCGGCGTGGGCCTGGTGATCGCGGTGATCGTCGACGCCACGATCGTACGGGCCCTGCTGGTGCCGGCCACGATGGCGCTGATGGGCAAGTGGGCCTGGTGGGCCCCGGCGCCGCTGGCCCGCTGGTGGTCCAAGTACGGCATCCGCGAATCGGACCCCGCCCCCCTGGCGCCGCAGGCCGACCCGTCCGCCGACGACCGGGCCGGGGCCCTGCGATGACCCCGCCCCACCCCGATTCCCGGGCGTCCGGGCCCACGGCCACCGTGCCGGGCCCCGGACGCCCCGGGCCCCGGAAGCCCGTCACCGGCCCGGCGCCCGCCGTCACCGGCCCGGCGCCCGCCGTCACCGGCCCGGCGCCCGCCGCTGCCGGGTCCGGAGACGGGGCGGAGCCCGCCGTGGGGCAGGACTCCGGAGCCGCCGGGGCCGTCGCCGCCGGTGTCACCGCCGTACTGGCCGCCCTCTTCGGGGACTGGGGTGCCTGGTCCGGGCCCTTCGGGGCCGGCGCGTCGTGGTTCCCGCTGCCCTGGGGAGTGACCGCGGGCCCGCCCGTGCTGCTGCTCACGATCGCCGGCGTCCTGATCGCACGGGCCGGCGCCCCCTCCTTCGCCCGTACCTGGGCGCATACGGCCGCCGGACTCGCCGCCGCGGCCGGCCTGCTGGTGCTGGTGCTGGAGCCCCTCCGGCCGGAGACCGTCTGGAACGCGCTCGCCGAGGCCGCGCACGCCGGTCTCTTCGGGGTCGCGCTCGGCTGGGTGCCCGCCCTCGCCGCGCTCGCCCTCACCGGCCGGCGGCCCCGGCGGAGTACGGGACTCGCCCCGTACGTATGGCTCACCCTCCTCGGCGCCGTCGTCCCCCTGGTCGCCCTGACCGCGGGCCTCGCGGGCGCCTCACCGGTCCACGGCGCGGTGTGCACGGCCACCGAGTGCATCAGCCCGCGCGCCGGGCTGCTGTTCACCGGCGAGCTCTCGCTGCGCCTCGCGCTGCCCGCCTGGGCCGCGGGCGCCGCGGTGCTGGTCCTGGCCCGGCGCAGCCACCGCCTCCGCCGGCTGCGCGGCGGGTGGCAGGTGCTGCTCGCGCTGGGTGCCGGCGGACTCGCCGTCCTGTTCTCACCGGGACTCGTCTTCGGAGCATCCGTATGAACTCGCCGTACAGCAGACGCCGCGTCCTTTCCATGGGCGCGGCCGGCGCCCTGGCCGCCCTCGGCTGGACCGGCGCGAGCGCCGCCGCCGGCGACGGCCCGCGACCGCGGGCCCGGCGGGCGTACATCGGCGGGTTCACCATCGGCGAGTACGGCCTGCCCGGCCTCCCCGGCATCGGGATCGCGACCGTCGGCGCGGACGGCCGGCTGGAACTCACCGGCTGGCGGCGGGGCATCGAGAACCCCTCCTTCCTCACGCTCTCCCCGGACCGCCGTGTGCTGTACGCGGTCAGCCAGCTCCCCGGCGGGGCGACCGGCGCCGTCCACGCCTACCGGATCGACGCCGGCCGGCTCACCCCGCTCGGCCGGCCCCGTTCCAGTCACGGCGCGGCCCCGGTCCATCTCGCCGTCCACCCGGCCGGGCGCTTCCTGCTCACCGCCAACTACGACTCCGGGCACCTCGCGGTCCACGCGCTGGACGCGAGCGGCGAGATCGGCGAAGCCGTCCAGGTGGTACGCCACCGCGGCAGGGGCCCGCACCCCGTGGAACAGCGCGGCCCCCACCCGCACATGATCGCCTTCGACCCGGCGGGCAGCCGGGTGCTCGTGCCCGACAAGGGCGACGACCACATCCACGTCTACGACTTCGACGCCCGCACCGGCCGGCTGACGCTCGCCCACCGGACCCTCGTCGGCCGCCGCACCGGCCCCCGCCACCTCGTCTTCCACCCTTCGGGGCGGCTCGCGTACGTCACCAACGAGCTCGGCCACTCGGTCACCGCCCTGACCTACGACCAGACCACCGGAAGGCTGCGCCCCGTCTCGCACGCCTCGGTCGCCCCGCTCGGCCTCGATCCGCGCAACGCGCCCTCCGCGCTGCACCTCACCCGTGGCGCCGGGCTGCTGGTCACCACCGACCGCGGTCTCGACACGGTGGAGACCTTCCGGGTCGGCGGCGCCGGCCGCACGCTCACCCTGCTCGAATCGCAGCCGGTCACGGCCAAGGCACCCGGCACCCGCTGGCCGCGCGACATCGCGCTGGACCCCTCGGACCGCTTCGTCTACGCGGCCAACCAGGCGGGCCAGTCGGTGAGTCAGTTCCGCCTCGATCCGTCCAGCGGCCGGCTGCGCCCGCTGGGGCCGCCGCTGGAGGTGGCGAGCCCCTCCTGCGTACTGCTCCTCTGACGGAGCACAGAGCGCGCGGGAACAAGCGGGAGTACGGGCGGCGGCGCTCACCCGCGCTGCTCACAAGCTTCCGATGAAGTGCCGGATTGTTCGGCGCGAGGCAGGTGAGTCGTGATGGTGGCCGGTA